>DATDCH010000436.1:0-2349 GCA_036524455.1 Kofleriaceae bacterium | reverse complement strand
TCGGACCTCGTCCTGTTCTACGGGATCGCCAATCTGCTCGTGCAGCGCGGCTGGATCGATCGCGACTTCATCGATGCGCACACGAACGGGTTCGCCGAATTCGCCGCGCACGTCGCACCGTACACGCTCGACCGCGTGAGCGAGGCGACCGCTCTGTCCGCGTCAGCCCTCGAGCAGCTCGCCGATCACATTCATCGCGGCGAGCGCGTTTCGTTTTGGTGGACGATGGGCGTCAATCAGAGCCACGAGGGCGTGCGTGTCGCACAGGCGCTCATCAACCTCGCGCTGATGACGGGCAACATCGGTCGCCCCGGTACCGGTGCGAATTCGATCACCGGCCAGTGCAACGCGATGGGCTCGCGCCTGTTCGCGAACACGACAAACATGCTCGGCGGTCACGACTTCACGCGCGAAGACCATCGCCACAAAGTCGCCGGCGTCCTCGGTATCGACGCTGCGCGAATTCCGACGAAGAACAGCCTCGCGTACGACCAGATCCTCGAGTCGATCAACCGCGGCAAGATCCGCGCGCTGTGGATCGTGGCGACCAATTCTGCGCACTCGTGGATCAACCAGTCCGACGCGGTCGATGTGCTGCGCCGCCTCGACCTGCTCGTCGTCCAAGACATGTACGCCACGACCGAAACCGCGCGCCACGCGCACGTCATGCTGCCGGCGGCCGGCTGGGGCGAGAAGGACGGCACGTTCATCAACTCGGAGCGCCGGATCGGCCTCATCAAGCGCGTCGCTCATGCGCCGGGTCAGGCGCTCGCCGACTTCTACATCTTCAAGCTCGTCGCCGAAGCATGGGGTTGCGGCGACCTGTTTCGCGACTGGTCGTCGCCCGAGGCGGTATTTCGGATTCTCCGCGAGCTCACGCGCGGGCAGCCGTGTGACATCACCGGCATCGCCGGCTACGCCGACCTCGAGCGTGCGGGCGGTGTGCAGTGGCCGCTGCCCGAGACAGCCGCGATCGAGCCGCGCAGCGAACGCCGCCTGTTCGCAGACGGCACGTTCTGTCACGCCGACGGCAAGGCGCGGTTCATCTTCGGCGAGCCGCAGCGAGTCCCCGAGCCGACGGACACCAAGTTTCCGTTCACGCTGCTGACCGGGCGCGGCAGCTCGAGCCAATGGCACACGCTCACGCGCACCGGCAAATCGGCCGTGCTCGACAAGCTCGGAGCGACCGAGCCGTATGTCGAGCTCAACCCCGTCGATGCGGCGGCGCTCCGCATCTCACCGGGTCAGCTCGTGGTCGTCGAATCACGCCGTGGACGCATGACCGCGCGCGCGTTCGTCACGCAGTGCGTGCAGGCGAGCCATGCGTTCATCCCCATGCACTACGTACGAACCAACCAGCTGACGTTTCCTGCGTTCGATCCGGACTCGCGCCAACCCGCCTACAAAGCATGTGCGGTGGCGGTGCGCGCGATTCGCGAGGGCGAGCGCGTGGAGGATCTCTAGAACGGGCGGTTCGCCTTGCGCAATTTCTTCAGCTCCGCCTCCTGGGCCGCGTTGATCCGCTTGAGCTCCGCGTTCGCCGCCTCGGCCTTGCGGCGCGCCTCGTCGGCGACACCGAGCGCACCCTCCAGCCGTGTATTCGCGGTGCGCAGATCCTCTTTCCCCTTCGCGACGACCTGATCCTTCTCCTCGATCTCGCGCAGTCGATCGGCGCTCTGCTTCTCGGCCGCCTTCGCCTTCTCGGCCTCGAGCTTCGCGTTGTCCTCGGCCGCCTTCGCGCGCTGTGCCTCGGATTGCGCGCGCGTCGCTTCGTCTCGCGCGGTCTGCTCGGCGCCGCGGATCATCGCGATCACCACGAACGCAGCGACGGCGATCGCTCCGAGCACCGCCATCACCGCACCGATCGCGATTCGCTTGACTCGCGTAGAACGCGTCGCGAGCCGGATCACCGCGGTGAGGTAGGCACGCTCGCGCTCGGGCAGCTCGCGCGTCGAGCGTGCATTGAACCGGCGTGCTTGCTCGGCAGCCTCGCCTCGCCAGAGCAGACCCGCCGGCCGTCCCGCACTGTCCCACTGCTTTGCCGCGCTGTGCAGCTGCGCGAGCATCGCCGAGTCTTCCTGCGATTCATCGAGCCAGCGCCGCAGCCGCGGCCAGCCGGTAATCAGCGACTCGTGGACGATCTCGACGGCATGCCCGTCGGCCTCGCCGCGTGCCTGCACGATCAGCAGGCGTGCTTGCACGAGCTGCTCGATCACGCGCTGGCCTTCCTCGCGCTTCGATGCCAGTGCGAGCAGATCGGCGATGTCGACGATCGCGCGCGTGCGCTCCGGTGTGACGAGCCGCTGGAACGCGAGCCGCACGAAGCGCTGCGCCTCGGACGACATCTGT
>DATDCH010000435.1:0-31293 GCA_036524455.1 Kofleriaceae bacterium | reverse complement strand
GACGACCTGCGCCCAGACCGCGTCGCCGTAGGGGAATGCGGTGAGCGTGCGCTGCGAGCTGATGCTCCACGTGTTGTCGACCGAGCTTGACGGGCCGACGCGAATCACACAGCCGGCTGCGCAACGGTTGAGAAAGAGCCTGTTGTACGGCGCGAGGCCGTCGTGCCGGCGCTCGCCGATCTCGGCGTTCGGATCGTCGATGACGAGGAGCTCGGGGCGCGCGCTGGCCGGAACGGTCAGCGCGAGCAGCAACAGGACAGCAACACCGAGGCGAGTCATGGACTCTCTACTTATCCCGGGTCGGGCCGGGCAACCTAGCGAGAAATCGCTGGCTTCCCCTTCCGGATGGTGAGAACGGAAGGTGGCACGCGCCGGCGCCCGCAAATTGCGATGATCACCGACGAAACTTCGGTCTTGATCAGATCGACCGGCGGCGTCGACGCGTGATCAAGGTCGCTGCAATTCCGAGCGCGAGCAGCATCGAGCCGAGCCCGTTGCCGGGGCTGGTTTCGCAGCAGCCGCTGCCGTCGTCGGCGCCGACCCAGCACAGCCCGCCGCCGGTCCCGGTGCCGTCGTCGATGCAGCCAAACCCGCTCGGGCAATTGTCGATCGCCTGGTCGCACGGGATCACGCACGTCATCAACGTGCCGTCGCTCGCGCACGCACCCGAGATGCAATCAGCGTTGCTGCTGCACGCCGCGCCGAGTCCGCCCGGCGCTTCGGGCCCGGCGATGCATGCGCCGTTGAAACAGATGTAGCCCGGCATCGCGCACGCGCCGTTGTTGCACGCGGTTCCGACGACAACGTCCGCATTGACGACCGTGATCGCCTGCTCATTCGTTGCGCACAGCACGGTTACCTTGTGAGGACCCTCCGCGATATTCGCCGGCGCCATGAACGCGAACGGCGGCACGGTGAGCGATGCTTTCGGCAGCCCGTCGATCGACAGGTTCACTTCCTGGATCAGCTTGCCGGCCGGCGGTGTGCACTCGGCCGTGATCGCGAAGCCGGGCTGCTGGGTCGAGCCGTTCGCCGGGTTCGTCACCGTCAGCGTCGGCGCGACCGCGCCCGCCGGACCGAAGAGCGCGGTCAGGATCTGGATGTCATTCTGCGTCGCCGCGCCCGTGCTCATGCACGTGTGCAGACACGACGGCTGGCTACCCGGGCAACCGGTTCCGGTCGTGCACGCGAGGCCGAACGGCGATTGCGCATTCACGCAGTCGCTGCCGCACCGCACGTTGTCCTTGAACTGGCGCGTGCCGGAGAAAGGGAAGTACGTCATCGGATCGCTCGAATCGACGACGTGATCGAGCGTCCACGTGTGCGCGAGCTCTTGCGCGGCTGCGGCGCAGATTTCGTTCGTGTTGCCACCCCACACGCCCGAGAACGCGAACACGAGCGCGTTCGGGATGTACTTCGAGCACACGCCGGGCGCACTGCACGAATACTCGGCGATGCCACCGACGCTGCTCGGCAGCCCGAGCTGGCCGGGCGTCCCGGCGATCATCACCTCGAAGTGATCGACCATCGGTCCCGGATCGACGTCGGTGACCGTGACGTTGAACCGCGAGAATACGCTCTTCATGCATGTCACGACGGTGGACCACGAGGAGTTGCCGTACGAGTACGCGCTCAGCGTGCCCTGACCGATCGCGCTCTTGTTCGTGCGCGAGTCGGTGAAGCCGGTCGTCACCTTGCAGCCGCCGGTGCAGCGGTTGAGGAAGATGGTCTTCGAGTTGACGACCGCCGGCACCTTCGCCGGATCGAGCTTGACGGGCACGCGCTCGAGGCGCGGCCGCTCGGCGTAGGCCGGGGCTCCAAACAGGGCCACCACGGCCAGAGCGGCGAGACTACGCATCTGCAAATGCTATCCCGGCGCTCGCCGAAAAATAAACCGCCAAGTCACCAAGGTCGATGAATCAGGACTCGCTGAGTTTCTGATCCACGCAAGCTTGGGAGCTTGGCGGTGTGAAACGTTGGTGTTTGCTACTTGCGGCGCTTGCGCGTGACAAACATCGCGGCGAGACCGATGAACAGCAGCAGCGCGCCGTTCGAGCTGCGACCCGAGTTGCAGAAGCCGCCGTCTTCTTCGCCACCCGGCCAGCACACACCGGCGCCACCGCCGGAGTCCTGGCACACGAAGCCGCTCGGGCACGCGTTGGCGGCGAGGTCGCACGCCTCGACGCAGTAGCTGTTGCCCGCGCCGTCGCTGCCGCACTGATTCGACGCGCACTCCGCGTTGCCCGCGCACGGCGAGCCGAGGCCGCCCGGCATGCCCGGGCCGGCGACGCAGTGGCCGTCGATGCAGACGTTGCCCGCGGTGGTGCAGTCGGTCGCCGACATGCAGACGGTGCCGTACTGGACGTTGACCGTGCCCTTGACCTGGTTGCCGCCACGGTCGATGCCGGTGACTTCCACCTTGTGCTTGCCTTGGCCGAGCGTGGGCGGCGCGTTGAAGTTCCACGGACCTTCTTCGAGCGTCTTGATCAGCTGGCCGTCGAGGCGGAACTCCGCCTTCGCGACGATGCGGTCGTCCATGATCTGTGCTTGCACCGGGAAGCCAGGCGTGACCTGCGAGCCCTCCGTCGGATAGGTGATCGTGATCGTCGGCGGGACGACGTCAGGCGCGCTCGAGCCGAACGTCGCCATGATCAGCGCGTGGCTGTTCATCTTCGCGGTGCCGGTGCCGGCGTAGTTGCAGCTGCAGGCGCGCGCGCTGTACTCGCCGCACGATCCGGCTTCGTTTTGGAAGCGCTTGATCGCCGGGCCGCCCGACAGATACGTCATCGGATCGCGGTTGTCGTACTTGTGATCGAGGCCCCACGAGTGCGCGGTCTCTTGCGCGACCGTCCAGCAGATCTCGGCGACGTCGCTCGGGATCAGGTTCGCGAACGTGTACGAGACCGCGTTGCTGATGTAGCCGCACGAGAACGGCGACACACCGAGCACGCCGTTCTGCATCTGCACCTGGCCCGGCGTACCGGCGACGATCGCCATGTGGTAGTTGCCGCTCGCCGGGCGCTCGGTAACGATGTCGACGTCGAAGTCAGCGTACGTCTGCTTGATGCAGGTGACGACCTGCTGCCAGACCGCGTCGCTGCCGGTGAACGCCGAGATCGTCGAGTTCGTATCCGGCACGCTCGACGTGTTCGTCGTCGCGTTGTCGTAGCCCGGCTTGATCTGGCAGCCGCTTGGCTTGCAGTTGTTGAGGTAGATCGTGTGCGCAACGGCAGCCGGGTTTGGCGCCTGGTACTGCGAGCCGAGCAGATCCTCGTTCGTCCACTTGTACGAACCCCGGGGACCTGCGACTGCAGCACTGCTGACCAACCCCATGGCCAGCGCCACCGACAAGGCGAGAGTACGCTTCATGGCGGGCGTTGTAGCTGGGCCATGCAGATCTGCGAAAGCACGACGTGCTGGCAGTAACTCTCGGTCCTGAGTCGCCGGGTCGCATGCCCGTGCGACCTCGAATTCGCTAGTTAGAACAGGGCCGCGCAAACGAGGAAGGCCACGTACGCGGCAACGAGTAGGGCGCCCTCCAACCTACTGATTTTACGTGAGCCTCGCAGGGTGAGAACGCCCAGCAGCGTGATTGCAACCAGGCCGACGAGATCGACCAAATGCATGCGTTCGCCAAGCCGGATCGGCCCCAGATACGCCGTGACCCCGAGCACCAGAAACACGTTGAGTAGGTTCGAGCCGATCACCGAGCCGATCGCCAAGGCGGAGTGCCCACGCGAGGCGGCAACGACCGAGCCGATCAGCTCCGGGAGTGCACAGCCGATCGCCATCACAGTGAGGCCGAGCATGCGCTCGCTCATGTCGAGCTCGTAGGCAATCGCGCGGCCGCCGCCTACGAAGAAGTGCGAGCCGGTGACGAGCAGGACGAGGCCGACGAGGCTCATCAGCACGGACACGCTGCGCGACGCGCGCGGCCGGCCGCGACCGCCGATCGAGCCGCCGCTCTCCGCCGCTTTGCTCGCCGACAACATCGACGACGACGATCGCGACGTGCGCTCGGGCTCCGGCTCGGGATCGTCGGCGATGGCGGCCTCGGGATCGAGGCGCGCCGAGACGGTGAGCGTGACGATCGTGAAGATGATCGCGCACAGGATCAGCAGCGCGCCTTCGAGCTCCGACAGGATGCCGTTGCGAAACAGGATCGGCACCGCGATCGCCGAGCCGACGAGGATGGGCACCTCGCGGCGGATCACGCGGCTGTCGACGGTCGGCGGCGCGATCAGCGCGGTCAGCCCCAAGATCAGCGAGATGTTCGCCGCGCACGATCCGATCACGGTGCCGAGCGCGATCGGCTGGCTGTGCGCGAGCGCGGTCTTCGTCGCGACCGCGAGCTCGGGCGCGCTGGTGCCGTACGCGACGACGGTCAAACCGATCACGAGCGGCTTGACGCCCCACGCGCGTGCGAGTGCTGCGGAGCCGCGAATCAACCACTCCGCTCCCCAATAGAGGACCGCGATCCCGAGGATCAGCTGGCAGACGTTGATGACCGTGCCCAACGCAGCGAGCTTAGCGCGACGTTCGGACCAGGTACCGTGCGTCGTGCATCAATGCGTCGAGCTGGTTGACGAGATTGGAGTCGTAGATGCCGCGAATGTGAAGTTGTTTGTCGAGCAGCATGAAGTAGCCGCCGTGCTTGATATCGGGCGCGCCGGTCGGTCGATCCTCGACACGCATCATGGACGTCATGAACGGTCCCTCGATCAGCTTGTAGACCGCGTCGTATGGCCCGGTGACCAATCGCCAGCGCTCGGGGTTCGCGCCGTACTTCTTCGCGTACGCGGCGAGCCGCTCCGGCGTGTCGTACGCGGGGTCGACGGAGAACGACACCAGCTTGAGGTCGCGGCCGATGTCGAACGTCTTGTCCTGGATGCGTGCCATCTTCATCGAGATGACGGGGCAGATCGTGTCGCAGCGCGTGAACACGAAGCTGACGATCGACACCTTGCCGTGCATCACCACATCGCTGAACGGCTGGCCGAGCTGATCGACGAGCGTGAACCCGGGCACGCTGCCGAGGTCGGGCAGCTGCTTCTCCTCGGGCCGGCACATCAGCGTCGGCACCACGACCCCCGGGATCACCGCGGCCAAGAACACGATCAAGAGACCGACGAGCAGCCGGCGTCCTGGGATCGGTTGTGCGGGCTCCGCCACCGCCGGAACCTGGCAGATCTGCGTCGGAAATGCACGCTTCACCGGGCACGCGGGGCTGCGGCATGGTGGCGCGGCGATTGCTGCGCCATACCTACGTATGTGGCTCGCGCATGCGCTCACGCTCTCGCGCATCCCGATCGCCGCCGCGTTTTGGCTGACTTACGGCGACTGGCGATTGTCGCTCGCGCTCGTCGTGCTAGCCGCGCTCACCGATGCGGCCGATGGCACCGTGGCGCGTTGGGCGCGCCGCCGCACCGGTGACACCGGCCCGTCGGCGGGCGAATGGCTCGATCCGCTCGCCGACAAGGCGTTCATCCTCCTCGTGCTCGGCGCGATCCAGGTCCACGACCCGGTGCCGTGGAGCATCATCGCGCTGATCCTCGCGCGCGAGCTGGTGCTGATCCCGCTCGCAATGGTCTATCGCCTCGTCGTGCACGGTCGTGGCGAGCACGCGTTCCAAGCCAATGCGATCGGCAAGGCCGCGACGGTCGCCGAGCTCGTCGCGATCGGCGTGCTCGTCGTGCGGTCCTCGGTCGCCGCCGTCGAGCTGCTCGTCGCGCCGGTCGCGCTGATCACGGGCGCACTCGGTCTCGTCGCCGTGGTTCACTACATCGCACGCGCGAGTCACAGCCATGAAGCACTCGAAGACCACGGGACGCGGTGAGTTCGAAGTTCTGCTCGAGACGCCATCGTCGCAGGCCGCGATGATGACGATCGCACCGGGCGAGTCGTCGGGCGAGTCGAGCGCCAACGAGCACGCGTGGGCCGAGCAGTGGCTCTACGTCGTGAGCGGGCAGGGAGTCGCGCGGTCGGGAACCAAGACCGTGAAGCTCGCGGTCGGCTCGCTGCTATTGATCGAGAAGGGCGAGCCGCACGCGATCGAGAACTCCGGCAAGACACCGCTCGTCACGCTCAACATCTATGCGCCGCCCGCGTACGACGACGACGGCGAGCCGCTCTACGGCGGCACCTCGGGTCGAACTTAGATCGAACGCGCGTGCGGCGGCTGCTTCGTGCCGATGCGCGTGAACACGATCTGCATCAGCTGCGTCTCGCGCACGCGAAACCCGCCGGCACAGCCGAGCAGGTAGTACTTCCACATCCGATAGAACGTCGGACCGTACTTCGCCTCGAGCCGCGGCCACGCCGCATCGAAGTTGTGCCACCACGCCATCAGCGTCGGATCGTAGTGCTCGCCGATGTTGTGCATATCCTCGGGCACGAACAGCGCGGCCATCGCGCTGATCACGGCGCCGGGATGCGGCAGCACCGCGTGCGGGAAGATGTACTTGTCGAACCACGGCTCGATGTGCGCCGAGATCCGGTTGCCGGTGATCGTGTGAATGAAGCCGACGCCGCCGGGTGCGAGCGTGCGATCGACGAGCTCCATGTAGCCGCGATAGTTCTTCGGCCCGACGTGCTCCATGAGCCCGATCGACACCACGCGATCGTACGTGCCGGTCGCTTTGCGGTAGTCGTCGTGGCGAATGTCGATCGGCAGGTGCTGGTACTTGTCGTTCGCCCACTTCACCTGCTCGGCCGACACCGTGTAGCCGACCACCTCGACGCCGTAGCGCTCGGCGGCGAACGCCGCAAACCCGGCCCAGCCGCAGCCGAGATCGAGCACGCGCATGCCGCGCTCGAGGCCGATCTTGCGGCACACGAGATCGAGCTTTGCGTCCTGCGCCTCGTCGAGCGTCTTCGCCCCGTTCCAGTACGCGCACGTGTACAGCATGCGCTTGCCGAGCATCGGCTCGTAGAGATCGTTGCCGATGTCGTAGTGCTTCTTCCCGACTTCGAACGCACGCGTCACGCTCTGACCGTTGAACACCTTCGCCTTGACGGCGTGCGCGACGAGCACCCAGTTGTGCTTGACGTAATCGCGCAGCCGCGCGCGGCACACACGTTCGATCGTCTGATCGAGGTTCGGCGAGTCCCACCAGCCGTCCATGTACGCTTCGCCGAACGCGAGCGAGCCGTCGCGGAGCAGGCGCTGATAGAACCGGTCGTCGTGGACAACGATGTCCCACGGATCGCTGCCGCCGACGACGATGCCGGCCGCGGCGAGCGCTTCGCGAACCAGCTCGTTCGCGCGCTTGCCATCGATCTGCGAGAGCAATTCCCTGGCAGTGCTGCTAGCTGACACGACGCTCCTCCTTCACGACACGATCCAACACGAAATCGACCAGCTTCGGCGCGGGCAATCGCGCGCCCGAGAACATCCACGCGAAGCCGCGGGCGACCAAGCGATCGGTTCGGCTCGCGCCAGTGCCGTTGCGCTTTGGCTTGCCGTTGCCGTTGCGATTCTTGAGCCGGCGTGCGGCTTCGATCACTCGATACGTGCGCCGATAGTCCTGCAGCAATGGATTCGCGTGCAGCCGCGCGACATAGCTCGACGGCTCGCTCGCGAGCAACGCTTCGGCGAGCACGCGGCCGCTCGTGACGGCAGGCACGATGCCCTCTGCAGTCAGCGGATGCGCGAGACCGAGCGAATCTCCGACGAGAAACGCGTTGTCCTTCGCCGCGCCCGCGAGGTGCGCCGGATCGAACAAGAAGTACGAGTGCCCCTTCATGTGCGCCAGCTGCGGCTCCGCTTCGGTGGGCACGTGCCCGGTGCCGCGCAGCAGCGCGTGCGTGATCTGCCACGCGTCGCGCACTGCGGTGGCGTCGAGCGTGCCGCAACCGATGTTGAGCCAGTCGCTCTTCGGCACGTTCCAGCCATAGCCACCGAGTCCGTCGAACAGCACGAGCTCGGGCTCGCCGTCCTTGCCAAGGCGCGTACGCGCGACCGCGTTCGCATCGGTCTGCAGCTCGAGCTCTTGCACGCCGACCGCGCGGCGCGGCCGCTCCGGCGCGAGCATGCGGGCGACCGGGCAGTGCGTGCCGCCGGCGCCAACGAGATACTTGCCGCGCAGCTCGCCGATCCGCCACGTGCCGTCGGGCTCGCGCACGATGTCCTTGACGTTCGTGCCGAGGTGCAGCTCGGCGCCGCTCTCGTGGAGCAGCCAGTTGTCGAGCTCGTAGCGCCGGATGAACCAACCGTGACCCGGCATCGAGTACTGCTTGCCGCGGTAGTGGACGTGGCACGTGTGCCACTCCCACAGCCCGCGCGGGTACTCGCTCGGCGCGCGGCCGATCACGTCCCAGAACGGCGGCGACAGCCAGCCCGCGCACAGCTTCACGCGCGGAAACTCGGCGCGATCGAGGATCGCGACGCGGGCGCCCGCCTTCGTCAGCACGCGCGCGCAGGTGCTGCCCGCCGGACCTCCGCCTACGATCAACGCGTCGTACGCCTCCGAGCTCACGCTGTCCGTCTACCACGACTCCCGTCACGGCGCGGTCACGACTGAGGCCCTGAGAAAACCGCGTGTCGCGAGTCCTCGAGCGACACGCACTCCCTAGGCCGAAGGAGTCCCTCGCGGACGAGAGGCCTCGTCTTTGGGCCGACGGAGTCCCTCGCGGGCGACCGTACTTCAGCTCATCATGACCAGCGCTTAGATGTCAGACCAGTCGTTGTCTTTGTCGATCGGCCGCGACGATGACAGCGAGTTGAGCCAGTGCCACGCGACGCGGCGGCGCAGCAGCTCCCTCTCTTCTTGCGCGACGAGCGCCGACAGGTGCGCAACCTCGGGCTCGCGATCGATCACCACGTTGCCTTGCATCGTGCGTGCGATGAGATCGGCGAGCGCAGCAGGATCGGTTGCATGAACCTGGATGGCGATCGACATGCGCTCCGCATAACACGGGAGCGATCGGCGTGTGAAGAGTGGGATCTCTTCAGACCGTACGGCGGCGCGACGCCAGGAACGTCTTGCGCAGCTCCGGATCGCGGAGCTTGTGCGCCTTCGCGTTGACCTCGGCGGCCGCTTTCGCCTCGGCGGCGCGCGCGGCGTCGGGCTTGCCGGCGGCTGCGCACACGGTCGCGCGCCAGCGGAAGATGTGCTCGAGACCGTCGGCGCGCGTGTTGTCGAGCAGCGACATCGCTTCGTCGCTCGCGGCGATCGCTTCGTCATGACGGCCGAGGCGCGAGAACGCCAGTGACTGGAACGTGAGGCCGTAGATGATGCCGACGTGCATCGGCATCTTGCGCGCCCACTCCGTCGAGGATTTCGCCATCTCGAGTGCGGCTTCGGGCGGATCGCCGGCGCTGAGGTGCGCGAGCGCGATGTACTGGAGGGCGCGCACTTCCTGGTAGCGCTCGCGGTTCTCGGTCGCGAGGGTGAGGCCTTTCTCGAACAGCTCGAGCGCACCGTGCACGTCGTTGCGCTGCATCTTGCATTGACCGAACGAGACCGCGGCGTCGGCGGCGGCGGAGAGATCGCCGGTTTGCTCGGCTACCTTGAGCGCGCGGGCTAGGTAGCTCTCGGCGCGCTCGACATCGCCGATGTCGGCGTAGCACTGGCCGATGTTGCCGAGCTTGAGCGCGAGGCCGCTGCGCTCGCCGAGCGCTTGGTCGATCTTGAGCGCGGACTTGTAGTGGGCGAGCGCTTCTTCGTACTCGCCGAGCGCGGCGAACACGATGCCCATGTTGTTGAGCGCGCGCGCTTCGTGGCGCGCCATGCCGACGGCGCGATAGATGACGAGCGCCTCGGCGTAGCTCTCGATCGATTGCTCGAGCTTGCCGATGTTCCACAGCGTGGTGCCGCGCTGGTTGAGGATGGTGGCGCGCGACACGAGCACCGGCGTCGGCGGGCGACCACCTTCGGTGCCGGCGTTCGCGGTGTCGACGAGCTCGAGCGCTTGCTCGACGAGGCGCAGCGATTCTTCGGCGTTGCCGACCAGGCGCGCGATCGCAGCCTGCAGGCGAAGTGCCTCGGCTTCGCCGAGCAGATCCTTCGCGGTGCGGGCGTATTGCAGCGCCGGTGTCACGGCGCGCAGTGCGGCGGGCGGCTTGCCGACGTCGATGTAGAACTGCGCGAGCGCGCAGTGCGCGGCGGCGAGCTTGCCCGGTTCGCCGATCGCTTCGGCTTCTTTGCGCATCGCGTGGAGCTCGCGCAGCTGCTGGGCGCGCTTTGCAAGCCGGCGCAGGATCTCCTCGCGTAGACGGTGCGCCGTGAACCGGCGCTCGTGATCGCCGCCGGGGAGCAGCTTGAGCGCGCGAGACAGCTGGCGGAATGCATCGGCGTTGCCGCCGAGCTCGACGGCGTGGGTGGCGGCGCGCAGGTAACGTTCGGCGGCTGCGCTGTCGTCGCCCGCGAGCTCGAGGTGGCGAGCGATGAGGGCGTCGTCTTGGCCGACGCGATAGTTCGCGGCACCTGCGATGCGTTGCGCGACGGCGCGGTGCATCTGCACGCGCGTCTCGTGCGTGATGAGGCCGTACGCGACCGTCATCGTCATGTCGTTCTTGAAGCGGTATTCGCCGTCGTGCGGTGACAGCAGGCCGCGCCGCACCAGGTCGTCGAGCTCGAGTCGGATGGGACGGCCGAGCAGAGCAGACAGCGCCGCGGCCGAGATGTGACGGCCGAGCACCGCCGCATGGATCACGGTGTCCTTCTCGCCCGCCGGCAGGCCGTCGATGCGCGTCAGGATCAGGTCCTCGACGGTCGATGGCACGAGGATCGGCGCGTCGCGTTTCACCCAGCGCAGCATGCCGGGGTACTCGCCGTCCTCGCTGTCGGCGACGAGGATGCCGCGTTCGGTCAGCGTGTCGAGCAGCTCTTGGATGAAGAACGCGTTGCCGCCGGCGCGCGCGGCGATCTGCTCGATCAGAGCGTCGATGTCGTGCCCGGGGACAAAGCGCTCCGCGAGCAGCGCGCGGCGGGCGACATCGGGCAGCTCCTCGAGGTGAACGACCTCGGTGCCGAGCTCCTTCGCGAGCTTCAAGATGCGCGGCTCGGGCCGCGACGTCATCAGGCCGAAGATCGGGCGCGGCGTGCCGACCTTGAGTAGACCGGCGAACAGCTCCTGGCTGTCCTGATCGGCCCAGTGGATGTCTTCGCCGACGAGGATCAGCGGCTTGTCGCCTTCGAGCTTCTGCTCGATGCGCAGCAGGATCTTCATCAGCGTCTGCCGCCGCGTCTCGGCGTCGACGCCGGCACCGGGCGATTCGTTGCGGGCGCCGAGCAGCATGCCGAAGATCTGCAACGCGGTGCGAGCTTCGCGCGTGGTCTCTTCGGAAGCGTCGTTGTAGATGAGCGGCATCGCGCGCAGCAGGCGGCGCTCGACCTCGTGCGGCTCGGCGTCCTCGGCGAGCCCGAGCACGTCGCGCGCGAGATCCGCGATCACACCGTACGGCGTCATCGCCGTGCCGACGCGCGCACCGGTGCGCACGACGACCGCTTCGCCCGGCGCGATGCCTTCGAGGAACGAGCGCACGAGCGTGCGCTTGCCGACGCCGGCATCGCCGACGATCACGATCTGTCGCTTGCGCCGCGTGACGAGCACGTCGCGCCACGCATCGCGCAGCGCCTTGAGCTCGAGGTCGCGGCCGTGCAGCCGCTCGACGTGGCGGCGTTCTGTCAACCGATGCGAGCGTTCCTTCGGGCCGCGCAGCCGAAACACACGCGCGCGCTTGACGCCCGGATCGGTGTCTTCGTCGGGGTTCGTATTCTTGCTGCCGCCGGGGCCGCCCGGGCCGTCGTCGGGCAGATCGATCGCCGGCAGCGCCTCGAAGTTCCACTCCGAGCGCGCCGCGCGGAACACGCGACCACCGACGAGGATCTCGGCGCCGCGCGCTTGTCGCGCGAGCTTGTGCGCGAACCCGCTCGTCGACTCCTCGATCTCGAACTGCAGCTCGCCCGCTTTGCGATTCGGATCTGCCTTGCGCACGAGCGCGGTGCCGCGCTGGACCGCGAGTGCGAGCCGCAGCTCGGGCTCGACGTCCGACCCGATGCCGTCGAGCGTATCGACGAGCGCGAGCGCGAGCTTGATCGCGCGGCCGGCGTCGTCCTCGCTTGCGATCGGCAAGCCGACGACAACGCGCAGCATTGCTTCGCCCACACCCGTCGTCGGCGACACGTCACCGACCGGCACATCCTTGCCGTCGCTCGGCAACCGCGGGATGTCGAGTAGCGCGTCGTGCTTGAACGCGACGTCGCGCGCGACCTTGTAGAACTCGTTGACCAGCCGCGTCGCGCCGGCCGTACCGAGCCTGCGCTCGAGCGCCGCCATCCCGCGCAACACGCCCTCGAGCACGTAGACGTACTTGCGTTCTCGGCCTTCGCGGGTCGACGCGCGGCTCGGCACTGGCTGCTCTGCGCCGGTCTGATTCGTGAGATTCGTGACCGGCACCTTCGCAGCGACGCTGACCTCGCCGACCACCGACTCGGGGTGCGAGACGTCCTCGCTGACCGACGGCGCGCGGCCATCACCTTCGACGACCGGACGCGGCGCGACCACGCGCTGCTCGGGCGGCACCAGCGATGCGAGCTGCGAGGCGAGCGAGTTCGAATCGATCAGCGATCCGGTCTTGCTGCCCCACTCGAGCTGAAACTTCTGCAGCTCGTGTTGCAGATCGCGTGCGGTCTGGAACCGATCGGCGCGATGGAACGACAGCGCGCGCAGGATGATCCGCTCGAGCGACTCGGAGAGCTCCGGTGCGAAGTCGCGCGGCCGCGGAATCGCGCCGCTCTTGACCATCTCGAGCGCTTCTTTGCCTTTGCCGTGGAACAGCGGGCGCGCGCACACCAGCTCGAACAGCACGATGCCCGCCGCGAACACGTCGCTGCGACAATCGACCGGCTCGCCGCGCGCCTGCTCGGGCGACATATAGGCGAACTTGCCTTTGATGACGCCTTGCTCTTCGTGAACGTCGCGCGCGCGCGCGATGCCGAAGTCGACGATCTTCACGCCGCCGTCCCAGCTCAGCAGAATGTTCTGCGGCGAGATATCGCGGTGCACGATGCTGAGCGGCTGGCTGAACTCGTCGGTCTTGCGGTGCGCGTAGTCCAGGCCCTTGGCGAGCTGCTGCACGATGTACGCGGACAGGCCGTAGGGCAGCCGCACGCGCGCCTTTGCGGCCTCCTGCAGCACGCGCAAGAGGTCCATGCCCTCGACGTATTCCATCGCGAGGAAGTACGTGTCGCCGACCGCACCGAAGTCGAAGACCTGGATGATGTTCGGGTGATTGAGGCCGAGCGCGATCTTCGCCTCGTCGACGAACATCGTGACGAACTGGCGGCTACGCGCGTACGCGGTGTGAATCTTCTTGATGACGAGGGTCTTGTTCAGACCCTGCGCCACGGTGGTGCGCGCGAGGTAAACCTCGGCCATGCCGCCGGTGCCGATCTTGCGGATCAGCGTGTATTTGCCGAACTGCTCCACCCAGGAGTCGTGATTTTAGCCTAGAGCGGCGTGATCACGAGGTTGTCGAACCAGGTATCCGACTCCCAGTTGTTGAAGCCGAAATATTCGTGCCCTTGGTTCTCGAGTGGCGCCGGATCGTCGAGGACGAGAAACGGCGTTTGCATGTCATCCACCCACCACGTCAGCTTCTTGCCGACGCGCTCGATGCGCCAGTGGTACTTGCGCGTCGGCTGGACTTTGACGGTCGTGTTCTGCACCACATCTTTGCCATGCTCGTCGAGCCTCGCGATGATTGACTTGGCGTTGAACCAGCCGCCGAACACGAGCTCGTAGCCGGTGGCCATGTACGCGCCGCCATCGGCGTCGTACGAGCGGCCGTCGCCGAATACCTCGACTTTGATGTCGCCGCGCTCTTCGTTCGACCACGCATCGAGCTCGATCCGCACGTCGCGCGGGAGTTTCTTGCGCAGCCAGAGCGGGTGGTTTTTGCCGCCCTTCGCGGACAACGCGCCGTTGACGACGTCGTAACCGGGACCGGACTTGTAATAGTCACCGCCGATCGCGTCGCGTTCGAAGGTGTCCTTCCACTCCTCGGTAATCGGCGGAGGATCCTTCACCTTGCACGCAGCCAACGTGAGGAGGATGACGAGCCAGCGCATGCGCGGAGACTAGCGGAAATGGGCTGTCATAGGGGCACCGTAGGCTTGCGCTGTGGAAGGCACTTTGTCGCTCTTTGATTGGCGCCCCGCGCCAGCACCAGCGCCCGAGGTCCGTCCGCGTGCCCCCACCATCATCGTCTTCGACTGCGAGACCACGGGCATCGATTTCACGCGCGACCAGGTGATCGAGCTGTGCGTCCAGCACGGCCTCGAGGCTCATGATTCGGGCGCCACCAGCCAGACCTGGCGGATCAAGCCGGCGGTGCCGATCCATCCAGCGGCGCAAGCCGTGCACGGCATCACGCCGGCTGATCTCGCCGAGTGCCCGCCGTTCGCCGCATTCGCCGACGAGATCGCCGCCGTGTTCGCGAGCGCCGACGTGATCATCGGCTACAACCTGTCGTTCGACATCGACATGCTGCAGGCCGAATACGCGCGCCTCAGCAAACCGCCGCTCGAGCTCGCCGGCAAGCAGATCGTCGACGCGTTCCGGCTATGGCAACAGTGCGAGTCGCGCAGCCTGCAGCACGCGCATCGCCGGTTCGTCGGCGACGAGTTCGCCGCCGCGCACTCCGCGAGCGCCGACGTCGCGGCCACCGGGCGCGTGCTGGTCGGCATGCTGCATCACTTCAACCTGCACGAGCAGGACTGGGGCTCGATCGCGAGCGTGTGCGATCCGGGTCGCGCGAGCTGGGTCGGCCCCTCGCGGCATCTGCGCTGGGAGAACGAGGTCATCGTGCTCGGCTTTGGCAAGCACATTGGCGCGCCGGTGCACGAGCTCGCGGCCGGGCCCGATCGCAGCTTCTTGCAGTGGGTGATCGGCAAGGATTTCCCGCCGCACGTCGCGGAAATCTGCCGCGCCGCGCTCGAGCATCCGGCGGACGGCTTTGTCGCGTGGGCACGCACGCGCTTCGGTCAAGCCGCGCCCACGGCGCAGCCGCCATTTGCCGCACAGGCGCTGGTGAGCGCGTCGATTCCGTCGCCACCACCGAAGGTACAACCGGCGCCGACGATCGATCCGTCGGTCACGCCGATCACGAGCGGCAAGAAGCGCCGCGCGCGCAACCAGCCCACGTCGCCTTGATCCCCGCTGAGGCGCGCGTGCCGGCTGTGCGGAAGGCTCGGCCGATGCCTTCGCGCCCACCCGATCGAGCAGGGCAGCGCGCGAACGCGGCCTTGACGACCACGGTTCGCGTGCGCACAGCTCATGCATCGAATTGCTCGAACCTGACGACGAACCGCCGCGTCCTCCAAAGACCCCGGTCGCCGAGACCATCGGCATCATCCTCGTCGCCTTCGTGATGATCGGGATCCAGCTGGCGACCGGCATCCAGGGCCTGTGGAAAGGCGTGCTGCTGGTGGTCGTCGCAGCCGCAGCGCTGATGTATTTGCTGCGCCGCTGCTAGACGGCCTACCGCGAGAGCTGTGCGACGAGTTGCTTGCAAAGCTGCTCGCGGAGCTCTTCGAGCTTGCGCATACCGACCTTCGCAGCCTCGGCCTCTGCGGGACCGGCGAGCGATTCGATCTGGTCCGGCGTATACGTCTCGTGAGCGACCTGCAGCGGCTTTGCGAATCGCTTGCCGAGTGTCTTGTCGAGCTGGTGGCCGACGAGCACGACCTGCATGCCGGTGATCAGCTTGGATTCGGCGCGCGTCGCCGAATTCACGTAGGTCGACGAACCCGAGCGCGCGGTGATCAAGATCGCTGCTGCATTTGGATCGCTGCCGCTCGTCGCGTAGTCCTCGACGAATTTGTACGTGGGATACAGCGCGCGCAGCTGTTCGATCGCACAGTCCTGCACGAGCAGGGCGGTGTCGCCGTCGCCGCGCACGAGCACGCGCGGGCGGCCATCGTTGGTTTCGGCGTCGTACGCGGCTTGCTCTGCGCGCGCGAGCTCGGGTTTGAGCGCCTGCCACTTCTCGGCGAGCGCCGGCGCGTGCGGCGAGAGCTGATCGAGCAGCGTGCGGAACCGTTCGCAGGCGAAGCAATTATCGCGCGACTTGCCTCGCGCGCGATCGACGCCGAGCGTCTTGGCGTTCGCGAGCTCGGCCTCGCGCACCGCGTCCCACGCCGCGATGATCTGCCGCTCGACGAGCCCAGCGATACGCTTCGCGTCCTCGGGCTTCGCGTCGTCGGATGCTGCCGCGGCCATGTAGAAGTCTTTGGCGCCGAGCTTCGTGCGCATCTCGGTGACGATCGCGCTGACCTGATTTGGCGCGGGCGTGGATTCGGCGGGTGGACTACTCGACGACTTGCTGCATCCCATCACGATCAGCAACGCCAACAGTGGACGCTTCATGCGCGCGGAGAATACGCCGCCATGGGCGCCGCGCACCGAATAGATCAGGCCTTACGCGCGGCCGAGCTGGCGATCGATCGAGATCGAGCCAGCGCCCTTCGCCCAGATCAGCAAGAACACGAAGCAGTAGAGCGCCGCGAGCTCGCCTCGGTTGACCAGCGGCAACAGGTCCATGCCGAGCGCGCCCTTCCAGTGAAACTGGATGTACGCGACCGCCATCATCCCCGAGGCGATGAAGGCCGCCGGGCGCGTGAACAGGCCGAGCATGATCAGGCTGCCGGCGACGAGCTCGATCACGCCGCCAAACCACTTCTGCGACCACAGCGCGGGCATCTCCTTCGCCACTGGGAAGCTGAACAGCTTCTGCGTGCCGTGAAACAGAAACATGAAGCCCGCGACGATGCGCAGCGCCGCGTACGAGATGGTTTCGAGTCGCGCACGATCGATCATGGCGATTCTCTAGCACGCGTGGTCGCGACGCGGCGGCTGCAACGCAGAGTTGCGAATGCGCCGGCGGGTGTGCGCTGGTGCTCAGTTGATCTCGACGACCGTCTCGGCCGCCGCGTCACGCGAGCCACCGCACGACAACGCGCCCACGCAATCGACGGTCACGTACGGCAGCTGAATGCCCTGCAGGATGAGTTGCGTCGGACCGGACCAGCTCACCTCCTCGGGGACGCTGAGCCGGATCTCGTTGGCTTCGACGAGGGCGTTACCGTCGTTTAGCGTGTGGTGCTCGAACGGCTCGGCGAGCTGCGCGAACGTTGCCTCGATCGAGTCCGCCCTCGTCGTCGTCAGATCCTCAGGCCCCCACTGCATGCGCACTTTGGCGGCCGGAGCGAGTGCGCCGATGGGATCGATCACGGATACGGTCGACGTGCTGAGCAGATCCGTAAACTGCATCGTGATCGTCGTGCTCGCGTCGGCGATCACGACGTCGAGCGCAGGGCCGAGCTCTGGTGTGCGCAGGATCTCGGTCATCGCGAACGGGGCTTCGCAGTAGCCGGTGTCATCCTCGCCGCCGAGCTTGATCTCGTCGAGAGCAACGCCGTTTGCGGTGACAGTCAGCGACGGGTCGAGGGACGGGCAGTCGCGCTCGTCGACGAAGAAGTAGACGCTGACAGCGGCGCGTGGCGGCCCGAGTGGATCGAAGCGGGCCCACTGGCGGTCGTACGCCAATACGCTGAGGCGCAGCTTCGGCAGCTCGGCGAGCGTAACGACGCGACCACTGCAACCGAACATGCACGCGACGAGCGCGAGCCACTTCATTGAATGGTCACCACGAGTGTGAACGCGCCGTGCTGCGCTTGGCTCGGACTGTCGACGACGAGGTGATACGGACCGTCGTTCGGCGCGGTGAACGTCGTCGTCTCGGGCGCACCGGGGCCGCCGGCATCGGCGCCCGCGGTGCACGTCGAAGGCATGCAGCCTTCGATCACATAGAGCATCGCGTCCCAACCGCTCGGCGTGACGGTCGCCGTCACCATCTGGCCGGCGGTGAGGTCGACGCGATAGAACGCATCGCCGCCAAACGCGGAAAAGCCGTTCGTGCATTGGCCGGGTGGCGTCGAGTTGTCGAGGTACGTCGTCGTGTCACCTGCGTGCGTGCCGGCGGTGATCGCGGGTGCCGTCGCACAGAGGTCAGGTGTGGGCATCGGCGGGGGTGCGTCGGGCATCGTCGGCCCGCCGAGCACTTGCACGACGAGCGACGGAGAGCTGGTGAACCCTTCGTTGGCCATCGCCTCCACGACGACGCGACCTTCGCCGGCACCGCCGCTCCAGATCTCGAACGTGCCGTCGGGAAGCACCGACGCCATCCCGATCGGCCAGTCAGCACCGACGGAGACCGCCTTCCAGGTCTGGGTATCACAGCCTTCATGCGCGCCTTCGGGACACGAGTCGACGACGCGGCCGATCGCGCTGAACCCGTAGTAGAGCGGTGGGATCTCGAGGTGCGCCTCGTGGTCGAGCACGATCTCGCCGTACGCCGCGTCGCGCTGGCGGTCATCACAACCGAACAAGGCGACGACTAACAGCCCGAGCCCCCGAGTCACACGACCATCGTACCGCGCGCGGCTGTGCAGGCGCCGGCAATGATCGAAAACGGCAGGCGCCTACACGCGCTTACTCGATGCCGTACTTTTCGAGCTTGTAGTAGAGCGCGCTGGTCTTGATGCCGAGTAGCCGCGCGGTCTCGGTCTTGACGCGGCCGGCCTTCGCATAGGCCTTGAGGATCAGCTGACGCTCGAGATCGTCGAGGATTTCGGGCAGCGACATTTCGCGCGGCACGTTGAGCGCATCTTCCTCGGCGCCGCCTTGCAGGAATTGCGGCAGCGCGGCGGGCCCGATCTCGTCGCCTTCGGCGAATACGAGCGACTGCTCGATCGCGTTCTCGAGCTCGCGCACGTTGCCGGGCCAGTGATACGCCATGATGCGGCCGAGCGCGGCATCGCTGATCGCGCGCGCGCGCGGGTTCGTCTTCGGGCCGAGCTTCGCGATGAAGTGCTGCACGAGCAGCGGGATGTCCTCGCGGCGTTCGCGCAGCGGCGGCAGCTTCACCGGCAGCACGTGCAGGCGGAAGAACAGATCCTGGCGGAACCGACCCGAGCTCACCTCGGCATCGAGGTCCTTGTTGGTCGCCGACACGACGCGGACGTCGACCTTGATCGGCGCTTCGCCGCCGACGCGCTCGAACTCTTGCTCTTGCAGCGCGCGCAGCAGCTTGACCTGCATCGACGGTGGCACGTCGCCGACCTCGTCGAGGAACAGCGTGCCGCCGTCGGCGAGCTCGAAGCGGCCGAGCTTTTGTTTGATCGCGCCGGTGAACGAGCCCTTCTCGTGACCGAACAGCTCGCTCTCGAGCAGCGTCTCGGTCAACGCGCCGCAGTTGACCTTGATGAACGGACCGTTCGCGCGCTTGCTCAGGCGATGGATCGCGCGCGCGACGAGCTCTTTGCCGGTGCCGCTCTCGCCTGCGATGAACACGGTGGTGTCGCTCGCCGCGACCTTCTCGACCGTGCGGCGCACCTGCGCCATCTTCTCGCCGCCGCCGACGAGCTCGGCAAACCGACTGTCGGTCTCAGCGCGCAGGTAATCGACTTGCGCGTCCGCTTTGCGGCGGCCGCGCCTGGTCGCGCACAGCTCGAGTGCGCGCTCGACCTTGAGCCGCACGACCTCGCTCTGGATCGGCTTCGTGATGAAGTCGAACGCGCCGAGCTTCATCGCCTCGACCGCGGTCTCGACCGTGCCGAAGCCGGTGATGATCATGATCGGCACGTCGGGATCGACCGCGCTGATCGCCTTGAGCACGTCGACGCCGGTCTGACCTTCCATCTTGAGGTCGGTGATCACGAAGTCCGCGCGCCGCTGCTTGAATGCGGTCACACCGGCGGCGCCGTTCGCTGCGGTCACCGGATCATGGCCGAGCTTCTTCACGAGGATGGCGAGGCCCTCGCGGATCGTGTCGTTGTCGTCGATGATCAGGATCGTAGCCATGGACGCGGCATCCTACTCCGTTATGCCGGCAATACGACGCTAAACGTGGTCTCTCCATCGGCGCTCGCGAGCTCGACACGACCGCCGTGATCGGCCGCGATGTCGCGCACGAACGCGAGTCCGAGTCCGGTGCCTTTTTCACGCGTCGTGTAGAACGGCTCGAACAGCTTTCCGCTGGTCTCCGGAGAGATCTCTTTGCCGCGGTTCCACACGTCGATCCACTGTTCGCCGCTCTGGGTGCGCGCCGCTAGCTTGACGGCTTCGTCACCGGCGTGCCCGGCGGCGGTCGCGGCCTGGACCGCGTTGCGTGCGAGGTTGAGCAGCGCACGGCGCAACTGCGCGCGATCCGCTTGCACGTCGCTCGGCCCACCGGCCTCGACGGTGATGCGCAGCTCTGGCGTGCTCGCCATCTGCGCGACTTCGGTCATCAGATCGTGGAGCGGCACGGTCGCGAGCTCGGGACGCGGGCGACGCGCGTACTCGAGGAAGTCGTTGACCACGCGCTCGAGATAGCCGAGCTCGCGCTGGATCTTCTCGACGTACGAGCGGCGCTCGTCGGGTGCGGGCAGCTCGTCCTTGAGGATGTCCGCGAACAGCGTCATACCGGCGAGCGGGTTGCGCACCTCGTGCGCGATGCCGGCGAGCATCTGTTGCATCTTCGCGTCACGTTCGGCGAGCTGCCCGCGCATGCGGTCCATCGTCTGGCCGAGCAGGCCGAGCTCGTCGCGGCTCGTCACCGCGACCGGTGCGCGCAGATCACCGGCGCCGATGCGCTCGGCTGCGGCGGCGAGCTTGCGCACGTTGCGCGTGATCAGAAACGTCGCGAGCACGGCGGCGATGATGCTGACCCCGGCGAGGCCGGCGCCCCACAGCAGCAGGCGCTTCTGCAGCTTGGCGAGGCTGTCGAAGTACGACGCGGGCGCCTGGGCGCCGAGCGCGAGCACGATCGATTTATCCGCGCCTGCCGAGCGCACCGGCGCGTAGCCGGTCTTGTACCAGCCGCCCTCGTTGCCCTGAAACGTGACGGTGTCGACGGCGACGCCGGTGTCGAACACGCGCTCGAGCTCGGCGCGGTCGAGCTTCGCGCGGTGATTCGGCATGCCGATCGCGATGCCAGGCGCGCTATCGCCGCGCGTCGCGTACTGGCGATCGATCAGGAACAGTCGGGCATCGGTCGTCTTGCCGACGGCCTCGAGACGCGCGACGGCCTGCTGATAGAGCGGCTCGGCTTCGTCGCCTTCCGACAGCTCGCTCAGGTACTTCGGATCGCGGATCTGAGTCGCGGCCGATGCGGCGATCGCTTGCAGCCGGCGACCGAGCTCGGCGTCGAGGTCGTCCCGGCTCACCTCGTACGCGACGACCGCGAACAAGGCGAACAGCGCGATGACAGGAACGACCAGCGCGGCGAGTAGCTTGACGAGAATCGTCGCGCGGAATCGCACCACGCCAGCCTACCGCGCCGAGCCGCTGCCGGTGGGCTTACTCGCCGGTGGCTTCTTGCCAGCCTTCGGCTGCGACGGCGCAATGTCGGGTGGAGCACTTGGCTCGACGGCGTTCGCATCGTTCGGCTCGACGGCGGCGGCATCGCTCGGCGCGCCGACGGGTTGCCGGCGACACGACCTCGCGGCGAGTACGGCGATCGCCACGGCGAGGATGCCGGCACCAGCGCCGATCGCGATCGAGCGCTGATAGGTGCCAAAGAAGCCGTCGAGCAACGGCTTGCGCGGCGCGGGCGGTCCGACGTAAAGGGCCTCGCTCGGCGGGCGCGGGGGTAGCTCGTCGGGCGTCGGATCGCGCGGCCGTGGACCCGCATCGCCGACGCCCGGCAGCGGGGTGGTCCGCGCGGCCACGCCCTCGGTGCCCTTCAGCGTGCGCTCCGCTTCGTCCTCCTCCTCGCCGCCGCCGTGGCCGAGCACGGCCGCCGCTTCTTCGGCCTTCTCGTCGCGCGCAAGGGTTGACTCCTCGTCGACGAACACGGGCGGTGTGACGATGGTCCGGCCGTACGGATCGTCGTCGTCGGATTTCGCTGCGGCCGCGAGCTGTGCGAGCTGCGCGAGTTGGACGGCCGATGGCCGTTCGTTCTGCGTCGGTGACGTCTCCTGGCGCGGCCGGATGATCGCCATCACCTGCGCCGACGGCTTGCGCGCGGTTGTCGCGATGTGGGCCTCGTCGTCGCTCCACTCGTCGTCGACGCTCGGCGGTGGCGACGGCTCGGGTCGATCGACGATCGATTGTGCCAGCATGATCGGCGCGGTCGAGTCCGACGCGTGCTTCGCGATCAGCTCGGCATCGACTTCGGGCGCGGCGACCAGGCCCTTGCCGGCGGTGTTGTCGAAGTCCGCTGCAGCGGCGCGCACCTCGGAGTCTTCGTGCCAGGGCTCGAGCCGCTGGCCGAACAACGACGTCACGTAATCGGCGAGCGCCTTGTTCGACGCGCGGATCTCCTGATCGATCGCGAACCGTTCGAGCGCCGCGCGCAAGTCCTCTGCGGTCTGGTAGCGCGCCTCGGGCTCGCGGGAGAGCGCGCGCAATGCGATCTCGTCGAACGAACGCGGCAGCTCCGGGCGATACGTCGACGGCGGTGGCACCGCGCCTTCGACGATCGCCGCCATCGTGAGGAATTCGTTCGCGCCCTTGAACAGCCGCCGTGCAGTCGCCAGCTCGTAGAGCACGATGCCGAGTGCGAACGTATCGGTGCGGCGATCGACCGGCTTGCCCATGCACTGTTCGGGCGACATGTACGAAGCCTTGCCCTTGAGCGATCCTGACGCGGTCTTCTGCGAGCGCAGCGCCGCTTTCGCCATGCCGAAGTCGACCAGCTTCACGCTGCCGTCGTAGCCGAGCAGGATGTTCGGCGGGCACACGTCGCGGTGCACGAGCCCGAGGTGCTCGCCGGCTGGATTGCGTTGCTCGTGCGCGTGGTGCAACCCCGCAGCGGTTGCGGTGATGATCGCGATCACGTGCTCGAGTGGTACTTGCTGCTCGCGCTCGCGGACCCTGGCGAGCAACTGGCGCACGTCCTCGCCGTGCACGTACTCCATCGCGAAGAAGTACGCGCCATCCTGCTCGCCGATGTCGTGAACCTGGACGACGTTCTGATGATGGAGCGACGCGGCGATGCGCGCTTCTTCGATGAACGATTCGACGAGCCGCTGCTCGCCCGCGAGCTCGCGACGAATGCACTTGATGACCACGTGCCGCGTGAACCCTTCGAGACCCGTCGCGCGTGCGAGCAGCACGTCCGCGACATCGCCGGTCGCGAGCTGCTTCAAGATCTGATAGCGCCCGAGCTGCAACTTTTAGAGCGTCGCGCCCGGGCGCGCAGGGGTCAAGTTAGGGCTCGCATTCGCAGACGGCGGGCAGGGTGTCGCCGCACTTGTCCGTCTGGATCAGAGGATTCGCCATCTGCGCAGACACGCAGTCCTGGCCGCCCATCGTGTCGTCGGGTTCACCGGCGCCCGTGTTCCACGGCAAATACGTCGCGGGCATATTTTTCACCGTGCGGTACGTGCCCTCGGTCTGGATATCGCTGATCCCGACCCACGTCTTCGCTGCCGCGCCCGCGGTCGTGATCGCCTGCAGCTCGGCCATGCCGTCGGGAATTGCGAGATAGGCGTTGTCGGCAGCGCACCGATCACGTTGCGTGGCCCACTGAGCCGAGCCTGTCGTCAGCTTATAGACGTTCGGCCCCGCATTCGGCAGCGTCGCGTAGGTCGTCGGGCAGCCGCCGGGGGGCGTGTCGATCAAGGAGTCGTCCATGCCGCCGTCGATCATCGGTAGCTCACCGACGCACTTGTTCGAATACGTGCCCGCGTAGTCGCCGTAGCGCTGACCGTTGGGGCAATCGGTATCTGCGAAACTGCAGTACTTCGTGACCTCGCACACGCCACCGGTGCCGGCACAATCCGCGGAGGTCGCGCATCTGAACTCGGTTGTTCGCAAGCACCCGGCGGTGCCCGCGATCAAGACCAGCAAGAGGAGTCCGCGCATTAGAACCGTCCCGTCCAGCTGACCACGCCGCCGGTCGCGGTCGGTGCGACCGTCACAGATTGCTCTGACTTGTACTTCGCGTAGTGCCACACGCCGACGCCGATCGCGGCGAGGCCGACCGCGCCGAACACAACGCCGATGTTGCGCTTCGTGCGTGCATCACCAACGAGCTCGTCGTGCTCCTCGTACGTGGCCGCCGCTTCCGCATCGTCGAGCGTGCTCACCGCGCTCGAGTACATCACGACACCAACCACGATCGACACGACGCCTGCACCGACGAGCGCGCTGCCGATCTTGTCGGTATAGAACGGCTTGCTGTCGGGCTCGAGCACCGGTTCGGGCTGCGGCGGAGGTGGAGGAGCCGGCTCGGGCTCCGGCGGCGGCGGTGGCGGCGCTTGCGCTTTGCACGTGTCGATCGCTTCCTGTGCAGCGGCTGCCGGCTCGCGCGGCGGTTTGGTCGCGAGAAACTTCTCGTAGAACGCGACCGCGTCTTCGCACTTGCCGAGCTTCACGTAAACCTGGCCGATCGCGTAGAGCAGATCGGGCTGCGGGTCTGCCGTGTATGCGGCCTGGAGCTCGGTGAGCGCGACGTCGTACTTGCCGGCTTGGTGGGCTTCAGTCGCTTTGGTGATGTGCTTTTGCGCTAGCTCTTTCTCTTTGGGACCAGCAAACGCAACCACTGGCAGCGCGATCAGCGCAACGATAAGCAAGTATTTCATAAGGTCACTTTCGCGTCGGGAAGAGGGTGTTTGGATCCCATTTCTTCGCGCCAGGCTTCGTCGGTTTCGTGCCTGGCTTCGTCGCTGGTTTCACGGCGGGCTTGGTTGCCGGCTTCGTCGCGGGTTTCACGGCGGGCTTGGTTGCCGGCTTCGTCGCGGGTTTCGTTGCGACGCGCTTGGGTGGCTTCTTCACCGGCGGTTTCGTCGCCGGCTTCACGGGTGGGACGTCGGTTGGTTCCGCGATCTCGTCGGTCGGCGCGACCTCGCCCGTTGGTGCGACCTCGTCAGTCGGCGGCGTCACGATCTGTGCGGGCTCGGCAGGCGGCGGCACGACGGGCTTGTCGACGATCGGTTTGTCGGGCGCCGCGCTCGGCTTCGGATCACCACCCATCGCAAACACGATCACGACAACGACGAGGACAAGTGCACCGGCGGCGATCGCGATCCGCTTCGGCGAACCGAACAGCGTGCGAATCGCGAACGGCGAGCGGACCGACGACGATCCACCGGGCCAAGCCTCGGGCATCGACGACGCAGGACGCGACCGCAGACCTTCGAACGGCGCGCCCAAGCTCGCGGCGACGCCGGGCTCGGCCGGCACCTCGGCGACGCCGGGCAGCTTCACCGATTTGCGCCCGGCGGGCGGCGGCGGCAACGACGGCGCGCTGTCGCGACCATCCGTCCCCGGCTGCTTCGGCTGCGCGTCGGCAGCCGCGTCGGCGGCGGCGATCGCATCGTTGCCAGTCGGTGCGGTTGCGGGCGGAGCGCTCGCTGTCACGGCCAACGGTGGCAGGCCACTGACGTCGGTGCGCGACGACGACAGGCTCGCAACATCGAACTTCGACGTCGCGCTCTTGTCGTTCTTGTCTTCCTGCTTTCGCGTCGACGCGAGCTCGGCGAGCTTCTTGGGGTCGGCTCCTGCGGGCAATACCGGCGGCAGCGGCGGCGGCGTTGTCTCCGCTTGCGCGGCGGGTTTTGCTTCTGGCGTCGCGCTCGGCTTCGTCACGCTCGTGAGCGGTTTGTCTGCCGTGCCGGAAAGGCGCGCGAACGCCATCGGCGGCGTCTTGCGCGAGGTCGGCGTTGGTGGCGTCCCGGCACCATTCGGCTTGCTGCCGGCGGGCTTCGTCCCGGCCTCGGTCTTTGCCGGCTTCGCGTCGGGCTTCGTCTCGGCCTTCGTCTCGGTCTTCGCGGTCGGCGGCTTCGCGTCGCTCGGTTTCGCGTCGTTCGGTGTCGCGTCGTTCGCTGTCGCGTCGTTCGGTGTCGCCGGCGCGCTCGCAGCAGTGACCCCGCTCGCGGCCTCCTTCATGGTCAACGGCTCGAGTGGCTTCGTCGCGCCCGGTTCGATGACTTTCACGAGCGGATGCGGATCGAGCACGTTCGTCGGCGCGTCACCATCGTTCGTGATCGCGCGCTCCGGTCGCTTGCCGGCTGGCTTGGTCGCGTCGTCGGCGGGCTGCTTGGCTGCGAGCTCGGCGTGTTGCGGGGACGGCTTGTTCGGATCCGCTGCGTCGACCGCCACGCCCGGCAACGGACCATTCGTCGACACCGTGCGTTGCGGTGCGGCGCCAGCGGTTTGATTCACGACCGGAATCTGCACGGTGATCGGCTTGCGGCGCGGCGCTGCCGGCACCGTCGCGGTGTCGATCCGGAACTGGCGCGATTTCTCCGACGCCGGCGGCACGTGCGCGACCGGAATCTGCGCGGTCATCGGTTTCTTTGCCGGCACGCCCGGCGGGCTCAACGGCAGCTGCCGCTTCGGCGTCGCTGCGACTTGCGCCGCGTTCGACGGCTGCGCGGTGATCGCCTTCGTGCGCGCCTTGACGATCGGCGAGCTGTTCATCGCCTCCACGCTCTGCGGAATCGCAAGCTGAAGGATCGATTCCTGGGGTGGCGACACGATCGCGCTCGCTGAACCGTCGAAGTCGACGGTCAGCTCCATCTCGACATCGTCGTCGTCCTCGACGAGCCACGGCTCGGGCCGCTCGCCGAACTGCAGCTTCATGTACGCGGCGAGCGCGCTCGTCGACGTGCGCAGCCCGGTGCTCGCGGCAAACTGTTCGAGCGCCTCGCGCATCGCATCGGCGCTCTGATAACGGTCTTCGGCCTTGAGCGCGAGCGCCTTCAAGATGATCGCTTCGAGTGCGTCGGGCAGATCCGGGCGATGCGTCTTCGGTGGCGGCACCGTGCCGGCGACGATCGCGCTCATCGTCAAGAAGTCGTTGTCGGCTTTGAACAGGCGACGCGTCGTCGCCAGCTCGTAGAGCACGATGCCGAGCGCGAACACGTCGCTGCGCCGATCCACCTTGCTGCCCGTGCATTGCTCGGGCGACATGTACGAAGCCTTGCCCTTGAGCGTGCCGGCCTGCGTCTCCTCGGTCTTCGACGCGGCCTTCGCGATGCCGAAGTCGACGACCTTCACGTTGCCGTCGTAGCCGACGAGGATGTTTGCGGGCGTGACGTCGCGATGCACGATGCCGAGCGGCTTGCGATCGGCGCCGCGCTGTTCGTGCGCGTGGTGCAGTGCGACCGCTGCCGCACCGATGATCGTGACGACATGCTCGAGCGGAACCTTGTGCTTCTTGCGTGCGAGCTGCGTGAGTAGCCGGCGCAGATCCTCGCCGTGCACGTACTCCATCGCGAAGAAGTACTCGTTGCCCTCCTGACCGATGTCGTGGACCTGAACGATGTTGGCGTGGTGCAGCTGCGCTGCGAGCCGCGCTTCGTTCAAGAACATCTGCACGAAGGTCTGGTCCTTCGCCTGGCCGGGACGGATCCGCTTGATCACGACGTGCCGCGTAAAGCCTTCGATCCCGATCGCGCGCGCGAGCAAGACCTCGGCCATGCCGCCGCTCGCCAAATGCTTGACGATTTGGTAGCGGCCGAGCTTCGCGCCGGTCGCAGTGGCAAGGCCTCCCACGCAGCAACAAGCGTGACGCCTCGGGCGCAGTTACGTCAAGCTCCGCTCGTCGAGGTCCAATGTAGGTGTAGGGCCAAAAACCGAGCTCGAGGATCGACGACCTAACGCACGCGCGCGAATCGCATGCCCGCGGCCGAAAATGCGAAGACCCCCGCATGCGCGAGGGTCTCTTACTGAAGCAGCAGCGGTTAGCGCTTGCTGAACTGGAAGCGAGCGCGGGCGGCCTTCTGGCCGTACTTCTTACGCTCCTTCTTACGCGGGTCGCGCGTGACGTAACCCGCCGCCTTCAGCTTGGGGCGCAGGTCGCTATCGACCTTCATCAGTGCCCGCGTGATGCCGTGACGGATCGCGCCGGCCTGCGAGGCGATGCCGCCGCCGACCACCGTCGCGTGGACGTCGTACTTGTCGAGCAGCGCTACCTCTTCGAGCGCTTGGCGAATCACCATGCGCGCGGTCGGGCGCGAGAAGTAATCCTCGTCGCTGCGATCGTTGATCGTGAACTTGCCCTCGCCGGCACTGAGCCACACGCGAGCAATGGCCGTCTTGCGGCGACCCGTGGCATACGTCTTCTGCGCTGTCGTCATTGCTGGTCCTAGTTCTTGATCTCGAGGACGCGCGGCTTCTGCGCCGTGTGCTCGTGCTCGCTGCCTTTGTAGATCTTGAGCTTCTTGATGACCCGACGGCCGAGCGGGCCCTTCGGCATCATGCCCCACACCGCTTCGCGAATCGCGCGCTCGGGGTCATTCGCGAGGACGTCTTTGGCGACGCGCGTGCGAATGCCGCCCGGATAGAGCGTGTGGTGTTGATAGAGCTTCTTGTCGGGCTTGCTGCCGGTGAGCTGCACGCTGCCTGCGTTGAGCACGATCACAAAATCGCCCATGTCGACATTGGGCGTGTACGTCGCCTTGTGCTTGCCGCGCAGGACCATCGCGATCTTCGACGCGAGTCGACCAAGCGTCTGACCAGCCGCATCGACCACGTACCACTCGCGCTGCGCCTCGCCAGCCTCTTTGGTGAGCCAGAAGCTCTTTTGCGTCATCATTGGAAGTGCCGTCCTAAAGGAGCGGATCGTCTACAAGGTTGCGAAAGCCCTGTCAAGACTCGCAGACATGTGACCTGTTGATTCGTTCAGTGTCATTCCGCTGTGGTACGACCTGGCCGTGCGCGTCGGGTTCATTCTGAAGCCGGAAAAGACCGAGGTACGGGTCCTGCTCGAGGACCTGGTGCCATGGCTGAGAGATCAAGGACATGTACCGGTTGTCCTGACGGAAGATCAGCTTGCCCCTCCGGGGAGCGAGATTGTCCCCGAGGTCGAGGTCGGCGAAAGCGTCGATCTGGCGGTCGTCCTCGGAGGCGATGGCACGATGCTGCGCGCCTCGCGGCTGGTCGCCGATCAGGGCAAGCCGGTCCTCGGGATCAACCTCGGCCAGCTCGGCTTCCTCGCGATGTTCTCGCCGGCCGAAGCGAAGACCGCGATCGCGGCGGCGCTCGCCGGCAAGCTGCCGCGCGCAGAGCGCATGCGTCTCCAAGTAACGTTCACGCGCACCGGAGCGGCGCCCGTCGTCAAGTTCGCGCTCAACGATGCGGTGCTCCATCAAGGCGCGATGGCGCGTCTCATCGACGTCAACGCGTTCTGCGACGGACAGCTGATCGCGGCGTATCGCGCCGACGGTCTCATCATCGCAACGCCGACGGGCTCGACGGCCTACAACATGGCGGCAGGCGGGCCGATCGTGGTGCCCGGCCAAGCCACGATGACGCTCACGCCGATCTGCGCGCACGCGCTGACCAACCGGCCGCTCGTGATCGATGCCGACTCGGTGATCCGGCTCCAGCTCGGCGCGGACGTGCGCGGCGTGATCCTCACCGTCGACGGCCAATGGGCGCATTCGTTCTTGCCCGGCGACGTCGTCGAGATGACGGCGGCGCAGCGCCCGCTCGTGATGTTCGTGTCACAGCAGAGCTTCTTCGACGTAATGCGAGACAAGCTGCACTGGGGTGTGCGGCTCGATCGAGGAGCGAAGTAATGCTTCGGCACCTGCGCGCGACGAACTTCGCGATCCTGTCGGACGTCGAGATCGAGCTCGGCCTCGGCATGAACGTGCTGACCGGCGAGACCGGCGCGGGCAAGTCGCTGATCGTCGAAGCGGTGAACCTCCTGCGCGGCGGTCGTGCTTCGGCAGATATTCCGCGCGCGGGTACCGACGAGGCGGTCGTCGAAGCCACGGTCGAAGTGCCGGACGATCTGCAGGCGCGCGTCGCCGGCGTGCTCGAAGGTGCTGGACTGCCGAATGAAGGCAGCGAGGTGTTCATTCGCCGTGTCATCCAGCGGGGTGGGCGCAGCCGCTGCTACGTCAACGGCGCGCTGACCACGGCGGCGCGGCTCGCGGAGCTCGGTGCACTGCTGATCGATCTGTCGGGACAGCACCAGCATCAAGGGCTCGTCGATCCCGGACGACACCTCGAGATCCTCGATCTGTTCTCCGGCGCGACCGAGCCAGCGAAGGCTCGCGATGCGGTCGCGTCGACCGGCGAGGCCGCGGCGATGCACACGGCGTGGGCCGAGCTCAAGCGCTGCGACGACACAGTGCTCGCACTCGGTGGCGACGAGCGCGCGCGCGAGGCGCGGATCGATTACGTGCGGTTCCAGGTCGAGGAGCTCGACGCCGCGAATCTGCAGCCGGGCGAAGATCAGACGATCGACATCGAGCGCGCGCGGCTCGCGAGCGTCGATCAGCTGCAAGGTGCGGCGCGCACCGCAGAAGAGCTGCTCTACGGCGGCGACGACAGCGCGCGCGATCGCGTCGCGGCAGCGTCGCGCGAGATCGAGCGAGCGGTGCGTACCGATCCAACGCTCGACGTGGTGGCCCGTCAGCTCAGCGAGATCGAGACGCTGATCGACGATGCGGCCGATCAGCTGCGCAGCTACGCCGATCGACTCGAAGGCGATCCAGAACGGCTCGCGTACCTCGACGAGCGGCTCGCGTTGATCCGCCGGCTCACGCGCAAGCACGGCGGCACTCTGGACGAGGTGATCGCGAAAGCAGCGGAGCTGCGCCGCGAGCTCGCGTCGCTCACCGGTCGCGACGCGAAGCTCATCGAGGCGCAAGCAGCGCGCAAGGCGGCCGAGGCAGCGGCGATCACAGCGGCGGCGGCGCTGACCAAGACGCGCACGAGGGCCGCGCGCAAGCTCGAGAAGGAAGTCGGTGCGGCACTTGCGGAGCTCGGCATGGGCGCGGCGAAGCTGTCGATCGTCGTCGAGCCGCGTCCGCTCGGCCCGACGGGCGCCGACCGCATCGAGCTCATGCTCGCGAGCAACAAGGGCGAGGACACGCGGCCGCTCGCGAAAGTGGCGTCGGGCGGTGAGCTGTCGCGCATCATGCTCGCGCTCAAGCTTTCGCTGCGCCGCGCCGACGAGGTCGCCACGTACGTGTTCGACGAGGTCGATACCGGCATCGGTGGCGCCACCGCGCAGGTCGTCGGCGCACAGATTCGCGCGGTCGCGTCAACGGAGTCGGGTCGCCAGGTGTTGTGCGTGACGCACCTGCCGCAGATCGCGGCGTTCGCCGATCATCATTTTCATGTCGAGAAAACCGAGCTGGGTGGCCGCACCGAGACGCACGTGCGCAAGCTGACCGGCACGGCCCGCAAGGACGAGCTTGCGCGGATGCTCGGCGGACAGGCGACGTCGAAGGCGAGGGCGCACGCCGCGGAGTTGCTTGCCGAAGCAGCACGCACCGACGTACGCAGCGACGCGAAGAAGCCGCGGGCTCGCGCGTAGCTCGGCGACGCGAAGAC
>DATDCH010000434.1:0-3931 GCA_036524455.1 Kofleriaceae bacterium | reverse complement strand
GTCGTCGAGCTCGAGGAGCGGTTGCTCGGGTTCGAGGTCGGAGGGCGCGTGACGCATCTGGGTGTGGAGCGGGGCGCCGAGGTCAAGCCCGACGAGGTGCTCGCGACGCTCGACGACACGCTCGCGCAGACCGCACGCGCGGGCCGCCAAGCCGAGGCCGAAGCTGCGAAGGCGCGCGCCGATCTGGTCGGCGCGGGCTCGCGGGTCGAGGACATTCGCGCGCTCGAGGCGCAGCTGCGCGCGGCCGAGGCGACCAACACCAACGCGCAGCTGAATGTCGCGCGCGACCGCAAGCTCGTCGCATCCGGTGCGCTTCCGCGCCAGGCGCTCGACGACAGCGAGACCCGCGCGCAGAGCGCGAGCTCGACGGTGCTCGCGCTGCGCCAACAGCTGCGCGAGCTCCGCGCCGGTGCGCGCAGCCAGGAGCTCGCCGGTGCTCGCGCGCAGGCGACCGCGGCCGATGTTGCCGTGCGCCTCGAAGGCGAGCGCGTGGCGCGCTATCAGCTGAAGGCACCCGCGAACGGCGTGGTGCTCGACGTTCACGTCGAAGCAGGGGAGGTCGTCGCGGCGGGTGCGCCGGTCGTCACCGTCGCCGATGTGTCGCGGCCGTATGTCGACGTGTTCGTCAAGCAAGCAGAGCTAGCGGACCTCGACGTTGGCGATCGCGCGATGGTCCATAGCGACTCGCTGCCGCTGCCGGTGCCCGGCGTCGTCGAGGACGTCGGCCGGCGCACCGAGTTCACGCCGCGCTATCTGTACAGCGAGCGCGAGCGCGGCACGCTCGTCGTGCGCGTGCGGATCCGCATCGAGGACCGCGCGCGGCTGCTGCACGCCGGCGTGCCCGCGTTCGTGACGATCGATCGCGGCGCGGCCCGTGCGGCGCAGCCGGGTGCGAAGCCATGACCGAGGCGGCCAGCGCCGAGGCGGCCAGCGCCGAGCCGGTGATTGTCACCGAGCATCTATCGCGCCGGTTCGGCGATCTCGTCGCCGTGCAGGACGTCTCGTTGACCGTGAACCGCGGCGAGGTGTTCGGCGTGCTCGGCCCGAACGGCGCGGGCAAGTCGACGACGATCCGCATGCTGTGCGGCATCCTCGCGCCGAGTGGCGGTCGCGGCACGGTCGTGGGGCACGACGTCGCGACCGAGCCCGAGGCGATCAAGCAGCGCATCGGCTACATGACCCAGCGGTTCAGCCTCTACGAGGATCTCAGCGTGTGGGAGAACCTGTGGTTCTTTGCCGGCATCTACGGCGTGCCGCGCAAGCGGCGTCGCGCGCGCCTCGACGAAGTGATCGAGCGCGCCGGGCTCGGCGATCGGCGTACACAGCTTGCCGGCACGCTGTCGGGCGGCTGGAAGCAACGCGTGGCGCTCGCGAGCGCGACGATTCACCAGCCACCGCTGCTGTTCCTCGACGAGCCGACCGCGGGTGTCGATCCGGTCAGCCGTCGCGAGTTCTGGGACCAGATCCATCGCATCGCGACCGAAGGCACGACCGTGCTGATGACGACGCACTACATGGACGAGGCCGAGCGCTGTCATCGGCTTGCGTTCATCTTTCGTGGCCGCTTGCTCGACACCGGCACGCCGGCACAGATCGTAGAGCGCCGTCATTTGCGCGCGGCCGAGCTCGAAGTCGATCGTGCGACCGACGCTGCCGACGCCTTGCGCGCGCTGCCCGAGGTCGACGCGGTCGCGCACTACGGCAACTTGCTGCGCATCGCGACCCGCGGCGACGCCGACCCCGAGCAGGTCGCGCGCAAGGCGCTCGAGCCGCTCGGCCTCACGATGCGGCGTTATCACGAGGGTCGCGTCACCGTCGAGGATGCGTTCGTGTCGATGGTCGCCGACGAGAGCAGAGGTGCGGCGTGAGGATCGGCGTCGTCGCGTGGAAGGAGCTGCGCCAGCTGCGCCGCGATCGCCCGACGCTCGCGATGATGGCGGTGCTGCCGGTGATGCAGCTGCTGCTATTCGGTTACGCGATCAACACCGACGTGCGCAACATCCCGATGGTGGTCTACGACCAGGACCACTCCGCGGCGTCGCGCGATCTGTCTCGCAGCCTCGAAGCGACCGGCTTCTACGACGTGCGCGGCGCGGTGCGCAACTACGCCGAGATCGAGGACGCGCTGCGCAGCAGCACCGCGAAGGTCGCGCTCGTGATCCCGGCTCGCTACGCGTCGCACGTGGCGACCGGCCGTTCCGCGCAAGTCCAGCTGATCGTCGACGGCTCGGATCCACAGTCCGTGGCGAGCGCGACGAACACCGCCGCATCGCTCGTCGCCGCGCGATCCAGCGAGCTGATCGTGCGCCGCCTCGGACCGACCGGCGCAGTCGACGACGGGCCGCCGATCTCGATCGAGCCGAGCACTTGGTACAACCCCGACCTGCGCACCGCCGTGTTCATCGTGCCGGGCCTCGTCGGCGTGATCCTGACGATGACGATGGTGATGCTGACCGCGATGGCGATCGTGCGCGAGCGCGAGCGCGGCACGCTCGAGCAGCTGATCGTGTCGCCGATCAAGAATGTCGAGCTCGTCGTCGGCAAGATCCTGCCCTACATCGCGATCGGTTACGTGCAGGTGACGCTGATCCTCGTCGCCGGCAGGCTCATCTTCGACGTGCCGATCGTCGGCTCGGTGCTGCTGCTCTACGCGCTCGCGTTCGTGTTCATCGCCGCGAATCTCGCGCTCGGCTTGTTCTTCTCGACGGTCGCAACCACGCAGCAACAGGCGATGCAGATGTCGTTCTTCTTCCTGCTCCCGAACATCTTGCTGAGCGGCTTCATGTTCCCGTACGACGCGATGCCCAGGCCCGCGCAGCTGATCGCGGAGGCGTTGCCGCTCACCCACTTCCTGCGCATCGTCCGCGGCATCACGCTCAAGGGCGCGACGTTTCCCGATCTCGCCGGCGAGCTCGTGTGGCTCGCGGCGATCCTCGGCGCGCTCGTGCTGTTCGCGTCGCTGCGGTTTCGCAAGAGGATCGCCTGATGGCGCGGCCCGCGAGCGACATCCAGCCGCGCATCATCGCCGCCGCGCGCATGCGCTTCCTCGAGCAAGGCGTCGACGGCGCGTCGCTGCGCGCGATCGCGAGCGATGCCGGCACGAGCATCGGGATGGTCTACTACTACTTTCCGACGAAGGACGACCTGTTCTTTGCCGTCATCGAGGACATCTACGTCGCGCTGCTCGCCGATCTGACGAGCGCGCTCGCCCCAGACGCAGACGTGCCCGAGCGCTTGCGTCGCCTCTACCACCGGCTCGGCGCGATGAGCGAGTCCGAAGCGATCACCGTGCGGCTCATCCTGCGCGAGATCTTGGTCTCGAATGCGCGGCTCGGCCGCCTGGTCGCGCGGTTCCAGCGTGGCCACATTCCGCTCGTGCTCGCGATGGTTCGTGATGGCATGCAAGCCGGCGCACTCGACGACGAGCTGCCGCCGTTCCTGATGGTGCTGATCACGTTCGTGGTCGGCGCCGCGCCGCAGTTCCTGCTGCGCCGGGCCGGTGCTCACCTGCCGGTCGCTGGCCTGCCGCAAGGGTTGGCACTCGGCGATCTGCTCGTGCGAGTTTTGCTCGAGGGCATCGGTGCGAAGGCGACACCTCGCACAGCTCCTCGCTCGCAGCCGAAACGACGCGCAGCTCGCAAGCCGCGCAGCCGGCGTATGATGCCGAGGTGAGCTGGCGCGCCGCGTACCTGTCGCTCGATCCGGCGGACCTCGCGTCCCGCGCCGAGCGAGCACTCGCGATGCTCGACAGCTGTCGCGTGTGCCCGCGCGATTGTGATGCCGCACGCACGCGCGACGAGGTCGGGCTGTGCAACGTCGGCCGTCACGCGCGCGTGTCGTCGTACTTCGCGCACTTCGGCGAGGAAGACTGCCTGCGCGGTTGGAACGGCTCGGGCACGATCTTTTTCTCGTTCTGCAACCGGCGTTGTGC
>DATDCH010000433.1:0-6370 GCA_036524455.1 Kofleriaceae bacterium | reverse complement strand
GCGATCCGTCACGAGGGCAAACCGGAGATCCTCGTGTTCGACATCGACGCCACCGGTTCGCTCCATGGTCAAGTCTCGCTGAGTCCGGCACCGGGCATTGGCCTCATCGGTCACGGGATCGATTCGGTCGGCAATGTCGCGATGGCAGTGCGCCTCGATACGTCGCTCGAGCGCGATTACATCGCGGGCTACGCGGCGAACGCGCTGCTCGTGTGGACCTACGCACTGCCGCGCATGCCGCGCGCCGATCCGGTGGGCATCGCGGTCGCTCACGATGCGGTCGTCGTGTTCCACGACGGCGACACGTTCACAGTTCTGCCCGAATTGTCGGCCCCTCCTACGGCGCCGGGCGCGGTCCGGGCTCCGTCGGAAAACGCTACACCGTAAGTCCGCGGCCTCATTCGCGAGTTGGTTGGTACGCGAGGTGCTCTATCTCCTCGCATGATGAGCAAGGCGTTCAAGAGTGTCCTCACTGCATCGTGTGTTGTGAGTCTCGCGGCCACCGGCTGCATCAAGCAGGACGGTCCGCCCGAGGAGATCCAGCGCGCGATTCCGACCGACGAACAAGTTCGCATCAAGCTGCCCGCAAGCGGCAAGGCGCTCGGCGACATCGCGAACTACTACGTCGTCACGCGCGATGTCACGCGCACGCTCAACGGCGGCACTGGTTGGGTGCTCGTGCTCATCCACGCGATCGTGCAGTACCCGGTGACGTCGATCGACGGCAATGTGTACACGTGGGGCCCGTGGAGCGACGCGCTCGATCCCGCCGAGTACAAGCTCGACGTCACCGCGAACCTCGATGGCACGTACGACTACAAGCTGTCGGGACGTAACAAAACGGTTGCAGGCTCGCAGTTCGAGGTCGTGATCGACGGCTACGCCGATCCGCGCGCCGGCGAGCACAAAGGCAACGGCGACTTCCAGCTCGACTTCGATGCCGGCCGCCGCGTCAACCCGATCGACGCCGGCGACGCGAAGGGCAAGCTGGTCGTCAAGTACGACCTCGCCGCGCGCCACCTCGACTTGGTCGCGGCCGCGCCCGATGCCAACGGCACCCCGGCGATGTTCGAGTACGCGTACAACGAGTCGCTCGACGGTGGCGGCGACATGGTGTTCAACGTGACCGCCGACGCCGGTGGCACTGCGCTCACCGAGAACATCGTGATTCGCTCGCGGTGGCAGGCGGACGGCGCGGGCCGCGGCGACGCACGCCTCGCCGGTGGCGACCTCGGTGACGTCCAGGCCATTGCCTCGGAGTGCTGGAGCTCGCTGTTCCGCCGCGTGTACTACACCGACAACGCGAGCTTCGAGCCGACCGAAGGCGATGTCGCCGCGTGTGCCTACGGAACGGCAGACCTGCCGGCGCTCTGAGTAACTGAGCGTAGCTCTTCCTCGCCTCCAGCCCACAGGCCTTGTGGGCTTTTGGCGTTTCGGGGTAACACCCTCGCTCGGAGGATTACCCACGATGGCAACGATGCCCAAGGACGCGCAGGATCTGTTCGACAATCTCGTCCCGGAGGGCTTGAAGCTGTACCCGGATAAGGCTCGCGAGCTCAACGCGATCTACTGCTTCAAGATCACCGGTGATGGCGGCGGCGAGTGGACCGTGGACACGACCAGTGACCCGCCGACCTGCACGCGTGGCGACTCGGGCAAGGCGCAGTGCACGGTCGAAGTCGCGAGCGACGACTTCAAGACGATGCTCAGCGATCCGAACGCCGGCATGCAGCTCTACTTCCAGGGCAAGCTCCGCGTGTCGGGCGATCCGATGCTCGCGATGAAGCTGCAGCAGCTGTTCGAGATCGCGCGCCCGAAGTGATCGTCGATCGCACCTCGGGCGCGAGTCGCGGCATGATGCGCCCATGGCTGCATCCGTCGCTTCGCCTCTAGCCGACGCTCTGCGCGGGATCCGAGTTCTCGATCTCTCGCGCTTATTGCCGGGTCCGTTTCTGACGATGGTGCTCGCCGATATGGGCGCCGACGTCGTCAAGATCGAGGACCCAAAGCTCGGCGATTATCTGCGCGCGTTTCCGCCGGGCAAAGGCGGCATGTCGGGCCGCTTCCTGGCGATCAATCGCGGCAAGCGCTCGCTCGCTCTCGATCTCAAGGCGGCGCCCGCGCGCGACGCGTTCTTGCAGATGGTCGAGAAAGCGGACGTCGTCGTCGAGAGCTTTCGCCCCGGCGTGATGGACAAGCTCGGCATCGGTTACGCCGCGCTCGCCGCGAAGAACCCGAAGATCATCGTGTGCTCGATCAGCGGCTTTGGCCAAACCGGTCCGTATGTCGATCGCGCCGGGCACGACCTCAATTACATCGCGCTCGCAGGTGTGCTCGCGATGACCGGTCCGCGCGGTGCGGCGCCGCAGATGCCCGGCGTGCAGATCGCCGACCTCGCAGGCGGTGCACTGTGGGGCGCGACTGCGATCCTCGGCGCGCTCGTCGGTCGCGAACGCAACGGCAAGGGCGCGCACCTCGACATCTCGATGACGGAAGGCTCGCTCGCATTGCTCGCCGCCGAGTACGGCAACCAGTTCTGCGGCGCGCAGCCGTCGCGCGGCACCGAGACGCTCAACGGCGCAGCCGCGTGCTACGCGGTGTACCGCACGAAGGACGATCGCTATCTCTCCGTCGGTGCGCTCGAGCCCAAATTCTGGATCGCGCTCAACCAAGCGATCGGTCGCGCACCGAACGTCGCCGAGATCATCGGTGATGCGGCGCTGCAAGAGAAGACGCGCGGCGAGCTCGCCGCGATCTTCGCGACGAAGACCGCCGCCGAATGGACCGCGTTCTTCGCGGAGCGCGACTGCCTCGTCGAGCTCGTGCTCGAGCCGCACGAGGTGATCGATCATCCGCTGCATCGCGCGCGCGGTGTGTTCTTCGAGATCGACGGCGGTGAAGGCGTCGGACCGATCCAACAAGTGCGCACACCCGTCGGCACACCGGCACATCCATCGCCACCTCCGCGCCTGGGGCAACAGTCCCAGGCCGTGCTCCGCGATTACGGATTCAGTGACGAGCAGATCACAGCGCTCACTTCATAGATCGCCAGAAATTCGCGGTAGCAGATGTAGGGGCTCGATAATTGGGAATGTTGCCGCGACTCGCGACGACAACTACCCCACTATCGATATTGGGAGCCTCCTTTTATGAAGCACATCATCGTCGCCGGTCTTGTCGCTTTGTTCCTCGTCGCGTGTGGAGACGATCCGAAGGGCGCGAATTGCACCGCGACAGGCACGACCTGTGTCGACGGCGCGGATGAATGCTGCACCGGATTCTGCGAAGAGCTGACCGGCGCGTGCGCACGCGTTCCGGGAACATGTGTCGCCGCCAACGGCGACTGCTCCGTCGGTCCCGACTGCTGCTCTTTCGCGTGCGTCGACTACAAGTGCTCGGGCAATCAATGCACCTCGGACAACCAGTCGTGCGACGACAATGGTGAGTGCTGCTCCGGCATCTGCAGCGACGGTAACTGCGCCCCCTTGAACCCTTCATGCAAGACGTCGGGTAACACGTGCGGCGGTCACGCCGAGTGCTGCTCGGAATACTGCAAGGACGGCGTGTGCAACAACGCTCCCTCGTTCTGTACGCAGGTCGGTGATGCATGCGTCAGCGACACCGAGTGCTGCGGCGGTCTGTGCTCGAAGTCGGGAACCGCGACGCTCGGCACGTGCGCGCTCGTACCGTCGAGCGGCGCGGGCAATTGCGAGAGCATGGGCGAAGTCTGTGGTGACGGCGCCGCGTACGATCCGACCATGGCGCTGCCCACGTGCGGCGGTTCGTGCTGCAGCAAGGCGTGCTTCCCCTACGGTCTGACCGGCGTGCTGATCTGTCAGCCGCCGAGCGGCTGCCGCCCGACCGGCGAGCTGTGTACTCAGGATTCGGATTGCTGCGGCGGACCGGGCCAACCCGACGCCGATCGCGCCGACGTGATGTGCCGCAAGGAGCCGGGCTTCACGCTCGGTCGCTGCGACCAGGGCAACGCGTGCGCGCCGGCTGGCGATATCTGCCGCCTCGCGACGACGTCGTGCAACGACACCGACCGCTGCTGCGCCGGCACGGTGCAGACGCATCCCGAAGTATGCCGCCAGGACAACCTCGGTATCCCGCGCTGTGGCATCGGCACGACGATCGATTGCACCGATCCGGCGAGCCACGCCGGTATGCCATGCGCGACGAGCGCCGACTGCTGCGGCCTGCCGTGCGTCGGCAATCCAGATACGGGCTTCGTCTGCGGCGCGACGTGCGTGGCGCAAGGCGGCATGTGCACCACGACCGCCGACTGTTGCGCGGGTCTACCGTGCACCATTCCGACAGGCTCGACCGAAGGCATCTGCGGCGCGCCGCAAGGTTGCTCGGACTACGGTCAGGCGTGCACGACGACCGCGGACTGCTGCAACATGCTGCCGTGCACCGACGGCATCTGCCAGGGCATCATCCTTTAGCGAGCTGAGTCTGGGGGACAAGGCGCCAGCTGCCCGAGCGTAGCTGGCGTCTTCGTTTTCGGCGCTCAGTTCGCGGTGTAAGTCAGTCGAAGCGCGAACGCGGTCCGCGTGAAGAACGCGATGTCGCGCACGCCGTCGTTGTTCGTGCCAAGCGGGTATTCGAGCCGATATTGCGAACGGCCACCACGAGCAGCGCTGTTCGCGTAGTCGTCGCGAACCTGCGCCGTCACGTCGAGCGATTTCTGTTCGACCGTCGCATTCGTCGAGAAATCTCCAATCGGGTTGCCGAGCGGCGTTGCAGCAAACGTGTTCGCATCGAACTGCGCAAAATTGACATGCTGAGCTTTGAGGTTTCCGAGCTTCGTGTACGGCGCCCCCGTGACCGTTTCTTGTCTGCCGACGAGTTGCGCGGTCTCTACCGTTGCGCCCGCGACTAGCGTCGGTAGCTGGAAGCTCGCGAACACGCGGAAAAACACGTTCGTGAAGTTACTCTTACCGACTCCGCCGCTCGACGGCGAGATCACGGTGCCGTCATTAGCAACGCTCTGCGTGAGTGCATCGATATTCGCGATGTCATGCGTCATCCGTTTGACGGTCGTGAACTTCACTGCGAGCGAAGCCGTCAACGGCTTGTCCGTCGTGTCCGTTGCCGACGCGGCGATCGAGTATGTAATCTCGAGTGCGGTAACCGTGGTCGGATCGAGCCCGGATCCCGTCGCGACCGGAAGCGGCTGACTCGGAGTGACGGTGAGCGTGTCGCCCGCGCTGTTCCACGCGAACTGCGCCTGGCTTGTCGGTAGGTCCGCAGAGGTCCATGCCGCCAGAACCGAGGCTTGATCCATCGGCTTGCTGAACGTCACCACGATCTTCGCATCGGGCTTCACGCCTGCAGCCGCGTTCGCCGGCATCGTCGACACGACTGTCGGGGGCGCCGCAGGATCCGCGTCGACACTATCTCCATTCCCGCCGTCCGTTTTCGGCGCGGGGACCGACCCACATGCCACGAGAAACACCATCAACGAGGAACGCACCATGGCCGCAGCTTCGCATAACTCGGGGGCGTCGCGAGCGTGAGCTACGACACGCCCCTTCAGCGCGGCGGGCGCTTGCTCTCAGAGGCGCCAGCTGCCCGAGGTCGCCGGCGACGGATCGTTGCTCGTCTCGTCGCGCCAGCGCCAGCCGCCGTAACGCAGCCACGTCCAGATGCGCGACAGCAGCGACGGGCGCTTCACGACCAGCCGCTCCATCGCCATCGTCGATTCAGCGTCGTTGCGCTCCTCGGCGGCAACGCGCTCGGCGAGCTCTTCGTCGCTCGGCACGTCGTTGAGCGCGAGCAGCATGTCCTCGGCGTCCTGGAAGCGTCGCGACGGATCCTTCGCGAGCGCGCGTCGGATCACCGCGTCGAGCGCCGGTGCGATGTCACGCCGAATCGCGCGCAGCGGGCGTGGCGGGCGATGCAGTGCGAGCCGCATCGTGTGCTCGGGCGACTCGCCGGCGAATGGCTTGACGCCCGCGATCATCTCGTAGAGCACGACGCCGAGCGCGTAGAGATCGGTGCGGACGTCGTGCGGTTGACCGAGCAGGCGCTCGGGCGCGAGGTACGACGGCGAGCCGATGCACATGCCGGTCGCGGTCATCGCTGGCTCGTCGCGCAGCGCGGCGAGGCCGAAGTCGATCAGCACGGCACGCTTGCCGTCCTTCACGAGCATGATGTTCTCGGGCTTGATGTCGCGGTGGATCACGCCGTGCGAGTGCGCGTGGGCGAGCGCGTGCAGCAGCTGGCGGGCGACGTCGAGCGCGCGCGCGGCCGTGAACCGGCCTGCCTGTAGCGCCTTGCCGAGCGTCTCGCCGTCGAGCAGCTCCATCGCGATGTACTGCATGCCGTCCTCGACGCGGCCGTGGTCGAGCACGCGCACGCAGCC
>DATDCH010000432.1:0-4523 GCA_036524455.1 Kofleriaceae bacterium | reverse complement strand
CCGCGCTGCTACGCAGCTGGCGCGGCCTGCATCGGTTCTTCGCCCTACTCATGCTCGCTGCCGTGCTGTTGCATGCGGGAGTCGCCTGGTACTACGGCTATCGCTGGATCTTTACGTGATGCGCGCGCTGTCCATGCTGGTCGTGGTCGGCGTCGTTGTCACCCCGACGATCGCGGCGGCGCAGTTGCTGTCGCCGGGACCACTCGCGAGCGCGCATGCGTCGATCGACAACGATAACGATTGCAACAAGTGCCACGAGTCCGGCAAGCAGGTCGTCGCCCGACTGTGCCTCGCGTGCCACAAGGATCTCGACGCCGAGCTCTCGCAAGGCCGCGGCCTGCACGGTCGCGAGTACAAGGGCAAGCCGTGCGAGAGCTGCCACGTCGACCACATTTCGCGAACCACGAAACTGATCCGCTGGCCCGGCGGTGCCATGGAAAAGCTCGATCACAAGCTCACCGGCTACGTGCTCGATGGCGAGCACACCAAGGTCGCGTGCCTGAAGTGCCACACGAAGACCTCGCCGCAGAACAGGCCACAGTTCCTCGGTACGGCCACGAGCTGCGTCGGCTGCCACAAGGATCCACACGCCGGCGCGTTCTCGACCGACTGCAAGAAGTGCCACTCGACGACGACCCCGTGGAAGACCTTCGATCAAAAAGCGTTCGATCACTCGCTCGCGCGCTTCAAGCTCGACGGCAAGCACACGACCGTCACGTGCGAGAAGTGTCACGCCGGAACGCCGCCGACGTGGAAGCCGGTCGAGTTCAAGACGTGCGAGTCGTGCCACAAAGATCCGCATAGGGGCGAATTCCGTCCCAAACCGTGCACGGCATGCCACAACACGAAGAACTGGCAGGGCGCGACTGATCTCGTCCGCAAGAATCACCCGAAGCTGTCGCTCGCGAGTGGGCACTTTCGTGTCGACTGCAAGACCTGCCACGATCGCGGCAACAACAAGCCGCCGTCGAAGGGCAGTACATGCGACAGCTGCCACCGCCCGGTTCACCTCGCCAAGTTCGGCAAGCGCTGCGAGACCTGCCACGCGTCGATCAAGTGGATCGGCTTGCCGTCATCGATCGGCAGAGACAATCACGACAGCACGCGCTATCCACTCGCCGGCAAGCACACCGGCGTCGACTGCGCGGAGTGTCACCCCGCGAACAAGCCAGCCGCAGCTCGGTTCAAGAACCTGAGCTTCTCCGCGTGCACGTCGTGCCACGCCGACGATCACAAGGGCGAGTTCAAGGCCCGCAACAATGGCGACTGCGCGCAGTGCCACACACTCGGCGGCTTCGCTCCAACGACGTTCGGCGCGACCCAGCACGCGACGACCAAGCTTCCGCTCGACGGCAAGCACGCGGCAACGCCGTGCAGCAGCTGTCATCCCGGGGCGAGACCGCGGCTGAATTTCGTCAACGCGAAGCAGACGTGCGCCGACTGTCACGCGAACCCGCACGGCAGCCAGTTCGCCAATGAGATGGCACTGGGCGGCTGCGCGCAATGTCATAGCGCAGTCGACTGGCACCGGGCCAAGTTCGACCACTCGACGTGGCCACTCGTTGGTAGTCACGCACGAACCGCATGCGCGGCGTGCCACGGCGAGCAGAAGAAGGGCGCGGAGCCGGCGGCGTATCGCGGCATCCCGCGCGAGTGCGAGGGTTGCCACGATGACATCCACGCCGGGCAGTTCCGGCAGACGCAACCCGCGAAAGACTGCAAGACCTGCCACGACGTCGAGACGTTCTTGATCGCGACCTCATTCGATCACTCGCGCACGCGTTATCCGCTCGAGGGCAAGCACAAGCCGCTCGCGTGCGCGAAGTGCCACCTGACCGAGACGCTTCGCAACGGTCAGCAGGCCGTGCGTTGGCGGCTCGGCTATACACAATGCAAGGACTGTCACGCGAACCCGCATCGGGAGGGCAAGTGACAATGCGCCTGCCGATCTGGATCACGCTCCTGGTCTTCGTCGCGACCGATGTTGCCGCGACGTCGGCGATCGCGCGCCCGAGGAAGACGCATCGCAAGAAGAAGCCCAAGCCGGTCCCCGCGCCGGCTCCAACACCCACGCCGGCTCCCGAGCCAGCGCCCGAGCCGGCACCGGCCGCCGACCCGGTGGCTCCCGACGCAGCTGCGCCCGAATCGGCGCCCGAGGCCGAGCCCGAGCCGAAGACGCGTCCACTGCCACCGCCGGCACCGCGCCTCACGATGCGAACCGAGAAAGCGCATGGCGGGTTCGTCGATGCGATGGACTGCTCCGCATGCCACACCGCCGACGGCTGGAAACTATCGCAGGCCGCGTCATCGAGCGGCTTCGATCACGACCGCACTGGCTTTCCGCTGCGCGGTGCGCACGTGCAGAGCTCGTGCAGCCGCTGCCACAGCGGCAACGCACCACCCTCGACGAGTTGCGCGGGATGCCACCGCGATCCGCATCAGGGTCGCAACGACGGCACGTGCGCCGAGTGCCACACCGCGACCGCGTGGTCGGATACCTCGACGCTCGAACAGCATCGCCGCACGCGGATGCCGCTGACCGGCCGCCACGCGACGATCGACTGCACGGCATGCCACACGCGGCAGACCGAGCGTCGGTTCAGCGACGTACCGGCGGACTGCTATGCGTGCCACCGCACCGAGTACCACGCGACGACGACGCACCCGCTTCACGACGGCGGCGGCGGAGGCGCCGTGTTCCCGCGCGACTGCGGGCGGTGTCACCAGACGACGAGCTGGCAGCCCGCGTTCGCCGATCCGGCGAGCCTGCCGCGCATCGGAGCGAGCATGCGCGCGAGCGATCACGATGCCTGGTTTACGCTCTCGACCGGCAGCCACCGCCAGGCCGAGTGCTCGTCGTGTCACGCCGATCGCAAGCGCGCGCGGCTTGTTCGATGCGACGGCTGTCACCTCGACTCGGCACTGCGCGTACAGCACGGCTCGCCGGTGTCGCGCGCCGCAACCGCGTGCCTGCGCTGTCATCCGCGAGGAGCCGCGCGATGAGGCAACTCATCATCGCGATCGTATTCGTGCTCGGCGCCGCACCGGCGTTCGCGGAGTCGATCCCTGTGAAGGTCACCGAGGTCGCCGGTGGCGTCGCCTATCTCGCACCAGGCCGCGCCGCTGGAATTGTGCCGGGTACGAAGATCCGGGTCCGCGGCCGCACGTTCAGCGTGTTCGAGGTCACCGAGAAGACGTGCGCGGTGCGCGCCGATCGAATCACCGCGGGAGATGTGGGATCCGCCGTGGTCGATCGCACCGGCGCGATCCGCGTCGAGCAGCTCGCGAAGCCGCGCCCGCCGGAGACGTTTACCGGGCAGTGGCCCGATCCGGTGGTGCCGGCGCGCGTGCAAAACCCGACGACGGTCGCGCTCGGCAGCGGCAAAGCGCCGGGGCGCGCGCACATGACGGTGCTCGCGTATGGCTACGGCGGCGCTTCCAGCTCGCGCGTCGATGCCGAGGCCGAGGGCCGCATCATCGCGAGCTACGACGTGTGGCAACAGCGACCGCTCGCCCTCGATCTCGACGTTGCCGGTCGCGCGTTCACGCGAGGCTACAACCGCGCGAGCCGAACACCGGTGTTCGTTCGCGCCGCGCAGTTGCGCTACGGCGATGCCCGCGATCCACGGCTCGCGCTCGGCCGCTTGCGCTATGCCGCGAGCTCGGTCGGCATGCTCGACGGTGTGCGCGCATCGGCACGCGTCGGTACCTTCGAAGCCGCTGCGTTCGGCGGGCTGGTGCCCGAGCCGCTGAGCGGCCGCCCCGACACGGCAGCCTCGCGGTTCGGCGGCGAGCTGGCGTACGACGACACGACTGCGGGGTGGCAGCCTCGCGTTGCCGTGACCGCCTATGGCTCGACGTGGAGCGGCTCCCTCGACGAGCGCAGGCTGACACTCGATGCGTCGGCGGGGCGCGACGCCGTCCGCTTCGACGCGTGGGCCGAGGCGCAGCAATTTCCTGCCGGCAATCCATGGGGCGCCCGCGCGATCGAGCTTACCGGTGCTGGTACGAGCACACAGCTGCGCAAGCACGGCCGTTACATCGCGCTAGACATGACGTTCTTGCGACCGGAGCGGTCGCTTCGGCTCGACGCTGCGCTGCCGGCGGACTGGCTGTGCACGCGCGAGCCACAGCCGGGTGACGTCGATGAGTCGTGCGCGAGCGGCGACTACTGGGCGACCGCGACGGGCTCGACGGGAATGCGCACCAGGCGCTGGGCCGTCGATGCGATCGGATCGGTCGGTCGATCGCACGGTGTCTATCGGGGATTCGAGACGAGCGGCTATGTACGCGGCGAGCTAGCTCTGGCAACGGTTCGCTTGCTTGGAGGCACCAGCGGCGGCCGGGCCAGCTTTGGTTCGTGGGTTGCGGGCGAAGCTGGCGTTGGATTCGTGCCGTCGAGCGGAATCGACGTCGCGTGGCGGTACCGCGCGCAGCTGTTCGACTACGTGGCCAGCACCGGGCCCGTGCTGCTGCATTCGATCGTCGCAGATGGACGCGTCTCGGTGTTGCCCGAGCTCGAC
>DATDCH010000431.1:0-12814 GCA_036524455.1 Kofleriaceae bacterium | reverse complement strand
CGAGCGTGGCGTCGCCGAGCCGGCACGTGATACCGGGCGTGCGCCACGCTTCGAGCTCGCGGCGCAGCTCGGCAGGGATGCCGAGGCCGTGCTCGTCGAGATCGCCGAGCACCATGCGCAGATCGCGGTGCAACGCGGAGGGCAGGGCGAACCGATCGTGGAGCTCGTCGTGCCAGTCGACGAGCGGTGCGCGGTAGTGCGAAACCGCGAGGCGCGCGACGATCGAGCGGAACAGCGCGGCGAGCGCGGCGAGCATGCCGGGACGCTCGGGCATGCGGACCGCGCGGAGCTCGACGACGCCCATGCGGCCGTGGCGCGGGCCATGCGCGGTGATGTGCGGGTTCCACAGCTTCTCGACATTGACCTCGGCGCGGTGCGAATTGCCCGATGAATCGACGAGCAACGGCGCGAGCGCGTGCCACAGCTGCTCGGGCGCGAGCTCGCCGCGATCGGCGACGTGCTCGAGCCAGCCGAGCGTGACCGCGAGCTCGTCCCAGCGTTCGCGCGTGCCTTCGTCGGGACGCGGGCCTTGCGACGCAGAGCCGACGCACTCGTTCGCGAACCACAACGACAGCGACGGATGATTGTTGAGGTAACGGATCAGCGCGGGCAGCACGTGCGGGTAGCGCACGAACGGAGACGCATCGGGACGCGAGCCGCCGAGCGTGATCTGACCGCCGCCGCCCGAGTCACCGGGGTCGCCGTTGAAGCGATAACGGCTCGGCGCGAGGCCGGCGGCTGTGGCGGAGGACCAGACGGCGCGCGCGTGCGCGTAGAAGGCGACCGTACTCGCACTCGGCGCCATGTTGACTTCGACGACACCCGGATCGGGCGTGACCGACAGCCAGCGATCACCCGCGAGGTCGGAGGGCGGCGCGACGGGTGTCGCTTCGGCAGCGACGCGCGCGCCGTTCGTGCTGCCGAGCTGGTCGTCGTTCCAGCGCACGCCGAACGCGAAGCGCGGCTTGGGCTCGTCGGGGAATTGCCGGCCGACCACGCGCGAGATCGATGCGCCGGGCGTGCGATCGGCGAACGCGGTCGCGAGCGCGTGCGCACGGGCGAGCTTGTCGTCGCCTTCAGCGGCGGCGGTCCACGCCGGATCGATGGAATCGGCGCGCGTGAACGTCGGTTCGGCCCCGACCCAGATCTCGACGCCGCGGCGAACGATCAGCTCGTCGTGCATCGCGAGCGTGGCGTCGAGGTCTTCGCTCACTCGGTAGTCCACTCCTCTTCGCGAGGCATCGGCTTGCCTGCGTCGAGCCGGCGCAAGTCGAGCGTGTACGGTTGCTCGGGGTGCGGCTCGGCGGCGCGAGCACGCACGGGCGACGGCGTCGGGCCTTCGAGCGTCCAGCGTTGCGCGCGGCGCGCCGACGCTTCGACGCGCGTCAGCGGCGGCGCGTCGTAACCGCGGCCTTCGGGATGCCACACGTGATACGCGCCGCCGACGACGCCGCGCTTCGCCCACGTATCGACAACCTCGACGCGCACCGGGTGATGGATGCCGAGGTGTGGATGCAGCGCGTGCGGTGGGCACCACGCGCGGAACCGCACCCCGCCGACGCGAACATCGCGGCCTGCTGCACGCCGCATCGGTAGCGCGACGCCGTTGATCGTGACGACGTAGCGCTCCTCGTCGAGGCCGTGCGAGCGGATCTCGAGCCGTTCCATCGACGAGTCGACGTAACGTGCGGTGCCCGTCTGCGTCGCTTCTTCGCCGAGCACGTGCCATGGCTCGATCGCGTTGCGCACTTCGACGCGCGCCTGATCGAGCTCGAGCGCGCCGACCAGCGGGCAGCGCAGCTCGACGAACGGCAGGTAGGCCTCGCGAGGCAGCCCGACCTCGTGCGCGGCGAGGTGCGCGAGCACGTCTTCGAAGTCGCGCCACATGTAATAAGGAAGCAGGAAGCGGTCGTGCAGCTCGGCACCCCAGCGCACGAGCGCGTGCGTGTACGGCTCCTTGACGAACGATGCGAGCAGCGCGCGCATCAGCACGACCTGCGCCGCGGCCATGCGTGGATGTGGTGGCATCTCGAATGCGCGCATCTCGACGAGGCCTTGCCGGCCGTGCGCGGTCAGCGGATCGAACAGCTTGTCGATCGAGATCTCGGCGCGGTGCGTGGAGCCGGCGACGTCGACGAGCAGGTGGCGCAACACGGCGTCGATCTGCCAGGTCGGCGGCGACGTATGGAGATGCGGCAGCGCGACCTCGAGCTCGTAGAGTGCATCGTGACGAGCTTCGTCGACGCGCGGCGCTTGCGACGTCGGCCCGACGAACAGGCCGCTGAACATGTACGACAGCGACGGGTGGTGTTGGACGAACGTGAGCAAGCTCGCGAGCGTGTCGGGGCGCACGAGCCACGGCGACTTCACGGCGGTGGGGCCACCGATCGTGATGTGGTTGCCGCCGCCCGAGCCGGCCATGCGGCCGTCCAGCATGTAGCGCTCGGCGGTTAGCCCGCTCGCGAGCGCGCCGTCGAACACGGTCGCGTGGACATCGGCCGCTTCGCGCGAGCTGTACGTCGGCGGCAGGTTGACCTCGAGCACGCCTGGATCTGGCGTGACCGCGAAGCGGCGCAGATTCGGCGATGGTGGGGGGCTGTAGCCTTCGAGGCTGACCGCGACGCCGGTCTTCGCGCGCGTGCGATCGATCGCTTCGATCAGCGAACAAAAATCTCCGAACGAGGTGACCGGTGGCAAGAACAGCCAGAGCTCGCCGTCGCGCGGCTCGATGGTGAGCGCCGTGCGAATGCCGACGCCGTCTTCTCCTGGTCGTGGCTTGCGCTTCTTCGCAACGGTGCGGCGTTCCGCGGCTTGCTTGGCGTCATCGGGCTCGCGACGCGGATCTTCGATGTCGGCCTCGTCCCACGGCGGCAGTGGTGGCGTCGCGGGAAGACTGGCGAGTGGCAAGCGCAGCCCGATCGGACCGTCGCCGGGCAGCAGGAACAGCTCGCCGCGGCGAAAGGTCCAGTGCTCGGTGACCCACTTCTCGGTGCGCGCGAGCGGCAACACGTAGCCGACCGCGTTGCCGACGCCTTGGCCCATGATCTTTGCGAGCCGTTTGCGCTCCTCAGGATCGTCGAGGCCGGCCTTGCGCGGATCGATCGTGGGCGGCAGGTTCGCTTCGCTCCGCACGACCTCCCACGGATCTTCGAATGCGGCATGCAGCTCGGGGGCAACGCCGAGCGCGCTCGCGAGCTCCTTGCCGAATCGTTGCGCGTCTTCGATCGTCACGATCGCGGTCTCGGAGGTTCCCTCGCGCTGGGGCCACAGCGGCTTACCGTCGCGGCGCGCGATCACATCGAGCGCCCACCGCGGCAGGCTCTCGCCAGGATACTGCTTGCCTTGGCGATGCAGCACGAGCCCGCCCGGCGCCAACCGCTCCAGCAGCTCGTCGGCGAGCGCGCGACCGCGTCGCCACTTGTCTTGGCCGAGCGCGCCGCCTTGCCATTCTTCAGAGGCGACGTTGTCGCGTGACGTGAACGTCGGCTCGCCGCCGACGGTGACTTGCAGTCCCGCCGCGGTGAGCGCTGCATCCGCACGGTCGCCACCGGTGAGCAGGTCGGCCCAAACTTCGTCGGTGAACGGGGCGGTCGGTCGGGTCTCGTGCCCGAGTCGAGCGATCGTGGTGCTGAAGTCGACCGTGCTCGCGGGAACGTTGCTCGTGCCATCGAGCGGCGACGCGTGCGCGGGAGACGCGGTGCACGCGAGCGGAATGTGGCCTTCGCCGGTGAGCAGTCCGCTCGTGCCGTCGAGCCCGATCCAGCCGGCCCCGGGCAAAAACGCTTCGGCCCACGCATGGAGATCGACGACGTCGCGCGACACGCCCTTCGGCTCGTTCGGGATCATGCCTTCGTCGGTGAGCTGGATCAGATAGCCCGATGCAAACCGCGCGGCGATACCGCGCGCGCGCAACAGCGCGACGAGCAGCACCGCACTGTCGCGACAGCTGCCGCGCCCGTTCTGCAGCGTCTCTTCAGGCGTCCACACGCCCGACTCGTCGCGGATCACGTACGCGACGCGATCTTTGACCAACCGATTGACCTCGACGAGCAGGTCGACGGTGTCGCCGGTTGTCGGCACCTTTGCGAGCAGCTCGGTCGCGAGCCGGCCCATGCGATAGGCCGGATCGGTCGTGTCGAGAAACACGCCGAGCTCCCCGGCCAAGTCGTTCGGATAGGTCAGCGGCAGCTGCTTGGCGCTCGCGTCGACGAAGAAGTCGAACGGGTTGATCGGGTTCATGTCGACGGCGAGCTCGACGACGATATCGAGCTCGTCGATCGTCTGCCCGGACTTGAACGTCACACGCGCGATGCGATTGCCGTGCGGGTCGCGCTGCCAGTGCACGCGATGCTCGGGCTTGACGTCGAGCCGATACGAGTCAATGCGCGCGCGCGCATGATCGGCCGGCCGCAACCGGATCAATTGTGGCCCGAGCAGCGCGGGCTGGGGATAGACGTAACGACTGCGATGCTGAACGAGCACACGCACGGTCGTTGCGTTCTACCACCGCCTGCCTCGCGGAGCGCGGTTGACTGTGCGTCATCGCCCAGCGGGCGCCTCGCGACGGCGCGCTTAGTCTTCGGCGGCCGGGCGGTCTTCGGAGGCTTGCGCCTGCAGCCGTGCGAGCCTCGCCGCCTGCTTGCGACGCGTGATTTCCTGACCGAGGTGCTTGTGGCGCTCGAGCCAGCCGCTGAGCTTGCGGGCGACGCAATCCGGTGGATGTGCCAGGTCGCCGGTGATGAGCAGATACAACGCGGCAAGCGCCGCCTCGATCGCCCGCTGCTCGAACACGTCATGCGGGTCGAGCTCCGCGAGCGCGTCCTCGAGCTCGTCTTTGCGGGCGAGCACGCGCCTCGCGAGCGGTTGGCCACGCGTCGCGTCGACGGAGTTCTCGAGCTTCTCGCTGATCACACCACTCATCGCGACTCCTACTGCTTCGGCGGATTGGTGGTCCATTCCTGCATCGCCTGTTTGCCGGGCCGATCGATGTGCACCTTGTCGTCGACGGAGGTCACCCACTCCAGCGGGATGTAGTGGTGCTGACCTCTGTCGTCCTTGGCGAGCTTGATCGAGCTATGGCCTTCGATATGGTCGACCGTTGCGAACTCACCGTGTTCCGAACACACGACAGGCATGTGCGGCTTGATGAGGTCGCGCGCGGTAACTGAATCCAACATGCCCGGAGGTAGAGCATCGGCTGTGCCAGCGAATGCGCTACCACCGCGCGCCGGTTCGAGCGCCGCCGCCTCGCCGGGGCATTCCCGCACATAGGCCTTGCGCCGGTGCATAAAAGGTGCATATTCATGCAACGAATATGCATTCGCGCATTGCTGTCATCGGCGCCTCCGGCTACTCGGGCGTCGAGCTGACCAAGATCCTCGCCGGGCACCCGAGCGTCGAGCTCGTGGTCGCATCCAGCGATCGCTGGGTCGGCGAAGCTGTCGCCGCACGCACCGGAATCGCCAGCAAGCTGCGCTACCTCGCGCTCGATGCCGCGATCGCGGAAGCCAAGCGCTGCGACGTCGTGATGCTCGCGACACCCGCCGACGCGTCGCACGAGCTGGTGCCGCAGCTCGTCGAGCACGCAAAGGTGATCGATCTCTCGGGCGCCTATCGCCTCAAGGACGCCGCGAAGTACGAGCGCTTCTACGCATTCGAGCACGCGCACGTGGGGCTGCTCAAAGAGGCGGTCTACGGCTTGCCCGAGCTGTACCGAGACCGGATCGCAGGTGCGCGGCTGATCGCAAATCCTGGCTGCTACGCGACCGCGATCCAGCTCGCCCTCGCACCACTCGTGCAAGGAACCGAGTCGTCGGCTGCTCGGGCCCCATCGTCTCGTGCTCGCAGCGCATCGTCTGGCGGCCGGACCTCGTCGTCTGGTGCCCGTTTTGCCGCTGGCGGTGCCATGCCCGACGAACCCGACACGCGCCCGTTCGACCGCTCCGAGCTCTCGGACGACATACTCGAAGGCCGGATCGTCGTCGACGCGATGTCGGGCGTGACCGGGGCCGGGCGCAAGGCGACCGAAGAGATGTCGTTCGCCGAGGTCGCCAACGACGTGCGCGCGTACCGCGTGCTCAAGCATCAACACACGCCCGAGATCGAGCAAAGCCTCAGCGACGTCGCCGAGCGCCAGATCAACGTCACGTTCGTTCCGCATCTACTGCCGGTACCGCGCGGCATCCTCGCGACCTGCCACGCGCAGTACCGCGGACGCCACGACGCCACCTCGCTGTACAAGTTCGCGTACAGCGACGAACCGTTCGTCACGATTGCGGCGTCCGCGGAGGACGTCTCGCTGCACCACGTCGTCGGCACAAACACTTGCCGCATCGGCGTCAGCATCGGCGACAACGGCGAGCTCGTCGTGACCGCCGCGATCGACAACCTCGTGAAGGGCGCGGCCGGGCAGGCCGTGCAGAACTTGAACTTGATGCTCGGCCTCGACGAGCAAGCAGGCCTCACGGGCCTGCGGAGCTTCCATCCATGAAAGTACCCATCGGGTTTCGCTTCGCCGGTGCGCACGCAGGCCTCAAGCCGGTGCGCCGTGATGTGGCGCTCGTTGTCTCGGATGTGCCCGCGGCAGCCGCCGGTGCATTCACGAAGAACCTCGCTGCGGCCGCGCCGATCCTCGACGCGCGCCCGCGCGTGCCGTCGCCGGCGATCCGCGCCGTGATGATCAACAGCGGCAACGCGAACGCGATGACCGGGCCGCAAGGCGTGAGCGACGTGGTCGCGATCCGCGAGGCGCTCGCGAGCGCGCTCGGCATCGCCGCCGATGAAGTGCTGACCGCATCGACCGGCGTGATCGGTGTTCGGCTGCCCGCGCAGAAGCTGGTCGCGGCGGTGCCCACGCTCGTCGGCGCGCTGACACTCGCGCCCGAACCGGCGGCCGAGGCGATCCTGACCACCGATACGCGCACCAAGCTCGCGTACCGCACGCTCGATATCGGCGGCAAAGAAGTCACGATCTCGGCGATCGCGAAGGGCTCGGGCATGATCGCGCCGCAGCTCGCGACGATGATCGCGGTGATCACGACCGACGCGGCGATCACGCCCGCACTGCTCGACCGCGCGCTGCGCGAAGCGATCGAGCCGAGCTTCCATTGCTTGGTCGTCGACGGCGACATGAGCACGAACGACACCGCAATCGCGCTCGCGAACGGGATGGCGCACAACCCGCCGATCAAGGATCCGGGCGCGGAGCTCGATGCGTTCACGGCGGCACTGACGTCGCTGTGTACGGAGCTCGCACGCGACATCGCGTCGGACGGCGAAGGCGCGACGCGCCTACTCGAGGTCGCGATCAGCGGTGCGCCGTCGCCGGAGATCGCGCGCGATCTCGCACGTTCGATCGCGGCGTCCAATCTGGTCAAGGCGGCGATCTTCGGCGCCGACCCGAACTGGGGCCGCGTGCTCGCCACCGTCGGTGCGCGCGCGGGCTCGCAGGGCTACGCGGTCGATCCGCACAAGGCGGCGGTCTCGATCCAAGGCGTGCCGGTGTTCGCGAAGGGCGAGCCGGTGCTGAGCGATACGCCCGCGCTGCGCGCGAAGATGCGTGCGCCCGAGGTTCGCGTCGAGGTTGCGCTGGCGGCCGGCAGCGGTGCGGCGACCGCGTGGGGCTGCGATCTCGGCTACGACTACGTCAAGCTCAACGCCGACTACACGTCGCTGATCGTGCAAACGCCCGACGGCGGCCTGGCGAAAGATGACCGGCTGACGAACTACAGCCCGAGCTTCAAGCGCAAGCTGATCGTCGAGGCGCTCAGCTACATCTCGAAGTTCTCGGGCACGCGGTGCGTGATCAAGTTCGGCGGCAACGCGATCGCGAAGCCGGCGCTCGAGCAGGCGTTCTGCGACGACATCAAGCTGCTGCGTTCGGTCGGTCTGCAACCGATCGTCGTGCACGGTGGCGGGCCGGAGATCACGCGCACGCTCGAGAAGCTCGGCCATCCGACGCCGGAGTTCGTCGACGGCGTACGAGTGACGTCGCCGCACGACCTCAAGATCGTCGACATGGTGCTCGGCTCGATTAACTCGAACCTGGTCACGCTGCTCAACCTCGACGGCGGCCACGCGCTCGGCATCTCCGGCAAGGACGGCGCGCTGCTGCGCGCGAAGAAGTTGGTGTCTGCGCAGGGGCGCGATATCGGCCTCGTAGGCGAGATCACGAGTGTCAACGCAGCGGTGATCGAGATGCTGCTCGGCCAGGGCTACGTGCCGGTGATCTCGCCGATCGCGCTCGGCGAGGACGGCCAGAGCTACAACGTCAGCGCCGACGAAGCGGCGGCGAAGATCGCGATCGCGCTCAAAGCGCAGAAGCTGATCTACCTGACCGACCAACCCGGCATCCTCGAGCACGGCGAGCTGGTCACCGATCTGACGATCGTCGATCTCGTGCGCAAGCTCGGCGACGCGGATGGCAAGTCGCGCGTGCGGCTGCAGGCGATGATCGAGGCACTGCAGAGCGGCGTCGGCCGCGTGCACGTGATCGACGGCCGCACGCCGCACAGCGTGCTCGCCGAGCTGTTCACCGACCGCGGTGTCGGCACGCTGGTGACGCCGTGAAGGAGGCGCGCAGCCGCAACGAGGTCGCCGAGCGCCGCGCGGTGATCCGCGAGCTGATCGCGAGCCGCCAGGTCGGCACCCAGGAGGAGCTGCGCGAGCTGATCGCAGCGCGCGGCCACGACGTCACGCAAGCGACGCTGTCACGCGACCTCGCGCAAGTCGGTGCGCGGCGTGCGGCGCAACCGGGTGGCGGCACGTACTACGAGCTCGCCGGCATCGCGCGTGCGCCGATGCTGCTCGTCGATCTGGTCCGCGCGATCGACGACAACGGCACGCTCGTCGTCGTCCACACCACGCCGGGAGCCGCGCAGGTCGTTGCCGGCGCGCTCGATCGCGCGAACGTGCCCGAAGTGATGGGCACGATCGCGGGCGACGATGCGATCTTCGTCGCCCCTGCACGCGGCGTCGCCACCGCGCGCGTGATCCGCAAGCTGCGCGAGCTGGTCGCGACGACGCGCTAACGCCGCTCGGGTCGGCCGAGCCCGAGCCGCTGATGATCCGCGAGCGTGCAGCGGTTCTGAACGACGATGATGCCGGCGTCCTCGAGCTGCTTGGCCGCCTCTTCGTGCTTGATGCCGAGTTGGAACCACACGACCTTGGGCTTCGGCGTCATTGCGAGAATGTCTTCGACGTGAGTTGGAATCGCCTCGGGTTTGCGAAACACGTCCACGATATCCACGGGCTCCGTGATCTCGCTCAACTTCGAACGCACCTTCTCGCCGAAGATGGTTTCGTCGGCGAACTCGGGGTTGACCCCGATGACCCGATAGCCCTCGTCGTGAAGATATTCCGGCACGTAGAAGGCCGCCTTCTCGGGCTCGCGATGGATCCCCAACACCGCAACCGTAGGCGACCCCGTCAAGATCTCCCGCAAGCGGGCGTCATTGATGGTGGCCATGCCGCGCACCTTACCAAGCATCTGCTACAGAAAAAGGGTGAGGACGTGGGCAGCAGTGGTGATCTCGGTGGCGCTCACTGCGTGCGCTCCCACCACACCTACTGAGCGCGAGCGCGCACTAGGTAGACTTCCAGCGCAAGCCCAATTAATTGCAGCCGCCGACGGGGCCGCGCTGGCCGCACTGAGGCCGGTCGTCGATGCGGCCCGACCGTTCGTGCCGAGCAAGCTCGACTGTGTGGTCGAAGCTGCGCTGACGAGCGAAGCCGTCGCGGTTGCGGTCGCCCCTGCGAGTGGGACCACGATCATCATCATCACGCGCGCGCACGTCGGCCAGTGCGCCGCGCTCAGCCAGATTGCGGGCCACATGTTCGTTGCCACGATCGGTGCCGGCTCGCTCGCAGAGACTGTTGCCGATTCGCCACTCGGAGATGCGCGATGGTCACGCGCGCGTACGTATCTGACGAACGATCCGATCGCGATCGCGATCGACCGCGACGCGCAGCGCATCGTCGCGGTCGCGCAACCGAAGCCGCTCGCTGCATGGGTCACGATCGACGCGGTCGACATCGCGCCGCTCACCCGCGGGATCGAGAGCTGGCTCGCGCGCCAAAAGCAAACCGGGTTGCGCGCGCTCGGCACGAACCTCGACGTGCAAGCGCGCGGCAGTCAGCTACTCGTACGCGCGAAGAAGCTGGAAGTCGACGAGCTCGCGCTCGTGATCACCGACGTGTTGCGTGCAGTCTCCGCACCGGAGGTCCGTGTCGCGCCGACGTTCGCGTGCCCGCCGCTCGGTGGCGGCATCGTGCAGTGCAACGGCACCGAGGTCCGGGTCGCTTCGCTCGCGACCACACTGCGCAAGCTGGTCGAGGTCCGCAGCGAGCCCGCCGTCGCGGCCGGCGATGTGATCGGAATACGTTTGAGCGCAGATGCCGAGGTGTTGCTGCGCCGCGGCGACATCATCCTCGGGCTCGATGGCCATCGCATCACGAGCTCCGCGCAACTTCACGAGCTTGCCGGTCAGCTCAGCGAACGCACGAGCCTTGCGATTCGCCGAGACGGCACCGACCTCATCCTCGCGCTGAGCGAGTAATCGGCGATAGCAAAGGCTCGGGCCGTGTTGCATAGTCTGCGCCGCATGCGCTCTTTCGTGTTGGTCGCAGTCGTCGTCGCAGCGTGTGGTAGCGACAAGTCCTCGCCGCCGAGCAAACCGGCGACCACGCCGTCGCCAACGGTCGCAGCTCCGGTGCCTGCAGCGGCCGCGGGTGCAGGCTCGGCCGAGAACAAGGTCATCGTGCCGGCGAAGCCGCCGGCCGCCGGTCGCGACTTCACCGTCGAGGGCAAGGCGCTGTTCATCGTCGGCGCGTGTGGCGAAGGCACGAGCCCCGAAGCCGAGGTCGTGCCGGCCGCGCGGCGCAAGCGCCACTGCGATGTCGTGAGCAAAGCGCAGACCGAGTACGGCGATCGCTGGGTCGGCAAAGCGCGCGCGTTCTTCGCCGAGCATGTTCCCGCGGATGTCCCGAAGAAGGTCGTCTATCCGTTCGCGGGCGGCGATCTGTCGACGGCGCTCACCGTCTATCCCGCCGCCGAAGAGATCACGACGATGTCGCTCGAGCCGGCCGGCGATCCGCGCACGCTCGCGCTGCTCAAAGGCGCCGAGCTCGATGCGGCGCTAGGCAAAGTCGAGTTCGAGCTCAAGTGGCTCTATCGCGTGAACTTCAGCAACACGATCAACATGATCGAAGCGATGCGCGGCGGCCGGCTGCCGACCCAGCTGATCTTTGGCTTGTCTGCGGTCAAGCTGCACGGCTTCGAGCTCGTTGCCGTGCGCTACTTCCGCCTCGAAGACGACGGCGCGATCCACTATCTCGACGACGCCGAAGTCGCGGCCGCACCCGACGCGAAGAAGGCAAGCACGGCCGAGAAACGCAACATGCTGTTCGCGAATGTCGAGGTCCAGTTCCGCAAAGCGGGTGGGCCGATTCAAGTGTGGCGACACATCCGCGCGAACCTCGGCAACGACGCCAGCCAGGGCATTGGTCCCGGCCTCAAGGCCGACCCGCGCGTGCTGCGTCACCTCGAAGCGAAAGGGCAGGTCGCCGGCATGACGAAGGCGGCGAGCTACCTGCTGTCGTGGGATTCGTTCTCGCTGATCCGCGACTACCTCTTGAAGCACGTCACGTGGATGGTCTCCGACGCGACAGGAGTCGCGCCGAAGTGGGGCAAGCGCGGCGGTTTCGAGTACGAGATGTACGGCATGTTCGAAGGGCCGCACATCGAGGCGGGCAACGGCATCTCGTCGGACTGGAGCAAGGAGTTCTCGGCGCAGAAAAAGCGTCCGCTGAAATTTCGCTTCGGGTATTACGACAAGAAGTTTCGCAACCACCTCGTGCTGATGAAGCGCAAGGCGTGAGCTGCGGCGCGGTAGGACACGTCGCCACACGAAAATAAACCGCGCCCCCGTGCGATCACGCTCGTTGCGCCTCGCGTAGCATCGATCTCATGGTGGCAGCGGTTTGTCCGCGTTGTACGGGTGTAGTCGCGCTTCACCAAGGCCGACCATTCGTCTCCGCAAACGGTGCGATCGAGCTTTGGCACTCGAGTTGTTGGGCGGTGCGGCACGCTCGCGGCGTCGAAGAAGTGACCGTCATCGCGCCGGCACCATCGCGCAAGCTTCCGCTCCTCGGCATCGCGGCCGGTGTCGCGTTCGCCGCGATCGCGATCGGTTCGTACGCACTTCGCGTGAAGCTGCCCGCGGCCTCGCTCGCGACGATCGACTTCGACACCAGCGAGACGCTCGTGATCTCGGCGCAGATGAGCGTTGCCGAAGCGCCGCCGCCGCCCTTCGATCCGCGCGACGCCTATCCGGTGCCGCTCGTCGACGGCACGCAACTCGACGAGCTCTATCCGTCGCTGCTCGACTGGATCCATCCCGTCGTCGACACCGAGGACGTGCTGTCGCCACAAGGCAGCGGCCGGTTCGGTGCCGAGCGCGACGGCGTCACGCGGCGCGAATGCGGCCGCGGCCACTGCGGCATCGATCTCGGTGGCCCGATCGGTCGGCCGATCGTCGCAGTCAGCGACGGCGTGGTCGTGCGCGTCGAACGCTCCGAGCTCGGACGCGATGGTCGCAGCGGCCGCTACGTGCGCCTCGAGCACGCCGACGGCTCGCTCACGTCGTACATGCATCTCAACACCGTCATCGAGGGTCTCGAGGTTGGCGACCGCGTCGATGGCGGCCAGCAGATCGGTACACTCGGCGCGAGCGCCGTGCACTCGGCGGCGCCGCACTGTCACTTCGCGCTCGAGCTGCCGAACATTCCCGGCACGCACGGCGATCATGCGAACACG
>DATDCH010000430.1:0-14670 GCA_036524455.1 Kofleriaceae bacterium | reverse complement strand
GAGCAAGCCAAGCAGGCGCTCAAGCAGCTGGGCTTCAAAGCGACGGCTGCGAAGCGCGCACTCGAAGAAGCGTGTGCTCACGTGGGCACGGACGCGGACATTCCGACGCTGGTGAGGCAGGTGCTCGCGATGAACCGCGCGGTGAACCTAGAGGACAGCGATCCCGAGACGCTGGCGAAGCGCGCTCTCGTGAAGTCGGGGTATCCGACCGCGATCGCAGCCGCCGCCGTGAGTGCAGCGCGTGCTCACGTGAGCACAGATGCTGGCCTCGAGCTCCTCATCATGGAGGCCTTCCGGCGCTGCGGCAATCGCGGCTAGGCGCTCTACAACTCGTGCTCGTGAACACGAAGTGTCGTTTCGCGCTGGCGTGTTCACGCACGAGAATGTCGTCACGCGTGTCTCGGCCGCGTGCTCACATGGGCACGAAGATCGTGTGGAGCGTGCAGCCTTCGTTTTGTGAGTCTGCGACTTCACCATGCTGCGGGCACAGCTTCGAAGCCGAACCCGAACGACATCAGCGTCTCGCTATCAATCGTGACGTCGTAAAAGATGTAATTGGAGCCCACCGCCGACTTCAGTACCTCTTGGCTCGTGATCGTGCAGTCCTTCGGATCGATGTCGAACCAGCGGAGCCAATCATCGGCGTCGACCAGAGTATCGGTACATGCGCACGTGGGCGGCTCACGGTCATGGCACTGCATGGCGAGCATTTGTTCCAGCGCCTGCACGAATGCCGGCACGATCTTGCTCTCGACGTCGGCGCGGCGCAGGCCGCCGCCGATCGAGCCGCGCGGCATCTCGACGCTGTCGAGACGTGCGCGAGCCCCGATCAAGTCCAGGGTCATGACCTCGCCGAAGAGACTGAGCGACACCTGAAGGGAGCCGGGGCCGAGGGCTGTCGGATCGTCGCGCCAGCCGAGCAATGGCGGATTCGTGGAAGGAAGCGCGGTGAACGTGGCGCTGCCCTGGAGATGCAGGCCGCAGACGACATCGGTGGCATCAACGCACGGAGCCGGGGACGGATCGGCGCCGTGGAACAGTGCGAGCGAGATCGAGTCGCTTGGATCGCTGGGACGCGCAAGCTGGATCTGCGCCAGTTCGATGATCTCGCCGTGCGCGAGGTGCTGGCCGCCGCCGCTCCTCGGGTCGAACCCCATTCCGCTGATTGTCGACAGCACGTAGCCGAGCTGGTTGTCGCCCGTGCGATGTGGGTCGTGACCGTCGAGATCGAAGCCGTAGTCGCGCGCCTCGATGTTGCTTGTCGGGATCATCTGGCGACTGATCACGAACTGTCGGATCTCGCCGGTCGGTGGCTCGAGCGGCGGCGCGGCACATGCGCCGAGGAGACAAGCCAGCAACCCGTACCGCATCGCTGGCAACTCTAACGCGGCCCGTGCAACCCGAACGCGATGTACGTCACGCCGTTACTTGGATCACGCGTTGTGCAGCGTCCAGTTGAGGCAGGCGATCAGATCGTCGGCGTCCTCGATGCCGATGCCGAGGCGGACAAGGCGATCGATGCCGAGTCGTGCGACCACGTCGGGCGGCGTGAAGTACTCGGAGACCGAGCGGTGGTGGTTGATCTTGGTGACGAGGCCATCGAAGGACAGCGCGTAGCGCAGCACCCCGCACGAGGCGAGCACGTCGGCGACGCGACGGTGCCCGGCTTCGTCGGTGTCCTTGACGCGGAACGCGAGCAGCGAGCCGGTGCGCGTGTAATCGCGCGCGATGATCGCGGCGTCGGGATGATCGGGGCGGCTCGGGTGGAACACGCGCTCGATGCGCGGGTGTGCGGCGAGGAACACGGCGACCTTGGCGGCGGTATCGCAGCGGCGCGCGTGCATGCGCTCGGCGTTCGGTAGGTTCGCGACGACGCGGCGCGCGCGATCGTCGTCGAGGATGCCGCCGCGCATCGCGATGAGGTCCATGATCTGGTTGCCGAGCTCGGCGTGATTGGTCGCGATGTAGCCGCCGAGCGCGGCGTCTTGGCCGCCGAGGGCTTTCGTCATGCTGCCGGTGACGATGTCGACACCTTGGTCGAGCAGCGGCGTGCGAATGCCCCACGGCGTCGCGATCGTCGAATCGATCACGAGGCGCGCGCCGGGCACCTTCTTCACGAGCGCGACGAGGCCGGGGATGTCTTGCGCGCGGCCGAGCGGGTTCGTGAACGTTTCGCCGAATACGAGGCGGGTTTCGGGGCGCAGGGCGGCGGCGAGTGCGCCGAGATCACCGTCGTCGACGAGCGTGAGCGTGGCGCCGACCCGCTTTGCAGTGGTTTCGAAGAACGTGCGCGTCTTGTTGTAGACCTGGCGCATCGCGATCGCGTGCGCGCCGTGGCCGATCAAGACGTCGGCGACGAGCGCGACCGCTTGCATGCCGCAGTCGGTGACGAAGCCGCAGGTCGCGTGCTCGAGGTTGCGCAAGATCGCGATGAGCTCGCTCGTGCCCGGCGTGCCGTAGCGGGCGTAGAGATGGGGCAGCTCCGACCAGGCGCCGTCGCCGGTGAGCGTGAAGCCGGCCTTGGCTTCTTGCCACGCGACACCGGTGCTCGAGTCGCCGAGGTCGCGCTGAATCGTGCGGCGCTCGGGATGCAGGTACGGCGCATTCGCGTTGACCGAGTCGTGGAGGTCGCGCGTTGCAGTGCCCATCGCGGAGAGCGGCGGGCGCTCGGCGGGAACCCGCGCCGGATCGAGCCACGCGGCGATCGTCATTCGGCGACTCCGAGCCACAGCGTTTGCTCGACGCGGCCGAGCGCGCGGAGTTGCTCGACGAGTGCGGCGACGGTGGCGTCGTCGGAGGGCGACAGCAAGAAGCCGTGGTGCGTGACGAGCGGCTCGCCGCGTGCGGCGCGGTTCTGGACGGAGAGGCCTGCGCGGCGCACGATCGAATCGACGCGGCGGGCGAGGCCGGGATGCGATTCGGCACTGAGGCGCAGGTAGTGCCGGCGCGGCGGCGCGGGCACGAGCGGGACATCGCGCGGCACGGGCCACTGTACCGAGTTGTCCTGCGCGAGATCGATGAGGTCTCCGAGCACCGCGCTTGCGGTCGGCAGCGCACCGGCGCCTTTGCCGAACAGTGAGAGGTCGCCCGACTGCGACGTCTTCATGTACACCGCGTTGTATTCCTCCTCGACAGAAGCGAGCAGGTGCCAGTCGGGCAGCAGCACGGGCTCGACACCCGCGGTGAAACCCGCCGGCGTGCGCGCGGCGCGCGCGATCAGGCGAATGCGGAAGCCCATCGCTTCGGCGAGATCGCAGTCGGCCGGCCAGAGCTCGCCGATCCCGCGCACCGGCAGCTCGTGTGGTGGCACCCACGTGCCGAACGCGCGGTACGCGAGGATCGAGAGCTTCGCGGCGGCGTCGTGGCCGTCGATATCCGCCGACGGATCGGCTTCGGCGAGGCCGAGCGATTGCGCTTCGGCGATCGCGCGATCGAGCGGGAGCTCGTCTTGCTCGAGGCGCGTGATGATGAAGTTGCACGTGCCGTTGACGATGCCCATCAGCGAGTCGACCTCGTCGGCGCGGTGCGAGAGGTGGCGGATGATCGGGATCGCGGCGGCCGCGGCGGCCTCGCAGAGCAGCGGGGTCTCGGTGCGCTGTGCGAGCACGCCGAGCACGGCGAGCTGCTTTGCGAGCAGCGCCTTGTTCGCGGTGACCACGGGTTTGCCGGCGGCAAGTGCTGCTTTGACCGCGGGCCCGACCGCATCGCCACCGGCGACCTCGACGATCACGTCGACATCGGGCGCCGCGATCAAATCGAGTGCGCGCGTCGTGCGCGGAATGTCGGCGGCGAGCGCGCTACGCGGTTTTGCGAGATCGCGGACGGCGATGTGCGTGACGCGGAAGCGCACGCCGTAGCGCTCGGCGAGCGCGCTGCGCTGGCGATCGAGGAGCTCGAGCACGCCGTTACCGACGGTGCCGCAGCCGATGAGGCCGATGCGGATCTCGCGCAGCGGCTTGGCGCCCACGCCGTGGAAGCGCGGTATGACCTCGAGCGTGGACTTCGCGAAGAAGGCGCTGTCGCGCAACAGCGCGGCGAGCGCGTCTTGGTCGGCGAGGAATGCGTCGTGGCCGAACTCGGAGTCGAGCTTCCACAGGGACGCGCTTGCGCCGGCGGCTTGCAGCTCGCGATAGAGCTCGTGCTGGAGCGGGAACGGGAACAGCAGATCGCCCGGTACGCCGACGATCAACACGTCCGCGGTGACGCGTGCAAGCTCGGCGCGTACGGAGGCAGCGTCGGTGCCGAACCGCGCGCGATCGATCGCTTCGCTGAGCAGCAGGAACGTGCGCACGGGAAAGCGCGCCGCGAACCGCTCGCCGTGATGCTGGAGGTACGCCGCAACCGGTGGATGCTCGAGCTCGGCGGACAGCACGCCGAAGCGAGTGTCGAGCTCGTCGCGGCCGCGATACGTCAGCATGCCGAGCTGGCGCGCGCGCACCATACCGGTCGCGACATCGCCGCTGCGTTGGCCGTCGCGCACGAGCTCGCGCTGGAGATGACGCGTGGCCGTGCCCCAGCCATCGGGGCGCAGGCCGGCCGAGATCGTGACGAGCCGCGCGACGCGATCGGGATGGCGCACCGCGAGCGCGACGCCGACCAGCCCACCGAGGCTCGCGCCGATGAAGGCGATCGGCGTGGTGCACCCGATGCCGTCGAGCCACGCCACGATCAGATCGGCGAGGCCGAGCGCGGATAGCGGCGGCAGCGGTCCGTCGTCGAAGCCGCGCCACGTCGAGCCGTTACCCGGCCAGCACGGAGCGAGCACGGTGTGGCGCGCCGTATCGATCAGCTCCGGCGCGTTGAGCGCGGGCCACCAGGGCTCGGTGCTCGTCGCCGCATCGCCGAACGGAAACGGTGAGGCCGTGATGCCGCCGATCACGACGACGACGGGTGCAGTGCCGAGCTCGGCACCGAGCACGTAGCCGGCGAGCGTGACGTCGTCGAGTGCGTGCCCTTCGACGACCATGGTGTCGCGCCGAACCTCGATGCGACGAGGAGAGGGCAGGGCCGGATCGGGCAGCGGCGCTATCGCGGACATTTGTCCGGGATATTGGAACGAGCGACCAGCCGGCGTCAACCGTCGAATTCGCCGGTTTTTCCGCGGCCAGTGGCCGGCTTAGGCGGCGCTCAGTTGGCGCGCAGGGACGAGAACGAGAAATAGAACGTGCTGCCGCGACCGAGTTGGCTCTCGGCCCAGATGCGACCGCCGTGCGCGTCGATGATGCCGCGCGCGATCGATAGGCCCAGGCCGGCGCCTTTGTACTGCGAATGCTTGCTGCGCCAGTAGCGTTCGAACAGCTGCGGCAGCTCTTCGGCCGCGATCCCCGGACCGGTGTCACGCACGTAGAACACGACCTCGCTGTCTTTCGGCTCGGCGCCGATCGCGATCGCGCCGCCCCTCGGCGTCACCTTGAGTGCGTTCGCGACGAGGTTTGACATCACCTGCACTGCGCGCTCGGAGTCGCAGTCGATGTGCGGCAGGTTCGGCATCACGCGGATCTCGAAGCGGAGACCGCGCTCTTGTGCCATCGAGCTGAAGATGTCGTTCGTCGCGCTGAGGATCTCTTCGGGCTTGTGAATCTTGCGCTCGATCGCGAGCTGACCGGCCTGGATGCCCGCGAAGTCGACGAGGTCTTCGATCAGCCGCGCCATGCGCTCGGCCTGGCGGTGAATCCGCTCGGCGATCGTGCGCACGCGATGCGCGCCGCGATCCCCTTCGACACCGAGCAGCGAAGTGGCGCCCATCAGGATGGTGCTGAGCGGATTGCGCAGGTCATGGGACACGACCGACAGGATCTCTTCACGCGCGCGCGTCGCTTCTTCGGCCTCGAGGTGCGCCTGGCGTTCCTCACGATACGCGCGCGCGAGCTCGACCTCGCTACGCTTGCGCTCGACGGCCTGCGCGACGTGCACTGCAACGGTAGACGCGAACTGCAGGTCGCGTAGCTCGAACCGGCGCGCATCGTTGCGATACAGCATGAACTTGCCGATCAGCTGGCGGCCGTGCACGACCGGAATGAATGCGAGCGCGCCGATGCCTTCGGCACGAAACACGTCGCGATACAGCGCCCACGCCAGATCATCATCGACGGAGTGCACGGCGATCGGCGTCGCACCGACGGTGTCGTGCTGCCAGGGCGAGTGGCCCTCGACTGCGCGCATGTACGTGTCCGAGAGTCCGTGCGCGGCCTTGAAGCGAAGCACGCCGTCGGAATCGAATAGCAGAATCGCCGCACGATCGGAGCGCGCACCGCGGCAGACTGTGTGCAGCGCGATGTCGTAGACGGCCTTCGGATCGTCGAGCTGGTTGACCGACGCGATCAGATCGTAGAGCAGCTCGATCTCGGAGCGCGCATCTCGCTCGGCGGCGGCGGACCGCTCGGCCGCTTCGCGCAGCGCGCGCTCCTGTTCCTGCTGTTGCACGCGCGCGAGAGCGAGCGCGCATTGCCGCGCGAGGATCGACTTGAATGCACGCTCGGTGGTACTGAACTCGCGCTCGCGATCGAACGTGAACACGATGCCGGCAAGTGGTTGGCCGTGGATCACGATCGGCAACGCCGCGAACGCGCGTTGCCCGGCGGTGCGCACTTGTTCGAGTCGTGCACGCGACGCTGGAAACTGTTCCGCGTAGTCGTCGAGCGAGCCCAGGAACACGGGCTCGCCGGTGCGGATCGCGTGGGCAAGCGGCGTGTCGCCCGTCAACGGGACGACGCGGTAGTGACCCGATGCCGTTGGACCATCCTTTGACGCCGCGAGCATCTCCAGGTGCGTGCCACCGGGCGCGACCAGCCAGAGGGAGGCGTCGACGGCGCCGACGGCTCGCATGCCTGCTTCGACGGTGAGCTGCGCGACGCTGTCGCGGTCATTCGCGCCGGCGAGCTGCCCCGTGACCGCGAGCAGCTCGTGCATTCGCCCTTCGAGGCGCTTGCGGTGCGCGACCTCCGACTCGAGCGCGCGCGCACGTTGCTCGAGCTGGGCAAGCATGCGCGATGACGTGTTCCCGATCGTGGGCGCCGGTGTCTGCGCCGGCTCGACGCTGTCGTGGTGATCGCAGACCAGCTCGAAGCCCTCGACGTCGCGGTCGAACGCACGCAGCTGGTAGCCGCACAGGAGCGTGACCGGCTCGCGCGCGACCAGCTCACTCCACAACGTCTCGAGCGCGACGACCGCATCGCGATTGCCGCCGGACCACAGGATATCGACCATCTCGCCGTAGGCGTGGACAGGCCCTGCCGTCCTCGCCACCGTCGCGCGTACGGACGTCGCGACGTGCTCGTCGAAGTTCTCGTTGGTCGGCACGCCGTCGACGAGCAGCACACGAAGCACGTCGTTGGCATCGAGCAATGCGAGCCGCCCCGCCGCCTGCAGAGCGACGACGTCGTTGCCTGCCTTGGCGAGCTGCAGCTCGATCACCGCCAGCGTGAGCGGACGGGCGATCGCGATCGCACCTCCACCGGCGGTGAGCGCCTTGTTGAGGAAGCCCGAAATCTGCTCCGCGAGCAGGCTAGCGTCCTCCCAGAACTGGACATGATGCCGCGGTCCCGCGGTCGACACCTGCGCCATTACCCCCCACTGATAGCACCCAACCCACGGGAGTCGTCGGGCGGATTACAGAGCGAAAACCAGGCGCTCGGGCGTAATCGTACAAAACTGCCACAGCCGTGCGCTTTCGCGCGTTTCGCGAACAGGTTGTCGCGATCTTGCGCGCGCGCGATCTAGTCTGCCGCGTGGACGAAATCATCCTGCATCAACCGCCGATCCGATCTTGGGGCACGCCGAACGCGAGTCCGTTCTGCACGAAGCTCGAGTGCTACCTCCGGATGGCCGAGGTGCCGTACAAGCCGACGAAGGCCGACTTTCGCAGAGCACCCAAGGGCAAGATTCCATTTGTCGAGATCGGCGGCGCGTACATGGGCGACTCGCAGCTGATCATCGAGGAGCTCGAGCGGCGACTCGCGGCCGGTGGCAAGCAGCCACTCGATCGCGGGATGGCGGCGCGCGATGTCGCAATGGCGCGGATGATCCGGCGCACGCTCGAGGAAGGTCTCTACTTCGTCGGTCTCTACGCGCGCTGGAAGACGAACGAGGGCTACCCGCTGATGCGCGACGAGTTCAAGAAGATGGTGCCGGGCTTCGTGCTGCCGATCATTCGTCGCGCGCAGATCAAGAAAGGCCACGCGCAAGGCACGGGTCGTCACACGTTCGACGAGGCGATGGCCATCGGTGCAGCGGACCTCGCTGCGCTCGCCGAGCTGCTCGGCGACAAACCGTTCCTGTTCGGCGACGAGCCGCGAGTGATCGACTGCACGGCATTTGCCTTCCTCGAGATGGTGCTCGGGTTTCCGCTCGCCACGCCGCTCAAGGCTGCCGGCGAGAACCACCCGAATTTGGCCGCGTATCGCAAGCGAATCCGCGACCGCTGGTGGACAGATTTGCCAGCCGTTCCGAGCTGAAACAGAGCCAGCAGCGACCGTGTCCCCTTGCTAGGATGGGGCAGATGGCGGATTCGAGCCCGCTCGCGCATAGCCCGACGCTCGCGGCAACGAAGCCGCGCGACGATGCGGAGAGGTTCGCGCCGGGCGCGCAGGTGGGCGAGTACGTCATCGACCGCTTTCTCGGCGCCGGCGCGATGGGTGAGGTCTACGCCGGCAAGCATCCGGTGATCGGCAAGCGCGTCGCGATCAAAGTGCTGCGCAATGACCTCGCGGCATCGGCAGAAGCCGCCGAGCGCTTCATTCGCGAGGCCCGCGCGGTCAATCAGATCGAGCACGAGAACGTCGTCGATGTATTCGCGTTCGGCCGCCTCGACGATGGCCGGCTCTACCTCGTCATGGATCTCGTCGAGGGCAAGTCACTGCGCGCCGCGCTTGTCGATGGCCCGCTCGACATCGATCGCGCGCTCGCGATCCTCGACACCATCGCGTCCGCGCTCGATGCAGCGCACGAGCGTGGCGTCGTGCATCGCGATCTCAAGCCCGACAACATCGTGCTGTCGAGCGCGACGCCGCCAAAAGTGTTCGTGCTCGACTTCGGGATCGCGAAGCTGATCTCGACGGCGAACGCGGGCGAGAAGACCGGCCCGGGCACGTTAACGGGGCAGGGCACGTGGCTCGGCACGCCGGGCTACATGGCGCCCGAGCAATGGAGCATCGACGGCGCAGGCACCGCTTCCGATCGCTACGCACTCGGCGTGATCGCGTTCGAGCTGTTGTCGGGCTCGTTGCCGTTCTCGTCGACAAGTGTGCCCGGGATGATGGAGCAACACTTTCGCGCCGACGTACCGGCGCTGTCGGCGCGCGGTGCCGTTGGTGTACCGGCCGCGCTCGACGGTGTGCTGCGGCGCGCGCTCGCGAAGGATCCGGATGCGCGGTTTGCGACGGCGCGAGAGTTTGTCGACGCGCTGCGTGCTGCGGCAGGGAGTAGCGCGCATCGTGGTCGCGGCGCGGTCGCGGCACCGGGTGGGTCGCGCAAGCTGTGGTTGCCGGCGCTGGCAGGTCTCGGCGTGCTTGCCGTCGCGGTTGTCGTCGTGATCATGTCGCGCGAGCCGGCGCAGAAACCCGTGGCCGCGCCGATCGATGAAGACAAGCCGCCGCCGGGCCAGGTCGCGCTCGATGTCGCGTCGACGCCGATAGGTGCCGAGGTCCGCGAAGCCGGTCGCGTGCGCGGCACGACACCGACGAAGCTGTACGCAAAGCCGGGCGACACGCTCGATCTCGTGATCGACAAGCCGGGCTACTTGTCTGAGCCACGCAAGGTAACGCTTCAAGCGGCCGACGCGCTGCACGTCAACCTCGTGCCGGTGTCGGGCTTCGACGGCGTGTGGAAGCTCGCGAACGGTGAGCTCCGCCGATTCAAGCGCAACGGCGATCAGGTCGACGTGTTCAAGCGCACCGAGGCGCACGGCACAGACACGTTCTTCAAGACCTACGAGTTCGTGCGCGCAGACCGTGGCGTCGCGTTCGCGATCGACGACCAGGTGGTGGATCCGCGCGCGCCCAACGATCCGCGCTGCCACGTCAAAGTGCACGTCCAGTATCACTACGACCCGTCGGCCGACGCGCTCGAGCAGCACCGCGACAAGGTCAAGATCAGCTTCCAGGACGGGAGCTGCACGGTGCAGTCGCGTGAGGTCGAGCCGACGAAGCTGGCGCGGGCCGAGGCGGTCAATGAGGTCGAGATCCCGGCGCCGGTCGGTAAGCCCGTTAAGCGCGCAGAGCCGGTCAAGCAGCCGCCGGCAAAGCAGCCGCCGGCCAAGCCCGTCACCAAGAAGGGCAAGACCATTCCGCTCGATCCCAAGCAGTCGCTCAAGCAGCAGAAAGCCGACGAGCTCGAGGCGCAAAACGCGCAGCGAAACGCGCCGCTTAACAAGGAACCCTCGCCCAACGTCAAGCAACCACCACCGCAGCAGGCTCCGCAGCCGGCGCCGTCGCAACAGTCACAGATCCTGCCCCAGCCGCAGGCGCCGCCGCCGCAGGTCAGCGAAGAACCGCAGCAGCAGCGCCAAAAGAAGTGACCAGCTTTCCTCGTTCAATCGTTCGGGCTACGATCTAAAGGTAGTGGCCGCTGAGGAAGAACTGCGTGCCAGGGCAGTGCTTGCCGAGATGCTGATGCGCATCTCGCAAGGGCCTTATGCCGCGCTGAGCATCTTGGAATCCGCATCCGCGGAAGAGGTTCGCGGCGCGTTTCTCGAGCTCACCAAGCAGTTTCATCCTGCGCGATTCGGACGGATGTCGAACGACCTGCAACGGATGTCGAACGAGGTGTTCCTCGGCATCAAGGCTGCGCACGATCAGCTCGTCAAACTGCTCGGCTCGACGGGACGCCCGGCACCAGCGCGAGGCAGCACATCGCCGGGTGCCGGAACGGGCGGCACCGTGCGCGGCACTGGCCTCGTGCCCAAGCCGGGCCCACAACCATCGCCGCTCAACCGCGGTTCGGATCGACCGACCTCGTCGCGACCATCGACGCCGGTCATGACAACGCCGGCGAGCGGCATGCCACGCGCGGCATCACCGCTGACCACGCCGACCGGAGCGCGCGCGCCGACCCCGCAAGCGACGCAGCCGATGGCGCGCGGACTGACACCCGCGCTCGGCGTGCCGATGCGACCGACGACGCCGCAGGGCGAATCCGAGCGGCGCGAGACGACGGGCGTAGCAGCCGCGCCAACGCGGCCGGCCACGCCGCCGATCACCGAGCGCCGCTTGAATCTGCCGGGCACACCCGAGCGTCGGCCGACGCCGCCAGGTGGCGTCACTGCGCAACGGCCGACGTCGCCACACGGCATCCCGCGGCCGAACACGCCGCAACGCGCGCCGGCATCGGAGGCGGCCTCGCCGGCGACGATTCGGTACACCGGAGCGCAGCCTCCGCCGCAGTCGAAGAGTGCCGCGACGGACGAGAGCGCCGAGCTCAAGCACGCGATGGATCTTTTGACGTCAAAGGATTGGACCGCGGCGCGCCTCGCGTTTCATGCGCTCGCTGCGAAGGTGCCGCAGTCGCGGCAATACCGTGCACTACTGTGCTACGCGCGCGGACGTGAGACGCAAGCAACTGGGCGCGCCGACGACGCGACGATGGAGTTTCAGCGCGCGCTGCAACTCGATCCGGAATTGCAGATCGCGAAGGACGCTCTCCGCGACCTGGGCCGCAAGAGCCGTTGGTAGCGGTGTATAGTGGTCCCGCGTGGGACGCGTGATCGGCATCGACCTCGGGACGACGAATTCGTGCGTCGCCGTGCTCGAAGCAGGCGAACCGGTCGTCATCCACAACCAAGAGGGTGGGCGCACGACGCCGTCGATGGTGTCGTGGAACGCGGATGGCGAGGTCGTGGTCGGCGCGGCGAGCAAGCGCCAGATGGTCACGAATCCGCAGCGCACCGTGTTCGGCGTCAAGCGGCTGATCGGCCGCAAGGCCGCCGACAATGACGTGCTCGCGATCGCGCGCCGCTTACCGTACAAGCTGGTCTCGGCGCGCAACGGCGATGCATGGATCGACATCGCGGGGACGCCGCGCTCGCCGCAGGAAGTTTCGGCGCACGTGCTCGCGAAGATGAAGCGGGTGGCCGAGGATTACCTGGGCCAAGCGGTGGACGAAGCCGTCGTCACCGTACCGGCGTACTTCGACGATGCGCAGCGCCAGGCCACGAAGGACGCCGGCAAGATCGCAGGGCTCACGGTCCGCCAGATCCTCAACGAGCCGACCGCCGCCGCACTTGCATATGGGCTTCATCATCAACATAACCAACGGCTCGCCGTGTTCGACCTCGGCGGCGGGACGTTCGACATTTCGATCCTCGCGATCGAGAACGGCGTGTTCGAGGTGCTGTCGACGTACGGCGACACGACGCTCGGCGGTGACGACTTCGATCGCGTGATCATCGATCTGCTCGCGGACGAATTCCAAGGGCAGTACGGAATCGATCTACGCGGCGACTCGGTCGCGCTCCAGCGGCTCAAAGAGGCTGCCGAGCGAGCGAAGATCGAGCTGTCGTCGGCGCTCTCGACCGACGTCAACCTGCCATTCATCGCGGCCGGATCGACCGGGCCGTTGCACCTGGCGCGCGAGCTCGAGCGCGGCCAGCTCGAGCGGGCCTGCCGGTCTCTATTCGAGAGACTCGAGGCACCGTGCAAGCGTGCGCTCGCCGAAGCGCACTGCACACCGGCGGATATCGATCAGGTGCTGCTCGTCGGTGGCATGACGCGCATGCCGGAGGTGCAGGAGCGGGCGGAGCGGATCTTCGGCAAGCCGGGCAGCAAAGGCGTCAATCCCGACGAAATCGTCGCGATGGGTGCGGCCGTGCACTCGGGCATCATGGGCGGCGAGCTGCAAGAGGTCGTGCTGCTCGACGTCACCCCGCACAACATGGGCGTGAAGGTCGCCGGCGACCGCATGTCGGTCGTGATCCAGGCGAACACGAGCATCCCGACGCGCGCGAAGAAGGTGTTTGCGACGACCGAGGACAGCCAGGACTTTGTCGCGATCGAGATCTATCAAGGCGAGAACGAGCTGGCGTCGAAGAACCGCCGGCTCGGCCGATTCGTGCTGAGCGATCTGACGCGCGCGGCACGCGGCCGCACGAAGGTCGAGGTCAGCTTCACGATGGATGCAGACGGCATCCTCGAAGTCAGCGCGGTCGAAGTCGGCACCGGGCGCGCATCGACCGTGACGATCGAAGCGTCGAGCGGGCTCACACAAGAAGAGATCCATCAGCTCGCGGCGCGGCAATCGCGGCCAGCGCTGTAGTGCTGCGCGGAACGGCAGCGGTTGGTCGGTGAGGGCCTGCCTTCGGCCACATGGGTCGCGTCGCAGAATCGGTGTTATGTCAACTCCGGGATACCGCAACTCGGCGTTAAGGCTGGGTTAGCCTAAAACCATGTCACCGCGTCAGGTCGCGCCGCTCTTCATCGTCATTGCCTTGATCAATGCCGTCGCGGTTGCGACGCGATTCGATCTGCTCGCGGCAAAGCTACCGGATGGCGCCGCGCTCGGCGTGATGCTCGCGGTGGTTCCGCTGCTCGTGCTCGGCGGATATTTCGAAGGTCGGATCGACTACGGCGAGCAGCTCGCGGAGCTGCCGTTGTGGATGCGGATCAAGAGCGTTCCGGTGAAGCTCGCCTTCACGTTCGGCTTCATGTACCTGACGTGCGTCGCGCTGCAGACCTGGGATGTCGAGATCGGTCCGATCGACCCGACCCCGCCCGCTTCGTTCCCCGCCGAAAAGCGCGCCATGTGGTTCGCGATCTTCACGGGCGGCATGTTCTTCCCGTTCTATCTCGCGGCCACCTCGATCCTGATTCCGGGCCTGCGCGGGCTGACCTGGCCGCTGCGCAAGCTCCCGTCCCTGGCCGGCGGGCTTGTCGCGATCGTGCTCGGCGGCGTGATCGGCGTGCTTGTCATGTCGGCCGTGACCTCCTCGGCGATCGGCGATTTCATCAAGGGCATCAGCGCGACGTTCAAGGCGCATCCCGTGGCGGCGGTTGGGATTTCGCTCGCGGCCACGCTGATTCCGCTCGCGATCGGTCTCGTGCGCGAACGGGAATGAACCTCGGGGGCGGCCCGGTTGCCCCGGTGATGGCGAGTATTGCAACCGAAGGACGATCCGCGTTTATCAGCGCGTTCTTCGTCAGCTTCGTGCTGGCGCTCGTGCTGTTGCCGTGGCAGCCGTCGCGGGTCTATCTGCGTGTCGACATGCGCGAGGTCAAACGGCCGCCCGTGATCGTGCCGATGGAGCTCGACGCCGGTCCTGGCCTCGTCGCCACAATTGCCGAGCTGCTCGCGCCGTCGGTAGGCCCACCGATCATGATTCCGCCGGTGCACCCCGACGGGCAAGTCTGGCCCAAGGGCATGGTGATTGCGCCGCTCCGGTTCGAGTACAGGATGCCGACCGGGACCGGAATACCCGAGGCTCTGGACAGGCTGTTGTCAGGTTTGCTCGGGCCCTGGCATTCCGAATCCTCGTAGCAATCGATCTGTTGCTATACGAGCCAGGTGTCGACGGAACCGCTCGCTGCCTTTGGCGAAGCCACGCGTACGTGGTTCTCGCAGAGCTTCGCGGCGCCCACGCCAGTGCAGCACCGCGGCTGGGCGAGCATCGCGAGCGGCCAGCACACGCTCATGCTCGCGCCGACCGGCAGCGGCAAGACGCTCGCAGCGTTTCTGTGGTGCCTC
>DATDCH010000429.1:0-3970 GCA_036524455.1 Kofleriaceae bacterium | reverse complement strand
GTGTCGAGCACCTCGTCCATCTGTACGACCGCCGCCGCGAAGTCGTCGGGCTCGGCGACCTCACCCTCGACGAGCTTCTCGACGAACGCACGCACGCGCGCGACCGCGCCCGTCGCATCTGCGAGCACGGCTTTCTTGTCTTCGAACAACCGCGACGTCACGGCGCGTGCACCCCGCGCGACCATGATCAGCTGCATCAGCGAGACGTCACCGACGTGCTCGCTAATGCCACGCGGTGCGATGTCGTACAGGCTCGGATCGGCATCGCACGCAAACAGACAACAGCGATTGCTCATTACGGCCGTGGGAACTACCACGCGCCTTCCGGCGTCCTTGTATCAATTCGGATCGCCGCGGCTGACAGCACTGCTGCGTGCGATCGTGCCCGCGTTGCGGACTGTGAATGGCGCTGTTGGCGGCGCCCTACAACGGCTCGGTAACTACTTCTTCCGACTGAACAGGCCACGTTTTTCTGCGCGCACGCCGTCTTCGCCCATGTCAGCGGCCAGCTCCCGCAGCAGCTCTTCTTGCTTGCTATTGAGCTTTTTCGGGATCTCGACTTTGAACTGGACGACGTGATCGCCGCGGCCGTGCTCGCCAACGTGAGGCACGCCTTGGCCACGCCGCACGATCACGTCGCCGGGCTGCGTGCCGGGCTTGAGCTCGATCGTGGTGGCGCCGTTGCACTCGTCGTCGAGCGTGTAGATCTCGACTTCACCGCCGAGCGCGGCCTTGACGAAGCTGACCGGCACTTCGGTGAGCACGTCGTCGCCGTCGCGCCGGAACCGCTCGTCACCCTGCACGTGCAGCACGACGTAGAGATGACCGGTGACGCCGTTCGGCACCGACTCGCCCTTGCCGGCGAGGCGCAGCGTCTGACCGTCGTCGACGCCGGCGGGAACGGTGACCGACAGGGTGGTGGTCTCCGCCTTGGTGCCGCGCCCGCGGCAGTCCTCGCATGGATCCTTGATCGTCTTGCCCGCGCCGCGGCAGTGCGGACACGTGGTTTGCACCATGAAGAAGCCCTGCGCGTGAACGACCTGCCCTTTGCCTTGGCAGGTCTTGCACGTGTCGGCTTTGCTGCCCGCCGCCGCGCCGGTGCCCTTGCACGTCTCGCACGCGACTGCGCGCGCGACTTTGACTTCCTTCGTGCAGCCCCACACTGCTTCTGCGAATGTGAGCTCGAGATCGACGCGAAGATCCGCGCCGCGCGGCTGGCGTCGTCCGCTCGTGCGACCACCGAAGAAGTCACCGAACAGATCGCCGAACGCAGAGAAGATGTCTTCGACCGTCGAGAATCCAGCGCCTGGCCCGCCGCCACCGCCGCGCTTGATGCCATCGAAGCCGTAGCGATCGTAGAGCGCGCGCTGCTCGTCGTCGGCGAGCACCTGGTACGCGTTCGCCGCTTCCTTGAACTTCTCCTCGGACTCTTTGTCTCCGTTGCACTTGTCAGGGTGGAATTGCTGCGCGAGGCGTCGATACGCCTTTTTTAGGTCGGCCTGGCTCGCGCCACGCTCGACCCCGAGCACTTCATATAGATCACGCATGACCGAGGAGAATCAACGCCTTGGGTAATGCGGGCGACGCGACCTGTCAAGGTATGGTGCGCCCATGGTCAGGCCCTCCGATCTCGCAGCCGGCGCGCCTGATCGGGCAGATGCGTTGCGCCGCGCGGAGCGGCTGTTCGACGCCGGGGCGCAAAGCGGCCTGGATCTCACCCACTTGGACGACGCCGGCACGCAAATCGCGATGCTCGCCTGCCAGCGGGCGCCCTACCTCGCAACGCTGTTGACCGGCGACCCTCACCGATTGGCCCGGGTCGCCCAAGACCCGTATCTGAGACGCGAGAAACCCCGGGACCAGCTAGTTAGCGAGGTGACGCACGCAACACTCTCACTTGCGAGTGGGACCGAGCTGCGCGCGGCACTGCGGCGCGTGCGCGGCGACGAGCTGGTGCGACTGGGCGTGCGCGAGCTCGAGCTCGGGCTCGATACCGAGGTCGGCCGCGAGCTCGCGCGACTCGCCGATGTCTGCTTCGACGCCGCGATCGCATTCCACGGTGCCGAGCTGTGCGCGCGCTACGGCGAGCCTCGCTACATCGACGACGACGGCGTCACGCACACCGCCCGCCTCGCGGTGATCGGAATGGGCAAGCTCGGCGGCGAGGAGCTCAACTTCGCGTCCGACGTCGACGTCATCTACGTGTATTCGTCGGATCAGGGCGAGGCGGGATCGGTGTCGCTGCACGAATACTTCGCAAAGCTGTGCACGCAAGTCACGGCCGCGCTGTCGGAGGTCACCGAGGACGGCCTCGTGTTTCGCGTCGATCTCAGGCTGCGCCCGGAAGGTGGTCAGGGTGCGATCGCGGGCTCGCTCGAGTCACTCGAGCGCTACTACGAGACGTTCGGCCGGCCGTGGGAGCGCCAGGCCTGGATCAAGGCGCGCGCGTGTGCCGGCGATCGCGCGCTCGGCGACGCAACGATCGACATGCTCAAGCCGTTCGTGTTCCCGCGCATCACGTCGCCAGCGATCATCGAGGACGTGCGCGACCTCAACCGCCGCATCAAGCGCGAGCTCGTGCGCACGCGTGAAGGCTTCGATCTCAAAAATGGCGAAGGCGGCATTCGCGAGATCGAGTTCTTCGTGCAAGCGCTCCAGCTGATCCACGGCGGCAAGCGACTGAATCTGCGCTGTCGCGGCACGCTCGCCGCGCTCGACGCGCTGTTGTTCGCGGGCCTGGTCACCGACGACGAGCACCACGTGCTGTGGCGCGCGTATCGCTGGCTGCGTCACGCCGAACACATGCTGCAGCTCGAGGGCGGCCTGCAGACGCAGACGATTCCCGCCGACGAGACTGCGCGCGCACTGTTCGCGCGCCGGCTCGGCACGCAGTCGCTCGAAAATGATCTGTTGCGTCATACGAGCGCGGTATCGCGACTGTTCAAGACGCTCGGCGAAGAGCCCGACGACTTGCCCGACATCAACGCGATCTTGCGCGGCGAGCTCTCCGAGGATGATGAAGCCGCGGCGCTCGCCCGACTCGGCTTCGTCGATGTCACCGCTGCCCGCGCCGAGCTCGCACGCGCGCGACGCAGGCCCGGCTCGCCACTGTCGCCCGCCGCGATCGATCGATCGGCACGCGTCGGCGCGCTGCTGCTCTCCGAGATCGCCGCGTCGGCCGATCCTGATCAAGCGCTGCGCTGTCTCGGCGACATGATCGCGCGGCGCGGCGAATCGTGGTCGATCTGGCGCCTGCTCGACGAGCAACCGGCGATCGCGCGTCTGCTCGGCTCGCTGCTCGGCGCGAGCGCATATCTCGCGCGCACGCTCGTCGATACGCCGGAGCTGATCGATCTCTTGGTCGAGCTCGGTCAGACGCCGCCGACCCGCGCGGTCACGCAAGTCAAAGCGGATCTCGCCGCGCGCATCGCGTCCGTCGACGCGAGCGATCCCGAAGCCGTGTGGAGCGCGGTCGCCGAGGTCAAGAACGGCCACACGCTGCGCGTCGGCCTCGCCGACTTTGCCGGCGCACTCGATCCGCTCGCGGTGTGCACCGAGCTGACCGCGATCGCCGAGGCATGCGTGCAGAGCGCGCTGTCGATCGTCGAGGCGAGCATGAGGAAGACGGCCGGCGTGCTGTCGGTGCTCGCGCTCGGCAAGCTCGGCGGCTACGAGCTCGGTTACGCAGCCGACCTCGACGTCGTGTTCGTCTATCAAGGCGACGACGATGACGTCGAGCACTTCTCTCGACTCGCGCAGCGCCTGCTAGGCGCGCTCCGCCAGCGCACCCCGCGCGGCCGCCTCTACGAAGTGGACACTCGACTGCGGCCATCGGGCACCCAGGGCCTGCTCGTGTCATCGCTCGCGGCGTGGCGGCGCTATCACGAGCAAGACGCGCGGCTGTGGGAGCGCCAAGCGTTGATCAAGCTCAGGCCGATCGCCGGCGATGCTGCGCTCGGCGCCGAGGTCG
>DATDCH010000428.1:0-15296 GCA_036524455.1 Kofleriaceae bacterium | reverse complement strand
CTGGAACGGCTGCATGTCGAGCGGCGTGATACCGGCGCTCGGCACGCGCCACTCACCCGACATCAGCTGGCTCGTCGGAAACGTTCCGTTGCGCGCGCGGAAGTCGTTCACCGAGTCGCCGTTGTTGTTGTACGTCGTCGGGTCGCCCGAGAAGTCGGCAAACCAGACCTTGCCGCCGCACAGCCCACTCGCGTCGGTCGGCGGGCCGTCACCGCTGGTGCCATCGGTGCCCGTGCCATCGCCGAGCATCATGTCGGCGACTGCGCCATCTCCTGCCGCCGTGCCGCGCTCGAATGAGCAGCCGGCCAGCACGGCAAGCAGGGACGCGCGAACGCTCACAGTCTCATCGTACTCGTTCCACTGCGTCAGCGCCCCGTGAACTTGCCGGGCCTGCGCTCCATGAACGCGCGCAGACCTTCCTGCACGTCGGCGGTCTTCATGATCGGCATCAGATCCGGCATCAGGCGCTGGCCGGCCGCGACCTCCGCGCTCGGAATCGCGGCGCGCGAAGACGCGAGCGTGGCGTAGACGCCGATCGGCGCTTGCGCCGCGACGACCTCGGCCAGCGCGAGCGCGCGCTCGAGCTGGGCGCCGTGCGGCACTACTTCCTGCACGAGCCCGATACGCAGCGCCTCTGCGGCGTCGAACTCGTCACCGGTGAGCAACCAGCGCATCGCGTTCGCCCAGCCGACCTCGCGCGGGAACCGCAGCGTCGCGCCGCCGACTGGATAGATGCCGCGCTTGATCTCGATCTGCCCGAACCGCGCCGACGCGGCAGCGATGCGGATATCGGTCGCGAGCATCAGCTCGATTCCAATCGTGAGACACGTGCCCTGCACGGCGACGATCACCGGCTTCTTGATCCGCGGACCGGTGAGCCCGAGCGGATCGATGCCGCCTTCTTTAATCGTCCATTTCCCCGAAGAGAACGCGGCGCCCCATTGCGGCAGATCGAGGCCGCCCGTGAAGTGCTCGCCCTTGGCGTGCAAGAGGCCGACGCGCAGCTCGTCGTCGCGATCGAGCTCGGCGTAGGCGGCGCACAGCGCGTCCCACATCGGCAGATCGAACGCGTTGCGCTTCGCGGTCCGGTCGAGGCCCATCAGCAAGATGTGACCGCGACGCTCGACAGATACGGTTCCGACAGACATGCGCGAACTCTACGCTACTCGTGGAGCTCACTGCAGCGCTTCAGGTTCATCGCGCGCAGTGCATCGAGCCGCGCCTCGAGCTGACCGATGTGAGCGTTGTGGTTCGCGATACGGTAGGCGGCCGCGGCCACGTCGCGTAGCTGCTGCTCCTCGCAGGACGAGGCGCGCACTGCATTCTCGAGTGCGGTGACGGCAATCTCTTCCGCGCCGGCAAGCCCCATCGCGTGCTCGGCTTCACGGGCGAGCACGAGCCAATCGCCCGTCGACCGCACGAGCCGCCAGCGCATGTACGCGGTGAGCAGCCAGACGCGGCGCTCGGCGTCGGGGTCGTTGGGGAATTCATTGAAGCACTCGCGAACGACCGCGAGCCGCGTCGTGCCCGGACCTCCGGTCCCCGCAGTCAGCGCGCACTCGACCGCCGCCGCGCGCTTCGCACAGGGTCCGGCGACGTCGCCTAGCTCGGCCAGACGCTGCGTATCGGCGTCGAGCGTGCCGAACGCGAGCACGCGCTCGCAACGCTCGAGCGGCGATGCGTCGGGGGCGAGACGCCAGAGCTGTTCGATCACCACGTGCGCGTCCTTGTGCAAGTCGAGCGCGAGGTAGGTGGCGGCGAGGACGTCGAGGTCCGCGGGTGCGTCGAGCTTTAGCGCGCGCAGGCGCTCGAGCGCGCGCATGGCATCGTCGCGTGCAGCCATGTTGAGGACGTCGAGCCGTGCCGCTTTCGCGATGTCGTCCTGCGCCGTGCGGGCGAGCGCCGCGAGCGATATCAGGGCGCGATCGTCTCCGGCTTGCAGCTGGCACCACGCTCCACCGTAGGCCACCATGTCGACGTTGAACCGATTGCGCTCGGCCCACTTACCGCTGCAGAGATCGCGCGCCATCGCAAAGTCGTGATGCGGCTGCAGCGACGGCAGCTCGCTCAGCGGCCACGGTCGGCTACGACCCGACGTCGGTGCCACCGTCGCGATCGCGAGCTTCGGCTTCGGGATCAGTCCCATCGCGTCGATGAACGGTAGGTAGCCCGGTCGGAGCGGCACGCGAGGCGCCCGCTTCGGCGCAGCCGGCGGATTTGTGGGTGGCGTCCACGAGCAGGCCGCGACGACGCACGCCGTGATCGCAACCGCCAGGCGCATCACGGGATCGACACCGTGATCAGCTCGTGGTTGCTCGGCGCATCAGAAGCGCTTGGCGATCCGCACAAAGCCGGTGATACCAGTCACTGTAGGATCGGAAACCTGATCGCTGCGCACGTTGCTGATCCGCATGACATGAAGCGTACCGATACCGAACCAATCCTCTTTAAGTCGGTAGAACAGCTGGCCGCCCGCGGAGATCACCGTGTTGTTCGACGTGCCGTAACAGTCGGTTACGTCGTACATCGTCGGGTCAGGGTTGTTGGTGTTTGCGCAGCCCAGGCCAGTCATCTGGAGAATGCTGTCCCTCACCTTCGCGTACTGCACCTCGGCTTCCCATTCGCCGCGGCCGTCCTGGATCAGGCGATTCACGAACAACCGGCCCGTGAAAATCTCGCTGCGTTGATACGACAGGTCGCCCACGCGGAACGTCTGGCTGCCGTCGATTCCGATCCGCGTCCCCTTGATCGAGCGACGATCGACGAACCCGCCCCAGACCTCGACGCTCTGCGCGGCAGGCAGGTTCGCATTGACCACCCCATCAGGCGACAGCAGCTGCAACGCAGGGCGCCGTCGGACCGTGATCGCGGTCGAGAGCTCGAAGCGCTGCTGCTTGCCGAGGCCAGCCGATACGCCACCTCGCAGGCTATCGGTAGCGATACGAATGATGTACGCGTCGTTTTGCACGATCGCGTTGCCTGTCACCGACGTATCGAGCGGATCGAGAAATACGCCCGCCTGCACGTTGAGCGTCTCGGTGTCGACGCGATGCGCGCCCGCCGTTAGTCGCAGCCGCGGATTCGGCTTGTAGTTCGCACCCGCTGAGACGTTGGTGAACTGAACCTTGCCTGTGCTCTCGCTCGCAGCGGTGCCAAAGACATCGATGAGCGCGAAGTGGTAGAAGTCGAGTTTCGAGCCGCTGCGCAGGTAGCCCTGCGACGTGACGTAAATGCGTGCCTGCTCCTTTCGCGACAGCGGAATCATGGTGACGCCGCCGATCGCGCCGTATGCGCTGATTGTGCGATAGGCGGCACCAAAACCGCCGGTCGCGACGAAGCGACCCGCAGCGTTGCCATCCTCCGTCTTGAGCGCGGGATAGTCCGTCGTCAGCGACCGTGATCCGCGTATCGGATACAACCCACCAAAGCCGATCAGCGTCAGCTTCGCCGACTTCGCGTAGTCGAGCCGAATGCCGTCGAACTTGACGCCGCCCAGATCGGCCACGAACTGGCGGCCAAGGAAGAAGTCGCTGCGCTTGCCGCTGCGGATCAGCCACAGCTCGCGCAGCTCGAACTCACTGTTGCCGGTGAGCCCGGATTGCACTTGGTTCGGCGGCGTGTACGTCGGCGATGGGTTGGGGGGCGTATTGACCAGACGTGCACGCGCATCGACACGTGCGTCCCACCGCGACGCTTTGATGTGGCGGAAGTCGGTCTGCAGACGCAGATCCGTGAACAGCCGCACAGGCCCCGAAACGTTGCCGGCGTCGAGGTCGGCGCCCATGGGCGCGCGATATGCGCCGCCCATCTCCTTGTAGATGAACGAGCTCGACGCGAGGCTGCCCTGGATCAGCGTGCCTTCCTCGGTCTTCTCGGTATCGACCTTGTCGACGAAGAACCGATCGCGCTCGAACTCGTTCTCGCGCTTGTTCGTGCCCATGTCGTGGCCGGTGAGGTTCTGTTTCGGCGGCAGGACCTCGTCCGAAACATCTTCTTCCTCTTCTGCCTCTTCTTCCTTTGCCGACCCCTTCGCTGCAGGCTCGGCGTCCTCTTCCTCCTCCTCGTCGCCGCCCTCCTCGTCGCCGCTGTCCTCTTCCTCCTCGTCCTCCTCTTGCTTCGCCCACGCTGATGGCGCAGCGATGGCAAGCACGAGCGCGAGGGCGAATCCGCGTCTCATCGGCACACCGAGTCCCGACCGAAAGCGGGAACCACACCCGCCGGCGCCGTGCCCACTGCAGGCTTCCAGTAGTTCGGGTTGTGGCACCTGGCGCAGTTCGTCTCGATTGCGTGGTTCGTGCCGACGTTGCCAATGCGAATCGCGTCGTCGCGGTGGCAGCTCGCGCAGGTCGCGGACAGCCCGACGTAGTTGCCCGTGCGGTGGCAGTCCTGACACGCGTACGTGCGATGCACGCCGGTCAGGTTGCAGCCGACCTTGCTGTGATCGAAGCGCGCCGGCGTGAACGACCACTGCGTGTGGCACTCGCCGCAGCGAGGCGACAGCGAGTTCGCGTGGATGTCGTCCTGGCGGTGGCAGTTGATGCACAGGTTGCCGGAGCCGGCGAGTGGCCGTTTGTCCTTGTGGCAGCGCTCGCACGCGAGACTGTCGTGCATGCCGCGCAGCGAGAAATCGCCGACGTCGTGCAGCGGCTTGACGTCCTGGAACGTGCGCGTGGTGTGGCACTGCTCGCACGCGGTGCCGTACTGACCCTTGTGCACGCGCGGCTCGGGGTGACAGCCGAAGCATGTCTGCGGGCGTGGCTTGAACGTGATCGACGGATGGCAGTCCGCGCAACGCACGTCGAGGTGTTTACCGTCGAGCGGGAACACGCTCATCGTGTTGTGGTTGAACGTGTTGTCACCGGTCTCGACGTGGCAGCGCTCGCACTTGTCGCCGAGTCGACCCTTGTGCGCGTCGTCGTCGGCATGACAGCCGTCGGCGGAGCACGTCGCCGGCGTCTCGGCGAACTTGCGCTGCGGGTGGCAGTCCTCGCAGTCGTTCTTCTTGTGCTCGCCCTTGAGCGGGAAGCTCTTCACGTCGCCCTGCGCGTCGTCGGGGAACGGTTGGTCATGATCGAACTTGAGCGCGTCCCACGTGCCGGAGCTGTGGCAGAGCACGCACTGCTCGCCGAGCGTGCCCTTGTGCAGCGAGTCTTCGTGGCACTTGCCGCTCGCGTTGCAGTCGGCGGGAATCTTGTCGAACGTCGTCAGGCCCTTCTTGCCGCTGCGGCCGGTGTGGCAGTCACCGCACGGCACGCCCTTGTGACCCTTGACGAGCGGGAAGCTCGACTTCGAGCCGTGATAGAGCTCGGTCAGCTTCTTGTAGTCGACCTCGACCTTGCCGGCCGCCGAGTGACAGCCGCCGCGCGTGCAGTCGTTGTTCTTGAACTTCTTGTCGTGCACGTTCGTGTGCTGGTGGCAGCCCATGCAGTCGACCGCGCCGCTCGCTGCAACCAGCGGGGTGAGGCGCTCGAAGTCCGATGGGCTCTTGCCGCGGTGACATGAGCGGCACGGCACGTCGGCGTGACGACCGGTGAGATTGAAGTTCGTGCGCGAGCCGTGGTTGAACGCCTTCGGCGTGAACTTCGGACCGCCCGACGGATGGCAGATGCCGCACTTCGGCGGATCACCGAACTGCGAGAACCGGTTGCCGTGGTGGCTGTCCTTACTGTGGCACTGCTCGCACGCGCCGGTCGGTTTGCCTTCGCCGAGTGCCTTCGTGTGGCAGTTGTAACAAGCGATCGCGCGGTGCGCGGGACCGAGGTCGAACTTGGTCTTCTCGGTGTGGTCGAAGTTCTGCTGCTTGAGCGTCTTGAACGTCGGTGAGTGACACCACTCGCAGTCGCGCTTGCCGAACAGATGGCCGTTGTGCGTGCTCTGGTGGCAGCCGTTGTTGCCGCAACCGTCGGGATCCGACGACGGAAGGTTGAACACCGCCTTGGGGTGGCACTTGCCACACGCGACGTCTTTGTGACTGCCGAACAGCGGCATCGCGGCGTCCTTACGATCGTCGTGGTTGAAGCGCTGTTGTGCCGGCGGCTTCTCGGGCTTCCACACGCTCTCGGTATGGCAGCGCTCGCACGCGAGCATCTCGCGGCGCTCGAACTTGTGCGGCTGGTCGTCGTTGTGACAGCCGGAGGAACCGCACAGCTTGTCGGTGCCCATGTAGATCTTGAGGCCCTGCTTGTTCTTCGTCTTGTGGCACTCCGCGCAGTCGGTCTTCGCGTGCTTGCCGTTGAGGGGCCAGCCCGTCGTGTCGTGATCGAAGCCCTTCTCTTCACCCTGGACCGCCCCCCAGCCCATGATGTTGAAGCCACGGCCTTTGTGATCTTTGTGGCACGTCCAGCAGTTCTTGCCTTTGACCTGCGACGACGTGTGAAAGCCCTTGCCGGCTTTGATGCGATCGCGCAGGTCGTTGTGGTCGTGGCAGTCGAGGCACTTGTCGTTCGACAGATCCTTGCTGTCGTTGACGTGGCAGGCGTTGCACTGCTGCTGGTTGTCGAGCGACGCGTGGCTCTGCGCCAGCTGGCCCGGCGAGCTCGCGAAGAAGTCACCTGCGAATGCAGGCGTGGCCATGCAGCAGAGCGCTATCACCACCAGCGCGCGTGTCACGAACGAGATCTTACCAGGCACGCGACCACGCATCCCAGATGTGCACGGCCGCAAAGCCGGTTAATAGGATCGTGAACGGGACGTGGACCTTCTTCCACGAATTAAGCAGTAGTTGCGCTTTCGGTGCGACGACCTGGCGACGCGCGATGATGATCATGCGAGCCGTGCGACGGGCGAGATCTTTGCGCACGCGCCGGTCCTCGAGGTTGCACGCCTTGAGGCGGTTGCGGCGCGCGACGTTCCGGATGTCCCAGTTGAGCAGCGGCACGCGGCCGATGTCCTGTTTGAGCAACCAGAATAATGCGTAGAGCACGCTCGATGACATCGCGACGCGCTGCGCACGCATGCGCAGATCGGTGAGCTCGCGATCGATCTCGGCCATCGGCACCGGGTAGCGCACGCGAGCGGCCTGGAACGCGCGCTCGTGATCGAGCTCCTCGAGCTCGACGCCACTCGACAGCTCGGGCACCTGCGTATAGAGGTAGCGGCCCAGGAAGCCCGACATCACGACGATCACCATCGTCCAGAACGCAGCCGACACCCACGTGTCGAGCTTGAGCGCCGAGTGCAGCGCGATAAACATCGGGCCGATGGTGCCGGCCATCAGGTGGAAGTCGAACCACATCGTGTTCGACGCCAGCCAACGGAACAGCTTGATGCGCCGAAAAATTGGATAGACGGCCGCGATGATCATGAGGCCGACGCCGATCAGCCCACAGTAGACCGACATGCCCGGGCCGCCGCGATACGTGATCGCTTCGAGCACCATCGCCTCGGCGACGCCCTCGTACTCCTTGCTCGCCTTGAGCAGGCTGTACTGGTACGACAGCGACGGCGCGTAGAGCCGCAGCAGTGCCTCGCCCGTGAACACCATGAAGGTGAGCAGGCCGATCAGCCACATGAACAACGGGGCGTAGCGGCCGCGCTTGACCTTCGCGAGGCCGCCCGAGCGCACGTCGACGCCCTCGGTGAACGGCAGCACGGGGAGCACTTCCTTGCGGTCGCGCTTGGTCAGGTCGGCGTCGAAGCCGTGACGCGCGAGCTGCGCCATCGCGGGCGAGCGTTCGCGGAACAAGTCATACGCGTTGATCTCGATCAGCGAACCGGTCGGGCACGCCGACACGCACGCCTGATCGCCGTACGCGATGCAGTGGTCGCACTTGTTCGCGATCCGGCGCGCGCGCGCGACGCGGCCGGTGCCCGGTCCGAACTTGAGCGCGCCGCGCTTGTCGAGGCGTTGCAAGAACTCGAGCTTGAACGTCGGCGCGTCGCTCTCGATCTCGACCATGTCGATCGCACCGTACGGGCACGCCTGCGCGCACGCGGTGCATCCGGTGCAGGTCGATTCATTGATCACGACCTCTTTGCGTTCTTCGTCGAACTTGATCGAGTCGTACGCGCACGGATCGATGCAGCGCTGATCGGTGCACGTGCGGCACGTATAGATGAAGTCGAGCATGCCGAGCTGGTAACCACCCAGCGTCAGCCGGCGCGCGCCGTAGCGCTCTTCACACGCCTCTTCGCATAGCTTGCAGTCGATGCACAGGCCGAGCTGGCGCACGCGCACCATCTCGCCCGACACGCTGATGCCTTGGCGAACAAAGAAGTCGAGCAGCTCCTGCTTGACGCCGCTCACCCACGCGAGGCGCTCGCGCGAGATCGACAGCGCGCGCCTGAGCCGCGCCTCGAACGGCGGATGCCGCACGGCGAGCTCGGCGATCCAGCGATGATCGAGCGAGATCAGGATCGACGGCGCCGTCGTGTAGAACGCCATCGGCTGACCGCGCGCGGCGGTCAGCGCGCCCGAGTTGAACAGGTCGCCTTCCATGAACAAGGCGACGTTCTTGAGCGCGACGCGCGCGAGCGGTGGCGGCTTGATCAGCGACTCCTGCTCGCGCTCTTCCTTCGACGCGTTCTCGTGCGCGAGCTGCTGCGCGCGCCGGTCGCTGAGATCCTGGTCGGTGAACACGCCCGCGGAGACCTGGCCGCGCGCGACGTAGATCACCGGCGCGGGCTGCCCGTGCGCGAGGCCGATCGGATCGAGGACGAACATGTCGCGCTCGAGCTGGCGGTTCGCAATCCCGCCCTGCGCCATCGCCGCGATCAGGTCCTGATCCGGAATGCCTTCGAACAGCGGCAGTCCACGGAGCAGCGTGTAGGCCTTCTCGAGGCCGGGTGGTACCATTGCGCCGGGCATCGGCGCTGATTGATGAATGGCCAAGTTCGACATCTCGCCAGGAAACTGCGCAACGAACATCGGAAGCCCGTCGCCTGCTGAAAGCAAACAACGAGCCCGCCCCGTTACAGCCGTGTTTACGGCCTGATTCTACCAGGATGCGCGAACGAGATCTGCCTGTGGGAACGCTTCACCCGGGATTGATCTCCCCAGTACGAATCTTGCGCATGTCCGCTTGTTTCCTTTTTGTAATCGCAAACATCGCGCGCGCGGACAACTTCACTCCGACCACAATCGATCCCGATCCGCCGCCTCGTCGAGCGTCGCCCTCGGTACCGACGACGAATCCGACGCCGAGCTCGGACCTCGACGGCCTCTATCTCTGGCTCGGCCCGACCGGCGCCGCCAGCCGGATCGAATCCGAGTGGGACTCGACGATCGGCGCCGACGCGACGCTGCTCCGCGTGCGCGAGCGCAACCTGATCGGTGCAGTCGGCGCGACCCTCGGTGGCGCGCGCTGGACCGTGCGCGGCGGCGGGCGAATCTGGCTCGATGGCCTCCTCGGGACGCGGCTCTATCGCATGGTCGGCATCTCGGCCGGACCGATCCTCGAGCTCTCCGACTTCAAGCGACCCCAGCTCGGCGGCTCGGTCGGCCTGTGGGCATTCGTCGGCGTCACCCCTTACGTGCGCACCGGCATGGTCAGCGACCTCGGCGGGTTTGTCGAAATCGGCGTTCACATCGCCCTCCCCGCGATCCGCTGGTGACGAGCTCCGGCGCCGATTTATCCGCGCTGCCTGGACATTTCCGTCGGCAATTGACATCGGGCACTCCGCAAGGTACCTAACGACACCCTTCCCGGGGCGTAGCGCAGCCTGGTAGCGCACTTGGTTCGGGACCAAGGAGTCGCAGGTTCAAATCCTGTCGCCCCGACTACCGCGGAGATGCCTTCATACAGCACTCCGCGGTCGCTTTTTCGGGCTAGCCAAAGTGCTAGATTGAGCGCGGAAAAATGGTTGTAGGGGCTGCCTTGAGAACGTCTGCAAAACTGTCCGTCCTCGTCATCGACGACGACCCGGACATCCTCGAATACTTGCAGGACTTCCTGGGGGCGGAGGGCTTTGAAGTAACGGCGCTCGCTGACCCAAGTCTTGCTGTCGAACGCATTCGCGACGACGTGTTTCACCTCGTCGTGCTCGACCTCATGATGCCGAAAGTTTCCGGCCTCGATCTGCTCGCGCAGATCCGAGCCGTCGACGACGACATCGCGGTCATCATCCTGACCGGCCACCCGTCGCTCGACACAGCGACGGCGTCGATCCAACACGAAGTCTCGGCGTACATCCACAAGCCGTTTACGCCGGCCGACTTCCGCGACGTCATCGCGCGCATCGCAAAAAAGAAAGGCCTCGTGCTCCGGCGCGAGGACGAGCTGCACGCCGCGATCGGCCGACAGATTCGCGATCTGCGCAAAGCGCGCGGCCTGACGCTCAAGCAAATGGCGCGGCGCACGAATTTGTCGGTGTCGCTCCTGTCGCAGATCGAACGCGCCGAATCGAGCGCGTCCGTGTCGAGCTTGTTCAAGGTCGCCACTGCGCTCGACGTGCGGTTGACCGACTTGTTCGCCGGCTACTGACGCGCAGAGTTTTCGTCGACGCGCGCTGCCGCGTGGCCGCGATCCGCGCGTATGCTCCGCGGCATGCGCAGCGCTCTCTATTCGATCGTGGTTGTGGTTGTTGGTTGTGGATCGCCGAAGCAGCAGAGCCTGCCGGTGCAAGAGCCGCCACCGCTCGCCGCACCGGCGCAGCCAGCGTCTTCGGGCGCACCGGCGATGCCCGCCGATCCGCCCGCGAAGGTGGTCGACGCGACGCCCGACAAGGCGAAGGGCGATGTGCGCGAGGCCGAATTCGGCAAGCTCGCCGCAGGCTACGTCGACGCGTTCAGCAATGGTGCTCCGCACCTGACGCCGGATCGCAAGCGCGTGGTGTTCGGTTCGAACCGCGATGGTTTGCCGCAAGTCTACGTCGGCGAAGTTGGCAAGCCCGGCGACAAGCCGCTGCGCGTCGTGCAGACGACCGAGCGCGCGCAGGTGTCGGCACTGACGAAAGACGGCAAGACTGTCATTTACAAAGCCGACACCGGCGCCGACGAGAATTGGTCGTTCTGGCGCGTGGGCATCGACGGCAAAAATGCGGTCGAGCTGACGCCTGGTGAGAAGCTGAACCGCGACGATGTCGTGCTGCCCGATAGCCTACCCGACACGATGTTCTTCAGCGCGCGCAAGATGGCCGAGCCGCGCTCGACGCTGTATTCGGCACCGGTGAAGGCCGCGGGCCAAGTGAAGCCGATCTACACCGACGAGATGCCCGGCTTCCTCGCGGACGTGACGGCGAAGGGCACCGCTGCTCTGTGGATCCAGTACCCGAGGCGGATCGAGAACTACTTGTGGCGCATCGACGTCGCGACCGGCAAGGGCCAGAAGCTGTGGCCGACCGACGCGCAGGTGACCATCTTCTCCGCGGTGTTCTCGGCCGACGCAAAAACCGTTTACGTAGCCACCGATGGCGGCGGCGAGCAGAACATGGTGCTCGCGCTCGACGCAGCGACCGGCAAGGAGCGCGCGAAGTACACGGCAACGCCGGCGAGCGCGCAGATTAACAGTCTCACTGTGCAGAAGAAGGGCGGACTCGTCGGCGTGACGATCGTGGCAGGCGATCACAGCGAAATCGCATTTCTCGACGGCAAGCAACTGAAGCGGACGAAGGCGAGCGTCAAGTTGCCGCTCGGTCAGGGCGGGCTCAACGAGTTTTCCGACGACGGCAAGCGCGTGACTGCCCAGTGGTCGGCGCCCGACAAGCCGGCCGACATCTATGCGATCGATCCGGCAAGCGGCAAGGTCGAGCCCCTACGCAAAGACGTGCGCGAGGCGCTGGCGACGATGCCGAAGATCAAGGCATCGGTCGTCGAGGTTCCCGCGTTCGACGGCGGCAAGATTCCGACGCTCGTCTATGTAAAGGAGGGCGAGGAGAACAAGCCACACCCGACGATCGTCAGCTATCACGGCGGCCCGTCGGGCGTTTCGATGGTGCGCTGGTCGCCGGGCATCGCGTTCTGGGTCACGCTCGGCTACGTGTACGTCGAGCCGAACGTGCGCGGCTCGAGCGGCTACGGTCGCGCGTTCGAAGCAGGCGACAACGGCAAGAAACGCGTCGACGCGTTCCGCGACATCGAAGCGAGCGCACGCTGGGCCGCGCAGCAGGCGTGGGCCGACAAGACCAAGATGGTCGTCTACGGCGGCAGCTACGGTGGCTACACCACGCTGATCGCGCTCGCGAAGTGGCCCGACATCTGGAAGGCCGGCGTCAACCTGTTCGGCGTCGTCAACCTCAAGACGTTCATGGCCACGACGTCGGGTCTGATCCGGCAGGTCTTCTTGACCGAGTTCGGCGATCCCGATAAGGACGCTGAGTTCCTCGCGCAGATTTCGCCGATCACCGAGGTCGCGAAGATCGTCGACCCGACGTTCACCTATGCGGGCGCGAACGATCCGCGCGTGCCGCGGAGCGAGAGCGACATCATCGTCAAGGCGTTGCGCGGCAAGGGCGTGCCGAACGAATACATGGTCTCCGACAACGAGGGCCACTCGCTCGCGCGCAAGGAGACGCAGGTCGAGTTCTACGCCCGCAGCGCGCGCTTCCTCGAGACGCACCTCAAGTAGTCCCCAAGCGGACTTCTCGCCTCGGCGCTCGGGCGTCAGCGGTTGGTGCTAGGGTTCGCCCGTGCTGCCGATTCGCATCGCTCCATCGATCCTGTCTGCTGACTTCGGACGGCTTGCCGAGGAGATCGCTGCGATCGCAACAGCGGACTACGTACACGTCGACGTGATGGACGGCCACTTCGTGCCGAACCTGACGATCGGACCGGTCGTGATCGAGGCGGTGCGCAGGGCGACCAAGCTGCCACTCGACGTGCACCTGATGATCGAAGATGCCGAGCGCTGGGTCGGCGCATACGCGAAGGCCGGCGCGGATCTGATCGGCGTGCACGCGGAGGCGTGTCCGCACTTGCATCGCACGATCGGTCAGGTGCGCGAGCTCGGTAAGCAAGCGTGCGTCGTGCTCAACCCCCACACACCGATCGAGTCGATCGAGTGGGTGCTGCGCGACGTGCAGATGGTGCTCGTGATGAGCGTGAACCCGGGCTTTGGGGGCCAAGCGTTCATCCCGAGCGCACTCGAGAAGATCACGCGGCTGCGCCGGCTGATCGACGAGCGCGGCTACCAGGTCGAAATCGAGGTCGACGGCGGCGTCAAGGTCGACAACATCGACCTGGTCGTGAAGGCCGGCGCGAACGTCATCGTGTCGGGCTCCGGCGTGTTCGGTACGAAGGACTACGCCGCGACGATCGCCGAGATGCGCCGGCGCGGCGAAGCCGCTCGCGCGAAGTGATCTGGCTGCGCCAGCGTCCAGGGGCCGGCAGCTCGTGCTGCCACCGGCTCGTCGAGTTGTCACCCGGGACGCGGCCAAACCGGCGTCGTCGATGAGGATTCGCCCGCTTGCGGCCCGCGTGCTGGATCCGCCGGTAGACGGAACGATTCCCGGCGGCGACGGGCCGGCGCTGGCACCTCGACTGCAAAACCGACCTGCATCATGAAGACGTTCAACGCAGATCAGAACACCGCATTCTTCATCTCGCTCGATGCGAGCGAGCTCGACGCTGTCAACGGCGGCGCCGACTGGCAGTCGACGTACGACGCGACCAAGCGCGTCGTCCGCTCGATGGGATCGGGCTCGACCCACGGCGCCGCGATCGGTGGCGTCACGTTCGGCGTCGCGGGCGGCGTTGCGGGCGGCATTGCGGGTGGTCTCGCCACCGGCGGTCTCGGCATCATCCCGGGCGCAGCTGGCGGCGCGTGGGCTGGCGCCAAGATCGGCGTCACCGCGGGAACCGTCGCCGGCGCTGCGTACGGGCTCGGGCGCGGACTCGGTCGCGAAGCCGGCTGGTGGTGAGCGCGCGCGCGAAAGCGCGTGTCTCGGTCACCCGAAAAAGTCGCGCACCGATCACAAAAAGTTTTCGGTGATGGTTCTCCCCGTCGACGGGCACCAACCCGAGCGTTCATCGTTTGCTACCCGACTCGCGACTGACGTCGTCGCGAGTTTCCTGGCACGTTGGATGCTGAGTCTTTCTGCGGGGAGGTCAGCATGTCTTGCGACCAGCGTTTCTCGATCCATTTCCTACTTCTGGGGTCTCTTGTCCTGGGGTCACTTGTCGCCTGCGGTTCCGACGGCGGTGGCGACGACTGTCCCGGCGGTGTGTGCACATGCGCGCCCGGTAGTGACGAGTGTGGGCCTGGCATGCACTGCGACGCCAACGGCACCTGCGTCAACGACGAGGAGCATCAGTGCGTCGGCCTCGAGTGTTTCCAGGTCGACTGCGCCTCGAAGGGCGCGCCCGACACGACGATCAGCGGCACGGTCTACGCCCCGAACGGCACCCTCCCCCTCTACAACGTGACGGTGTACGTGCCGAACGGCCCGGTGCTGCCGCTGCCGACCGGGCTCACTTGTGACCGTTGCGAGAACGTGCTGTCGGGCAACCCGCTGGTCAAGACGACGACCGACACCGCCGGCAAGTTCACGTTGGTCAACGTCCCCGCGACGACCGACGTCCCGCTGGTCATTCAGGTCGGCCGGTGGCGCCGCCAGGTCACGATCCCCAACGTGGCTGCGTGCGACGCGACCTCGCTCGGCGCGAGCGAAACCCGGCTGCCGCGCAACAAGACCGAAGGCGATATTCCACGCATGGCGCTGTCGACCGGCGGCGCCGATGCGCTCGAGTGTTTGATCCGCAAGATCGGTCTCGACGACGCCGAGATCACGACGCCCACCGGCGACGGTCGCCTGCACCTCTATGCGGGTACGGGCGGCGCCAACAAGTTCGACGCGGCGAACGGCGGGATGAACTTCCCGAACGCGACGACGCTGTGGGCAGACTTCAACAGCGTCAGCAAGTACGACATCGCGTTCTTGTCGTGTGAAGGCGGTCAGAACCCCGGCACGAAGCCGACGACGTCACGCGAGGCGGTCAAGCAGTTCACCGACATGGGTGGCCGCGTGTTCGCGTCGCACTGGCACAACATCTGGATCGACTCGGGCCCGACGCCGTGGCCGTCGACCGTGACGCGCGTGAACCTCGCCGACCTCAACTCGATCACCGCCGACATCGATCAAGCGACGACGAAGGGTCAAGACCTCGCGCAGTGGCTGCTCAACGTCCAAGCGTCGACGACGCTCGGCAAGATCGCGATCACGGCGGCGCAGCACACGATCCGCGCCGTCAACACGACGATGGCCGATCGTTGGATCTATCTCGACACCACGGCGAACAACCAACCGTCGGTGCAGTACCTGTCGTTCACGACGCCGCTCGAGGTCGCGCCCGAGGATCGCTGCGGCCGCGTCGTGTTCTCGGATATTCACGTCGCGTCGGGCGATCGCTCGACGACGAGTAC
>DATDCH010000427.1:0-2531 GCA_036524455.1 Kofleriaceae bacterium | reverse complement strand
GCCGTCAGCAGATCGCGCGCGAGTAGCCAGAACAGCGGCTTGTTGTCGTCGAACGCGAGCGCGATCGCACCGCGCGGTCGACCGTCCTCGAGGTCGCGAAACGTGATCGATTCGAGACTGCGCTCGGCGGCCATGTCGAGCACGCGGTCGAGCGTGTCGAGCGTGATCGTCGCGCTGGGCTCGTGCGCGTGCATGAACGTTACCCAGTCGTGCGCGGCGGCCTCGTCGAACCGTTCGCCGAGCTCCGACCACGACGGCTCGCCGAGGTAATCGTCGATCCCCGCGCTGCACAGCAATCGGCGGTCGTCCCACGCATAGCCGAACACCGGCGCTGTGCTCGAGCTGCAGCCGGCTGCCACGACTGCGAGCAGAACGCATCGCAACCCCATCCGCGGAGGATAGCGCGCAGCGGCGGGATGGCTGCGCACGCAGCACGGCAGGGCAGCACGGGTGTGCGGCGCGACACACGTATCAGGGCAGGGCAGCGCGCAATGGCGCAGGGACGGCAGGCTGCGCACCCGGAAGACCCGGCGTGCGATCGCGCGGGATGTGATAGCGCGCGAGGATGCGAGGCGTCGCTTTGCGGACCTCGTCCGCGTCGAGCATGATCATGCCGCCCGACGTGGTCGCGAGCTCGACGACGCCGCGCGCCGTGGACAGCTTGGCGACGAAGTCTTCCATGTCGAGCGGCGCCTTGCCGTTGAGTGTCGCGACCGCCTCGTTATAGAGGTGCGCGTAGCCGACGTTGATCTCGTCGGCGAGGATCTGCGTCAGGATGACGACCTCGTGCTGCTCGGCCGTGCGGTAGCCCAGGTAGTAGTAGTTGAGGAATTCCTTCGGCGCCTTGTTCCACCACTTGTCCCATGTGGTGAGGTAGTCGCGCGTCAGCGTCTGGAACACGAGGCCGCCGTACACGAAGTACTGCGGCGGCTGGTCGTAGCGCGAGCGCGGCACGAGCGGTTGCCACTTCGCGAGCTCGAGCTCGACGGTCTTCGGCTTGCCGTCGCGCTTGATGTCGAGCTTCACCTTGTCGCCGATGTAGCGATAGCCGAGCACGACGTCGTAGCGCGTGCGGTAGCGATTCATGAACTGCACGGTGCCGTTGTTCGCGATCGGCAATCCGTCGATCGACATGATCACGTCACGCGGCATCAGGATGCCGTCGGCGCTGCCACCGTGATCGACGTGGAGCACGACGACGCCGCGCTCGTTATCGACGAGGTGGAGATGCTTGCGCAGCAGCGGGTTCTCGAGATTCTGCGTCGTGATGCCGAGCGCCGGGATCTCCGGACGCTTGCCCTTCTCGACGCCATCGAGAAACGCGCGAATGATCGGCGGCGGAACCATCTCGCCGATGTTGTCGACGCCGGTCAGCTTCTGAAATGCGATGCCGACGACCTTGTTGTCGCCGAACACGGGACCACCGCTGTTACCTGCGTTGATCGCCGCATCGACGGTGACTGCGAGCAGGTGGCGCTGCGAGTGGCTGTAGCGCTGGACCTCGATGCGCGACACCACGCCTTCGGTGATCGAGATTTCTTCGCCGCCGACCGGATAGCCGACCACGGCGACCTCGTCGCGCAGGCGCGGCATCGGACCGACTTCGGCTGGCTCGATATCATCAAGAAAATCAGCTGGTTCAACCACCTCGAGCAACGCGAGGTCGCAGTCGTGGCTGACGGCCTTCACCCGCGCGATCGCCTTGTCGGGATGCGAGACCTTCTGAATCTGCATGAACGTCGCGTTCGCAACGACGTGCGCGCCCGTCAGCAGCAGCCTCGGTCCGATGACGACGGCAGACCCGGTACTGTTCGACGGCGTGCGCGCCTGCCAAGGTCCGTCGAAGTCAGGGTCCTGAGACGTTGCAAAGACGCGGACAACCTCGGGGTGCGCCACCAATTCAGCGTACCGTGGTACCGCGTTAGCAGCAAAGTGTAGTGTCTACATGATCCTCTAACGCCACGGAATGCTCGCACTTCAAGCCATCACACCTGAACGTTTGGCTTCCGCCGTGCCGGAAGTCTCACTCGCCGAGGCGCGCAAGCTGATCGCGCAGGTGCATCGCGGCGATGTGATTGCGGCGACGTCTGCGATCCGGCGGGTCGCGGCCGAGGCCGTGCGCGCGATTGGGAGTGTGCCCTCACTCGACGTCATTGCCGAGACGCCGAGCGCGATCGATCCCTTCGTGAAGTACCTGCTCGCGGCCCCCGATGGCGCGCGGTTCGAGGCGGTGCGCATTCCACTCGAGCATCCAGATCGGTTCTGCGTGTGCGTGAGCTCGCAAGTCGGCTGCGCGCTCGCGTGCTCGTTCTGCGCGACCGGTCGCCTCGGCCTCACGCGTAACCTGTCGGCGTGGGAGATCGTCGAGCAGGTGCGCGTCGTGCGAGCGCGGCTTCCGCGCGGTGGCGAGGGTCGGCGACCGCGCGTGCACGGTGTCGTGTTTCAAGGCATGGGCGAGCCGCTCGCGAATCTCGACGAAGTGCTCGCCGCGATCGCGGTGCTGACCGAGCCGTGCGCGCTCGGTATCGATG
>DATDCH010000426.1:0-37762 GCA_036524455.1 Kofleriaceae bacterium | reverse complement strand
CGCGAGCATCGCCGGCGTCGTCGCCGGCCTGCTGTGGTCGCGCGGCTTCATCCACACCAACGCGTTTGTCGCCATCCGCGAAGAGCTGGGCTGGCTGCGCGGCGTGGCGGTTGCGCCCACCACCGTTCCCTGGTGGTACGGTGCGCTGCTCGCCGCGGTCTCGGCGCTGATCGCCGCCGCACTCCTCTATCGACGCGCGCGGCACGTCGCAGCGAGCCCGCCGATGCCCCGCGCGCGCTGGCGCCTCGTGCTCTGGCTCGTGCAGGCGCTGCTCGTCACCTACGCCATGCGCCTCGCGTACACGATGCCGCCCGCGGACGAGCGGCGGCGCTTGGCGTGGGACAACGACGATATCCAGTTCGTGCCGCAGGCGCTCGATTACGCGGCCGGTCTACCGATCAGCGGCCGTGAAGCGGCGATGGGCCATGACATTCCGGCCGACCGCACGCAGACCGCCATCGTCGGCGCGCCGCTCGTCGCCGTGATCGCACGGGCGACCGGCGTCTCGCCCGCTGCGCTACATCATTCGGTGTTGCCGCCGTTGCTGGTGCTGCTCGGCTGGATGGTGCTGCTTGCAGCCTTCGACGTGCTGCTGCGCCGCGACCCGTGGCGCGTGGCCATCGCGTCCTCGGCGGCGATGCTCTTCTTCGTCGCGAGCTGGGATCACTACGGCAGCCTCACGCAGTACCTGCTGTTCGAGGCCGCGCAGCCGAAGGGATTCTACCTGCTACTGCTCGCACCGCTGCAGGTGGCCACGCTTGCGCTGGTGCTCCGCGCGCCTACCCGTGGCCACGTCGCGTTGGCGGCGATCGCCATCGTCGTCGGTTTTCTCGTCCATCTGATCGCTGCGATCTTCGGTCTGCTCTGGTGCGGCGCACTGCTGCTACTCGCCGTGCTCGATACAGGCCCGGGGCGGCGCGCTCTGCGACGCGCCGCGCTGACGCTGTGCTTGCTGTGCAGCGCGCTCGCGATCGAGGGCCGCCTCGACATGCTGCGCCACCACAGCAACCCGGACATCGTGCTCGCGCGCGCGAAGCCCAAGCACTACGACCTCGCGCGTGACAGCGGTGGCGTTGGCGCCCGCCAGGATCCGCGCATGCTGTTCGGCGGCAATCTGCTGTTCGCCCTGGCCGCCGCGGCGGTACCGATGAGCCTCGCCCTCGGCCGGCGCCGCCGCGAGCTCAAGTTCCTCGGCGCCGCGGGCGCGGTCGGCCTCGCCTTTTGCACGCTGGAACCGGTCGCGCGCATCGCCACGTTGGCCATGCCGACCGACGTCCTGTGGCGGCTGCGCTGGGTTGTGCCCAGCCTCCTGTTGGTCGGCGTGTTCGCGAACGTCGTGCACGCCGCGGTCGCGGCGCTCGTGCAGCGCTGGCGCAGACTGCACGTCGCCGGTATTGCGGTCGCGATCGCGCTAGCGATACCGGCGCTGCTGTTGTGGCGCGGCGGCACCGTCCTTCACCGTCCCGGCGTCGAGCCGGCGCGGCTCGATCGCTTCGACGCCGAGGTCAGCACGATCGTCACGCTCCTCGGCGGCGAGCGCGCCAGCCCGTACGTGCTCGCCCCTTACCGGCTGCAGCGCCAGCTCTCCCAGCTCATGCCGCACATGCGCAGCATCTACTCGATGTGGAAGTGGCTGCGCGCCGGACGCGATGCCGACTGGCGCGGTCCCGTGCTGTCGGCACGCGGCGCGTTCGACGCCGGCAACGCCGGCCCAGAGGACCTCGCGGTCATGCTCGAGCACTACGCCATCGATCGGATCATCGACCGCCGCAGCGACTCGCGCACCGCGATCACGCTGCGCAACGCCAAGTGGCGACCGATCGGCTCGAGCGATCACTTCACGGTGTGGGCGGCGCCCGAGCCGAGTCATCCGAGCCGCCACGCCCGGCGATGACAGTCTCAGTCGAGGATTCGTACGAGGTCGCCGGGCAGCTCCTCGACCGAAACATCGCTTCCGACCAGCGCGCGGTCGGCGAACACACCCGGGCCCTCGTCGACAACGGCCCACGACTCCAGGCTCGACTCGGCGCCGATCACTCCCTCGTCGCCGACGAGCACGGTTGCCGAGCGCAGCACGAAGCAGAGAGAGACTCGCGGATCTCGTCCCGGTTGGACGCGCAGCGACCGCACGAAGCCAAGCGCCATGTCGAGTACGGCGCGCACCTGCGTGGTCACGTCGACGGTGTCGGAAAACGGCCGCGCGAACAGGGCGGTCCTGCCGGCGCGAAATACTTGCTCGAACCCGTTCGTGCAAAGTCCAGCCGTGACCTCCGCGTCGACAGCTTCGAGCGCGTCGAGCAGTGATTCGTCGGGCTCGTCGAGTAGCTCGGCGGCCACGACGACCTCGACGTGCACGCCAAGCGCGGGCACCGACCGCGCGTGTTCGAGCGGTCCCCGTGCCGCGGGCGCCAGCGCCGAACGAACCGCGGCGATGAAGGCGGCCACCGTCGGATAGCGGTCATTCGGATTTCGGCACATGGCTGTCGTCACGACGATGTCCAGCGACTTTGCGACCGGCACGATGGACGACACACGCGGCCGATGCGCGTGCATATGCATGTGCTGCATCATGGTGACGCTCGAATCGGCAAACGGGAGCGAGCCAGTGACCATGTGATAGGTCAGGGCACCGAGCGCGTAGACATCGGTTCGAGCGCTGACCTCTGCGCCCGTGATCTGTTCGGGCGCCATACAAGCGGGCGTACCGATCGCGTGGTGCGAGGTCGTGAGCTCCGTCGTTGACCCACCGAGCAGCTTGGCGATCCCGAAATCGAGCAACACGACGCGTGTCGCCGCGGGCTCCGCGTGGAGGAAGACGTTGGACGCTTTGATGTCGCGGTGGACGACGCCCTCTACGTGCACGGCAGCAAGACCGGCGCACAGCGGCTCGAGGATCGAGATGCTCTCCTCGATCGTCAACCTGCCCTGCTCGTTGATCCGCGTGGCCAGGTCCTGCCCGGACAGCAGCTCCATCACGTAGTACGGGCGGCCATCCGCGAGCCGCCCAAAGCCGAGCACATCGACCAGATTGGGGTGCTTGATGCGGCTGAATGTCGTGGCTTCGCGCTCGAACCGCGCCACCGCCTCGCGATGCGAGGCCAGCTCGCGACGCAGCACTTTGATCGCCGCCAGTCGCCCGACCTCGACGTGCGCGGCCTTGTAAACCGATCCGAAGCCGCCCGAGCCGATGATCTCGAGGATGCGATAGTCGCCGACAGCCGCCCCGGGCTCGAGCGACTCTGATGGGTCGACCTCGCCCGGCCGGATGCGCCGGGTCGTCACCCCTCCTCTGTCGTCGGCGCCGTTGGGCACGCATATCGACCTTATCAGACCCGGGGTTTCGAGAGCAGACCTTGACCTCCAGCGGGCATCGGGGCCGGCTCCGAGGTGCGTGCGAAGAACACCCAGCGCGCCGAGGCAACGTAGTTCGTCACGGCGGCGATTGCGATGCCGACCATGCTCGCGATCAGGTAGTGCATCCCGAGCAGCTCGCGCGCCCCGAACGACACGAGGAATTGCAGCGCGGCGCTGGCGCCGCACACCACGTAATAACGGGCAGCCCGTCGCAGGAGCGAGAACCGTTCCTTCGGAGCCACCCGATCCGCCCAGGTCCACGACTGGTGGAACGCGAAGCTTGCCCCGGTCGAGACCCCGATGCCGAGCGCGACGGAAACCTCGGTTGCCGCCCGAGCACCCGCGAAGATCACGCTCACGCCGAGCCATACGGTCACGAGGTTGACGACGGCGGCCGCGCCGCCGGCCACGCCGAACTTGAGCCAGCGGTCGGTCGCGAGCGAGCTGCTGCGCTCGCTGGCAGGTCGTCTCTCCATGCTACGCGCTGCATTGCTGCAACCGACGCACCATCGCCGATCGATACGCATGCGACAGCAGACCAACGTCGTGCGCCCTCGCTGCTGCAGTCTGAACACCGCTGCTGCAGGGACGCGGCAGCAGTCGCAAGCCTGCTACGGCTGGTCCTTCACGGCGGTAGCGGACGGCGCCTCGATGGCACGACGAGTGCTGTTGCGTAGCCCAGTGCGTGACGCTGTGCGCCGCTATCGATCGCGCTGGCTGTGCTGCTCGATCATCGCGGTGGGCATCGCGGTCGGAGTCCTCTACGGCACGAGGCTCGTGCCCGCGTGGGGACACTGGTACTCCTCGCATACGGGGTATCGCGAGCAGGTCGATGCGATGCTCGATGGCTCGCTCGCGCTGTACACCGATCCTCGGCGGCTGAGCTGGGACCGAGTGTGGGCCGATGGCGAGGTCCATCAAGTCTGGGGACTCGGCGTGCCGTTGTGGCGATTGCCGTTCGACGGCGTCGCGCGGCTATTTGGACAACCTGCGTTCCCCGATCGAATCGTGCTGGGCATCGCGTTCGCGCTCGTCGCGTTCGCGCTGCTCCGCTACTTGACGGCGGCTGTGCCGACCGCTGTTGGAAGGCGCGGCTGGTCGTTCGTCGAGGTCGCAACGTGCGGGTTTGCGCTCCTGCTATTTCCGCCACTTCTCGCGATGTGCCAGTCCCGCTTCCTCGTCTACGAAGAGGCGCAGACGTACGCGTACCTCGTCGCGATCGCGCTGCTGGTCGGAACGGCGCACGTGCTTCGAAGCCCCACCCGAACGGGTTATGCCGTGCTCGGACTCTGCGCCGGTCTCGTCGGGCTCGTGCGTCCTACCGCACTCGTGTATGGAGCAGCGTCGGTGCTGGTGAGTTGGCTGTTCGTGCGACGACTGCGTTGGCGTTGGTGGCAAACCTGGTCGGCGATCGCGTTGTTCGCGCTCGGGGTCGCGGTCCTGCTCGTGACCAACCATGTTCGATTCGGCACGCCCTTCGAGTTCGGTCACCGTCTGAACATCAACGGCATCACGTTGATGATGTTCGAGACGCGGCTCGGCAATCCGCTCGACGACGCGCCACTCGGCGCGCTCGTCCAGGATCTCGCCGGCTTCTTGTTTCTATCCAGAGACGTTCCGTTCACCCGGCACAGCTACGAGATCGGATGGTTCCCCGGCCAGATCTCGACGGTGCGTTCTCACGAGCACTACTTCTCCGTCTACGACGCGTCGTTCCTGGTTCTGATCCTCGCGAGCTGGACCTGGTGCTTGGTCCGTGCATGGCGCGGCCGCAAGGTGGCGACTCCCCCGACGCCGGGACGGCTGCCGCCGGCGCTCGCGCTGTGGTCGCTGGCAAGCGCGTCGATCCTGTTCGTGTTCTACCTGCGCTTTCCGGTGCTGTCGTCGCGGTACATGCTCGACTTCGGCCCTGCATTCGCTGCCGCGATCGCGATCCTCGCGTGCGAGCTCGTCGCGGTTCTTCGATCCCGTGGCAAGCATCGCTACCTGGTGCTCGTCGCGCTCGTCGCGTGGTGGAGCTACGAGACGATCACCGCGCGGGTGACCAAGCTGCGACGGCGTACACCGCCGATCACCCAGAGCGCCCTGGTTCAACGCATGGACCAAGCGCGTGAACAGCTCCCCGAGCATGAAGCCATTCCCGACGAGTATGTCGTCGGCACCAAGCTGAAGCGTTACGGGATTGTCCATAACGGCGCGGGCTGGCGCCCGGCAACCGGAGAGGCGGAGGTCGCGGTCCAGTTTTTTGTCCGAAACCCGGACTGTCTGCTGCTGGAAGTCGCTGCAAAGGATCCGGACGCGCCAACTCCACCCGCGTGGAGGCAAGTCCGCGCCAAGATCGGGCTCGAGTCTCTCGAGCTCGAAGCATCGTGGGGCACTGCGACGGGCCACACCTTGCTGTTTCGTGGCCCCCGCAACCCGAGCCACCAGACGGGCGTGCAATCGCTGTTCGTGGCCCTCGTCGATCCGCGCGAGCTCGATGACGCCGGTGCCGTGCGAGGAACCGAGGAGGTCCGGTACGAGCGCGCATCCGTGTTCCGCTCGGTCCCGTCGCAGCTCCGGGTTCTCCGCGTGAGCTGGCGCTGCACGCCCGGCACGCGGGCAGCGGCGCTGCGATAACGGCCGCGCTCGCGGTCGCGCTCAGGCAGTGCGCCGGCGTCCGATGCCGAAGTAGCGAAACCCGAGTCCGCCCAGCTCGTCGGCGCTCCAGATGTTGCGCCCATCGAACACGGTATCTCCGCGCATCAGCTGCTTGATGCGCTGGAAGTCGGGACGGCGGAACTGCTTCCATTCGGTGACAAGCACCAGCGCGTCGGCGTCTTTGGCCGCCTCGTACATGTCGGCCGCGTACTCGACACGATCGCCGAGCCGCGCGCGCGCCGTCTCACGAGCGACGGGGTCATACGCTGCGATCGAACCACCGAGACGCGTCAAATCGTCGATCAACGCGAGCGCAGGCGAATCGCGGACGTCGTCGGTCTCGGGTTTGAACGCGAGGCCCCACACCGCGATGCGACGGCCAGTGAGCGTGCCGCCGCCGAAATGCGCGCGTATGCGGGCGCCGAGCAGGCGCTTCTGTCGCTCGTTGGCGCGCTCGACCGCCTCGACGATCGACAGCTCGAGACCGTGGCCGTGCGCGGTGTGCACGAGCGCGCGGATGTCCTTGCCGAAACACGAACCGCCAAAGCCGACGCCCGGGTAGAGGAACTTGGGGCCGATGCGTGGATCCGAGCCGATGCCGACGCGAACATTCTCGATGTCTGCACCGACCGCCTCCGCCAGGCGGGCCAGCTCGTTCATGAACGAGACGCGCGTCGCGAGCATGGCGTTCGATGCGTACTTCGCGAGCTCCGCCGAGCGCACGTCCATCACGAGCACGCGATCGTTGGTGCGCACGAACGACGCGTAGAGGCTGCGCAACACCTCGACGCCGCGCTCGTCGTCGCAGCCGATGATCACGCGCGCGGGCTTCATGAAATCGGCGACCGCATCGCCCTCCTTGAGGAACTCCGGGTTCGACGCGACGGCGAACGGCTGCGTCGTCTCGGCGGCGATCACCTCGCGGAGGCGATCGGCCGTGCCGACCGGCACGGTGCTCTTCGTCGCAACGACGGTGAAGCCGCGGAGCGCGCGGCCGATGGCTCGCCCAGCAGCCCACACCTGCTCGAGATCCGCGGCGCCGCCGTACGTACCTTGCGGTGTGCCGACGGCGATGAGCACGACGTCCGCGCCTGCGGCAGCCACCGCGAGATCCGACGTGAAGCGGAGGCGACCTTCGGCGACGTTGCGCTGTACGAGCTCCGTCAAACCTGGCTCGTAGATCGGCACCTCGCCCTGCCGCAAGCGCTCGATGCGTGGCGCGTCGATGTCTACGCACGCGACCTGATGCCCGAAGTTGGAAAAGCCTGCGCCGGCGACGAGGCCGACATAACCAGTACCGATGACAGCGATTCGCATGCGCCTCCATCGATCAAGTTCCTTGCCAACGCGTAGCGAGCCCGAGCGGCGCACATGAAGGGCTCGGTCCGCAGGCTCCACCTCGCAGCTGCGGGCTGCCGGCTGCAGGTGGGCACCGCACCGCGCCGCATCGGGCTCGCGTCACGAGGCACGGGGCTTGCTGCTGGAGACCGCGAGGCATTTTCGATGCTCCGCCTTTGGTCATGGGCCGTCGCCATCGCGACGGTCGTTGTCGTCGCGACGAAGCTCGTGCCGGCCTGGGAGCAGTGGTATTCGCCGCACCTCGCCTACCGGCTCCAGACCGAGGCGTTGCTCGATGGATCGCTGAGCCTCGCAACCGATCCGCGAGCGCTGACCTGGGACACCGCGTGGGCCGGCGGTGGCGTGCAACAAGTGTGGGGGCTCGGCGTTCCGCTGTGGCGATTGCCGTTCGAAGCGCTGGCTCGTCTATTCGGGCTACCCGCGTTTCCCGATCGCCTCGCCTTCGCACTCGCGTTTGCGCTCGTGGCCTGCGCGGTGCTCCGCTGGGTGCTCGTTCCGCCGGTGCATCGCGACAACGCAGTGCCCGCGGTGCTCGCTCCGCCGACGCATCGCAACCATGCGCGACCATACAACGCGGTGGTCGCCGGCGTGCTCGTGTTGCTGCTGTTCCCTCCGCTGCTCACGATGTGTCGCACGCGATTTCTCGTCTACGAGGAAGCGGCCGCATACAACTATCTGGCAGCCATCGCGCTATTCGCGATAACCGTGCGGTTCGTCCGGACGCCAACGCGAGCGGGCTACGTGGTGCTCGCGCTCTGCGCGGGCCTCGTCGGCTTCGTTCGTCCCACCGCGCTCGTGTACGGCGTCGCATCGCTCCTCGTCGCGACGGTGTACACGCGCAGGCTGCGCTGGCCGCTCGCGTGGTGCGCGGTCGCCGCGAGCCCGTTCGCGCTCGGCGTCGGTCTGCTGATCGCTTCCAACGTCGTGCGGTTCGGGGCGCCTCTCGAGTTCGGACACAGCTTGAACCTGAACCCCGATGTCCTCATGCAGTTCGCGACACGTCACGGCAATCCGCTCGCCGGCGAGCCGATCGGGACGCTCGCGCACGACCTGTTCGGCTTCCTGTTTCTCTCGGGCGACGTGCCGTTCGCGAACAGCAGTTACGCTCCTCGCAACTGGTTTCCCGGTCAGATCGCGGCGACGCGTTGGCGCGAATACTACTTCTCCGTTTATGACCTGACGTTCCTCGTCCTCGTTGCGAGCGCGTGGGTTGGGTGTCTCTACAGCGCTGCACGCCGCCGGCGCGGCACCACCGAGCCAATCGTCGTCGCGCCTGTCACGCCGCCGGCGACGCTGCTCGGCTTGTGGTCGTTCGCGGCCGCGGTTCCGCTGTTCCTGTTCTACCTGCGGCTGCCGAACCTGTCGTCGCGTTATCTGCTCGACTTCGGTCCTGCGTTTGCCGTCGCGATCTGGCTGCTCGCGCGGCAGCTCGGCGCGTTGCTTCGCGCACGCAAGAAGCCGGCAGTACTGGTGACACTGGCACTGGCGGCCTGGTGGGGATACCAAACGACCAGTGCCCATATCTGGTTCCCCGTCGCCGAGCGAGGCTGGTCGCTACCGGTGACCCGCGACGCGGTGCTTCGAAACCTGCGCACGCCGCTCGAGCCACGCGCGCCCATTCCCGACGAGTACGCGGTCGGAACCGATCTCGCGCAGCACGGGATCGTCTTCAACGGTCTCGGCTGGAACACGAAGACGGGCGCTGCCGCGATCTCCGTCTCGCTCTACGTGCGCGATCCGGACTGTCTGGTGGTGAACGTCGCGCCCAGGGTCCAGGGCACGACGGTCGACTGGCGGCAGATTCGCGCCAAGGTCGGGCTCGAGGTTCTCGAGCCCGCTGGCGCATGGCAGGACGGTGACGCCCAGGTCGTTGCGTTTCACGGCCCGCGCACGCGCGCCTATCAAGCCGGCGTTCAGGTGGCGTTCATCGCGTTCAGCCATCCCAAGCGCGTGCTTCCCCGGAGATCCGAGCTCCGCCTGCTGCGCGTGCGCTGGCGCTGCACGACAGAAAACGAGATCGCGGTCCGCATCGGCCGCTGACGGCGGCCTCGTGCTCGCGGTCCGGTGAGCTGCTCGCGGTGCGCAAGCAGACGACGGACCGACGGCAGCCGCTGCAGGCGCGCACCCGCAAGCGCCTGTTGGGCGCCGCACTCACGCGCGCGTTCTCGGTGTCAACGCGTGCATGTCGGCAGGCACTCCGCGTGCAACCGTGTTTCGGCGCCACCGAACAGAGGAGCTTTATGAGGCACATGAGCTTGACCACGAGTGCGCTCGGCATCGTCTTCGCCCTGATCCCGTCGCTCGGATGCGAAATCGCAGAGCCCGACGATCCGGCGGTAGCCCAGGCCGAGCAAGAGATCATTATTCCGCAGGGATTTTTCGACCGACGAGACCTGTGCTGGCCTTCACCCGGCGCGTGGCAGCTCCAGTGGCGAGTCGGCTGGTTTCGAGGGGTGTACGGTGGTTACTGCGGACCGATCTCTCCCATCGGTATTTGCTCGCTGCGTTGGGATGCAGACTGCATGGCCAATAACCCGAGGCTGCGGTGGCTGCTCGATCGAGTCTGTTACTGGGGATGTCGGACCGCCGTGGTCCAGCAATACGATCCGCCGGCGCCGCCGCCGTGGGTGCCCCCGGTCCCGTACGCGGCACGGATGGACCTCGACGGTGATGGCGACGATACCGACGAGGATGATGGGGCCGGCGACGGCAGTGATGGGAGCGATTGATCATGCGCGTCGCCGTGATCGGTGCCGGGCCGGCCGGGATTACCGCCGCCTATCAGCTCGCCAAGCGCGGAGTCGACGTCGACGTCTTCGAGGCGTCTGGCGAGATCGGAGGGCTCGCGCGATCGTTCTCGTTGTGGGGACAGCGCGTCGACCTCGGCCCGCATCGGTTCTTCAGCCAAGATCGGCGCGTGAACGAGCTCTGGCTCGAGGTCGTCGGACGTGATTATGCGATGGTCGATCGCACGACACACATCTTCTATCGCGACCGCTTTTTCCGTTATCCGCTCGAGCCCATGGACGCGCTGCCGAAGCTCGGGCTCGTCGAGGCCGCCCGCTGCCTTGGCAGCTACGCATCGACGAGGCTCTCGTCTCCTCAGATTCCTGATCAGGCGAGCTTCGAGCAGTGGGTCACGTGTCGGTTCGGCCGGCGGTTGTACGAAGTGTTCTTCAAGACGTACAGCGAAAAGCTATGGGGTATCCCATGCAGTGAGCTCGACGCGGACTTCGCCGCGCAGCGGATCAAGAAGCTCTCGCTGTACGAGGCAATCAAACACGCATTCGTCCGGAGACAGAGAAGCGAGCACAAGACGCTTGTCGACCGCTTCGCGTACCCGCTGGGCGGCACCGGGATCGTGTACGAGCGGATGGCCGAGCGCGTTCGCGAGAACGGCGGACGTGTTCATTTGCGAAGTCCTGTCGATCGCGTGCTGGTCGAACGGGGCCGAGCCTGTGGTCTCGCCCTCGCCGACGGCCGCACGGTGACATGCGATCACGTGATCTCGACGATGCCGTTCACACTGCTCGTGCGGTCGCTCCCCGACGTCCCGGCTCCAGTCACCAGCGCGGCGGCGTCGCTCACGTTTCGCAACACGATCCTCGTCTACCTGGACGTCCAAGCGACGAATCTGTTCCCGGATCAGTGGCTCTACATCCACGAGCCGAGCCTCGGGGTGGGACGCGTGACAAACTTTCGCAACTGGGTCCCCCAGCTCTACGGCTCGCAGAAGTCCTCTATCCTCGCGCTCGAGTACTGGTGCAATGACGGCGACGCGCTATGGGGCGAGGCCGATGGATCGTTGATCGGCCGCGCGACGCGTGAGCTCGAGGCCACGGGGCTATTGCGCGGCGCACCGGTTGCGCGCGGTCACGTGGTCCGGATCCGGCGCTGCTACCCCGTGTATCGCCGGGGCTACAAGGAACACGTTGCGCAGATCGCCGACTACTTGCAGTCAGCCGTGCAGGGGCTGATTCCGATCGGCCGCTACGGCTCGTTCAAGTACAACAACCAGGATCACAGCATCCTGATGGGAATGCTCGCTGCCGATAACGTCTGCCGCAGCGCCAAGCACGACCTCTGGGCGGTCAACACGGACTACGACACCTACGAGGAAGCTGCCACGATCGGAGAGACCGGGCTCGAGCTGCAACACGCAGGAGCCTGACTCGCCACCGACGAGGAAGCGGCCACGCACGATCGGAGCGCCGGTCTCGAGCAGCAACACGCAGGAGCCGCAAGACGCGTCGACGGTGAGCGGGATGGAGATCGCGCCGCCGCCGACGCTGCGAGCGCAGCACCGCTGCACGCTGCGCGTGGCTTCGTGGAATCTACCGACCGACAAGGAAGCGGCGCCGATCGGAGACCGCGCTCGAGCCCAGCACCGCTGCACGCTGCGCGGCTCGAGCACTACGTCGTTTGCGGCAGACTGCGCGACGGTCGAACCTGCCGCATCAAGCGATATCGCCACAGCGTCGAGATCGCTTTCACGCCGTCGGTCCAGCGGATCTTCTTGCCCTGCGCGACCGAGCGACCACTGTAGTGGATCGGAACCTCGTGGACGCGGATTCGCCGGCGACCTAGCTTCGCCGTGATCTCCGGGCAGAGCTCGAACCCTTTGCTCTCGAGGCCGAGCGAGAGCAGCACATCGGTGCGCACGAGCTTGTAGCAGGTGGCCTCGTCGGTGATCGACATCCCGAACAACACGTTCGCGGTCAGCGTCAGCAGCTTGTTGCAGAGCCAGTTGAGTCGGCACATCCCCTCGGGGTGGCCATTCGCCAGGAACCGCGAACCGTAGACCGCCTGCGCGCCGGCTTTTGCGAGCTCGAGCATCGGGAGGATGTTCTGCGGGTCGTATTCGAGGTCGGCATCCTGAATCACGGCCCAGTTGCCTCGAGCATTCGCGAGCGCACTGCGAACCGCGGCGCCCTTTCCCTGATTGCGGGCATGCACGACGATGCGCACGCGGGGGTCGCGACGGGCGACCTCGCGGACCCGGTCCGCGGTCTGGTCATCGGAGCCGTCGTCGCACACGATGACCTCTTTGCCGAAACCAACCTGCTCGGTCGGCACCGCGAGCACACGCTCGAGCAGTGTTGCGATGGTTGCCGCTTCCCGAAACGCAGGGACGAGGAACGTGAGTGTGTCGGTCATGCCCTCTCGCGTCTGCAACCGATAGACCAGCACTTGCGCGTACGGCACGACGAGTGTTGCCGGGGGCCAACTGCTGGCGCGAGCCCATACCCGCGGGCTGGCGCCAGCAGTTTCATACGGGGGCGAGCACTACCGGAGCGCCAGTTGTCCCGCTCGGAGGTACGGCACTGGGGCTGCACTTGTGGCCCGGCATGTCAGTACGCTGCCGCGTTGCGACCCGCGCACTCTTGATGCCCGAGGAAATCGCTTCGGTGACAGATGTGGGCCGCCTGGGACGTGAGGCGGTCGTGCGTCTCGTTCGCTTCGCGTCCAATCACGCACTGCTGCTCACCGCCGTGTTGTTCGTCGTGATCTCCGTGGCTCGCATCGTCGGGACGGCTCAGTCCCAAGGTTGGACCTACGACGAGCACCTGCATCTGGGCTGGAGCGAGCGGTTCCTCGAAGGAATCTCCGAGCGCTGGAGCAATCCCGGCTACGACTCCAAGACACCGGTCAGCGTACCCAACGCGGTCTTCGCGCGATTCGCGGACGCGCCCGAGACGAGCCTCTTCCTCGCGAGGCTGCCGATGGCCGCGTGGTTTCTGCTGCTCGCGGCCGGCACGTTCCTCCTGGCACGGCGGCTCGGCCCGCCCGCCGCTGGCCCGCTCGCCGTGATCTTGATCTGCCTCGAGCCCAACCTCATCGCGCACAGCACCGTCGTGACCGTCGACGTTCCGCTCGCGGCGTGCACCGTGCTGTCTGCGCTCGCGTTCCTCGCGTTCTGGGAGCACCCCTCGCCACGGCGTGGCTTTTGGGCCGGCGCGGCGCTCGGTGCGACGTTCGCGACGAAGTTCAGCGCGATCCTGCTCGCGGCACCGCTCTACGTGGCAGCGATCGTCGCGGTGATCGTGCAGCGCGACCGGGTCCCGATTCGTCGCGGCGTCGTGGCACTCGGTTCGTGCGCCGTCGCAGCACTGTTCGTGATCGCCGCGGCGTTCGGTTTCCAGGACATGTTCTCGCCGCTGGCGGACATCGAGCTGTCCTCGCAACCCTTCATCTCGCTGACCCAGTCTGCGCCTTGGCTGCGGCTTCCGCTGCCCGAGGCGTTCTTGACCGGTCTCGACATGTGTATCGCCCGCGAACGAGAGATCACGTGGAACGTCGTCGTGCTCGGCGAGCACTACTCGAGCGGCGTCTGGTACTATTATTTGTTCCACTGGGCGATCAAGACACCGCTCGCGCTGATCGCGGTGACGCTCGTCGGCGCCGGTGTCGCGCTCCGACGCCGGCTGTGGCGGCGACCTCACGTCGTGATCATCGTCGCCATGCTCGCGGTGCCGCTCGCGTACTTCTCGTTCATCTTCCGCGTTCAGATCGGGTACCGGTACACGCTGATGTGCGTGCCGCTAGTCCTCGTACTGGTCGCCACCGCGCTCGCCCAGATCAAGCGGTCGCGGCTCGCGATCGCGGGATTCGGCGCGATCGTGTTGCTCGGCGTCGTGGAGAACGTTCCCTACTGGACGAACCCGCTCTCGTTTACGAACAGCACCATCCTCGACAAGAAACGAGCATTCGAATGGACCGCGGATTCCAACCTCGACTGGGGACACCATGACGCCGCGATCGAGCGTCAGGTTCGAGCCAGACGGATCCCCGCCGCGCGGGTCAACCCGCCACATCCACTTGCCGGCCGTAACGTCTTCGCGGTCAACGCGGTTGCCGGCGTTTGGGAGTACGAGGCGCACCAGTGGCTCCGCGCGAACATCCGGCCAACGGATCACATCGAGCACACTCATCTCGTGTTCGACGTTACCGACGATCAGTTCGAGCGCATGCTCGTCGAGACTCGTACGCTCGAGTCGCAACGGCCTGATTGCGAGGTGTTGGATCCGATCTCCCGACCGATCCTGCTCCGCGACACGAACGCGGCCGTCTGCGTCGAGGTGCGCGAGACCGCCGTGATCCGGCTGGTCGCCAAGCGCACGCGTCTCGTTCGCCACCCGCATCACGTGCGCGTGCGGGTGATCGAGCGCGCCCCCGAAGTCGTCGGCCCAGGCCACGAGCTGTGGTACCGGATGCTGCCGGGCCGACACCTGCTGCGCCTCGACGGCACCGGCAAGATCATCGTGCGTGTCGAGTCCGGCCGCGCTCGCGCAGGCGAGCTGTTCACCGGGTCGTAGCGGCAACGCCGTGCTTCTGGAGGAGCTCGCGGCTACAGCCGCTGCGTCGTCAGTCGTCCTTCGCGCCGACGCCGTGCTTTTGGAGCAGCTCGCGCAGGTGATTGCGATCCATGCGAGCAGCTCGCGCCGCGCGCGACAGGTTTCCAGTATGGCGCCGCGTGAGCTCGTCCACGAACCATTTTTCCCAGCGGGCGACCGCACGATCTTTTGCGGCTCGAAACGACAGCGCCGGATCGAACACGTCGCGGGGCTCGGCGCCGGAGCTCGGTTGCGCGCCCGGCGCGTTGATCTCGTTCCATAGCTCGAGATCACCGAGGAGCACCGCCCGCTCGACGGCGCTTCTCAGCTCGCGCACGTTGCCGGGCCAGCTCTGCCTGCACAGACTCGACAGCAGCGCCGGCGAGGGCTCGGCCGTTTCGTTGCCCACGAACTGGCCATAGAAATGCGAAACGAGCATCGGAATGTCTTCAGGACGCTCGCGGAGAGGAGGAATTCGAATCTTGACGGTGTTCAGCCGGTAGTAGAGATCGGAACGAAACGTCCCTTTGTTGATCTCCTCGCGGAGGTCGCGGTTGGTGGCAGCGATCACCCGAACCTGGAGCGGGACCGCATGCACGCTTCCGAGGCGCTTGACCGTGCGCTCCTCGAGTGCACGTAGGAGCTTGGGCTGCATGTCCAGAGCAAGCTCGCCGATTTCGTCCAAGAACACCGTGCCGTCCTGCGCAGCCTCGAAGGCTCCCGCCCGCGCGGTATTCGCACCCGTGAACGCGCCCTTTTCATGGCCGAACAGCTCCGATTCGATCAGCGTCGGCGGGATCGAGCCGCAGTCCACGACCACGAGAGGCCCGTCGGCTCTCGGGCTGTTTCGATGCAGCGCCTCCGCGATCAGGCCCTTGCCCGTGCCCGTCTCTCCTTCCAGCAGCACCGTCGAATTGGACGCGGCGATGCGGGGAAGCAGCTCGAAGATCCGGCGCATCGCAGGGCTGCGTCCGAGTGCACGATCCCAGCTCTCGTCTTGCGACAACGGCGCCTCGGACTCGTCGTCCACAGGCTCGAACCGAAGCAACGAATGACCGACCCCCAGCATTGCGCCCGGCCCGACGTAAGCGGTGAGGACGCGGTAGCCACCGAGGGTCGTGCCGTTCGTGCTGCCGAGGTCCCTCAGCAGCGGCCCCTCTGCGGTCACCGTGATCGTGCAGTGCTGACGAGACACCGTGGGGTCGGTCAGCGCGAGGCTGTTTCCCGAATCCGATCCGATCGAGAGCTCTTCGCCATCGGACAGTATCTCCTTACCGGTATCTGGCCCCGACAGCACGACGAGCCGAAATCGACCAAACGCGAGCCGCTTGTGGCCCACGACGAGCCTCGTCGCGAGATGTTCGTTCATCCGGTCAGGAATACCAGGAAGTACGCAGCGCCGCGAGCGACGACGATGTCGTCGTCGATGCCCGGGCCAGACGCCGCCTTCGGGGAGCCACCGCAGACAGTACGCTACGGGCGCGGCGTGATCGATCGCGGCGATAGCTCGCCGTCGAACACATGCAGCGCGGGTCCGCGCATCAGCACATTCGTCAGCCCCTTCTCGACCGTGATCACGAGATCGCCGCCGGGCAGATGCACGAGCACGTCGCTACCCTCTTCGGCGCGGCCGGTAATCACCGCGGCGACGACCGTCGCGCACGCGCCCGTTCCGCACGCGAGCGTGATGCCGCAGCCGCGCTCCCAGACGACGAGATCGATCTCCCGCGGGCTGATCACGCGTGCGAATTCTGCATTCGTCTTGTTCGGAAACCACGCGTGGGTCTCGACGCGCGGCCCCGCGGTCTCGGCGAGCTCACGCAAGTTGCCACTGTCGACAAACGTCACCGCGTGCGGGTTGCCCATCGAGACGCACGTGACCTTGCGCGTCGGCTGACCCTGGATGTCGATCGGCTGCTCGACGCAGCGCTCGTTCGCGGGCCCGGTCATCGGAATCTCGCCGCGCAGAAGGCGCGGTGCGCCCATCTCGACGGTGACCATCTGCGCGACGTTGTCGCGCTGCTCGATCGCGCACACGAGTCGGCCTGCGCCGGTATCGATCGCGATCCGATCCTTCTTCACGCCGCCGCGATCGAACAGCTCCTTCGCGACGCAACGGATGCCGTTGCCGCACATCTCGGCTTCGCTACCGTCGGAGTTGAGCACGCGCATGCGTGCGTCCGCGCCTGGATCGCCGGGCAGCACCGCGAGCACGCCGTCGCCGCCGACGCCGAACTGGCGATCGCACACCGCTTTGACCACGGCCGGCTCCTGCACCGCGGCGGCTTCGTCACCGCGCGCGTCTCGCAGATCGACGACGAGGAAGTCGTTGCCGAGACCGTGATACTTGGCGAACCGCATGGCGGGACCCTACCGCGAAGCTTTCCGCGGAGCCACGCCTGGCCAACCGATGAGCAAGCTGCTGATCCGTTGGCTAGCGAGGCGGCGGATAATACGGCTGCGGCTGCTGCGGATAATACGGTTGCTGTTGCGGCGGCTGCGGCGCAGGTTGCTGCGGGTATTGCTGCGGCGGGCGCGCATACGGCTGCTGCGCAGGCGCCGGCGGTTGCTGTTGCGGTGCGGGTTGCTGCGGACCGTACGGTTGCGGCTGGCCATATGGCGGCGGCTGGCCATACGTCGAGCCGCCATAAGGAGCGCCGCCGTACGTGCCGACTTGCGGCTGCGGCTGCGCGTTCGCTTGCCGCCAACCATTCCAGTCGCCGACGCGATCGCGCTTGTCGCTCCACCAACGGCCCGAGTATTGGCGACCGGTCTGCTCGAACACGAGATAACCGGCACCGAGAAGCGGCGGCGCATCGGCGCTGCCCGGCTCTTGCCAGCGGAAGTCGAGGACGTTGCCGCGCAGCTGACCGTTGAAGTAACCGATCACTTCTTGGCCGCGGCGTTGGTAGACCCAAACGCCTTGCACCGCGCCAGTAGCGATGCCGCCTCGACTGTTGTCGGCTTCGATCTTCACGGCGCCGAATGTCGAGCGCCACAGACCGAGCGCGCGAGAGGGGTCCATCTCCTGCGGAGGAGGCGGACTCATGTTCGCGTTCTGCGGCTGCACCGCGGGGCTGTTATTGCTGTTCGAAGTTGCCGATCCGGCGGCCGCCAGGCACGCCGCGGCAACCGTAACCACCCGCGCGATATTGCCGAGGTTCATCGTCCTCGGAGTATAGCGCCGCGCCGAACTGACGCAGTGGGTGATGTGACGCGGGAGGTTGTCGTTTTCTGGCAACCTGATAGTGTCCCTTCGCGTTTCGTGCGGTGTTCCACACCGTGTGGCATCCACGAAAGCGGGCCCATAGCTCAGTCGGTTAGAGCGGCCGGCTCATAACCGGTGGGTCCCTGGTTCGAGCCCAGGTGGGCCCACGACCTGAAAAGTAGCTTCAGAAGTAGAAAGGTTGTCCGTGCGCGATCAGTTACTCAACTTGCTCAAGCTGCAGACGTGCGACGTCAAGGTCCGCGAGCTCGAGAGCGCCGCGAAGCAACTACCGGCAAAGCTCGATCCGTTGCGCCGGGACCTTACGAAGCTGCAGGGAATGCTCGACGGCGAGCGCGCCAAGCTCGCGGAGACCGAGAGCTGGCGCAAGTCCCAGCAGGAGCTGATAGATCGCGAACGCGAGGCGCTCAAGACCGCACAGACCAAGCTGCAAGCCTCGAAGAACAGCAAAGAGTTCAACGCCGCGAGCCGCGAGGTCGAGAACAAGCGCAAATCGATCCAAGACCGCGAAGGCGAGCTCAAGAAGGTCGCCGAAGCGAGTAACCAAAGTAACCAGCAACTGCAGTCGCGCGATGCCGACGTACAAAAGCTCCGCGATGAGCTGGCGACGAGCGAAGCTGGCATGGCGGATCAGATCCAATCGCTCGAATCCCAGCTCGCCGAAGCGCGCGCCGCGCGAGATACGGCACGCAGCGGGGTCGAAAAGAACTGGGTCAAGGTCTACGACACGCTGTCGGCCAAGCGCGGCTACGCGGTCGCTCCCGTCGTCAAAGGCGTGTGCCAGGGCTGCCACATGGCGTTGCCGCCGCAGCTCAACAACATCCTCGCGCGCATGGAGTCGATCGAGACCTGCCCGCGCTGTGGCCGCCTCGTCTATCGCAAGGACATGATCGACGAGCCCGCAGCGAAGACCGACGAGCCGAAGCCCGAAGGCTGATGCGTCAGTATTAGCTCGTACGGATGCCGCACGTGCCTGGTGAGCTCACAGCCTAGAGCGTCGTCAGCTGGGTCGCGCTGATCTTCACATGCGACTCGCACGGCAGCTCGTCGAACCGCTCGTCGGGCGGATCAGCACACTCCGGCGCGCTGCGATCGAACGGCGCCGACCGGTACGTCGTGATGTCGACGGTCAGCCACGTATCGTCGTCGAGATACGCGGTGCCCTCGACGAGCTCGAGCTGGCAGGTGTCCATGCCGAGGCCGTCCACGACCGTGCGCTCGTTCTGGCGCCAGCCATCGCCGTCGATCGGATCGGTGAGCTCCGCGACGTCCGAACAGGTGTTCGCGTCGATCGACGAGCACACCTGCATCGTGTAGCCGCCGGCCGAGCTCACGAACCGCACGTACTGCGCCGGCGTCGCGACCGGCATGTCGTCGGTGCACGCCGACGCGACGTGCGACGTCACGTGATACGTGCCGGTCATGTCGATCGCCGCTTTGCCCCAGCAGCCGCCGAGGCAGGCGACGAAGAGCAGCTCACAGCCGCGTCGCATCGAACCTCTCGTGTTTCGTGCACGGCATGAGCGTGCTGCGCAGCTGCGCCTCGTAAATCGAGCACTCGAAGTCCGGAACCTCCTCGCGGTGTTCCTCGACGACGAAGATCAGGTGCTCGCCGTCGAGCCGCGCCGACTGCACGACGTAGACCAGCGTGCACGGGGACGTGCCGCTCGTGCCCGTGATTTCGCCGAGCCAACCTTCGCCCGTCGGTTGCGACAGAGCGTCGAGCACGATGTCGCCCACGCAGTTCGTTGTGGCGCGGTCGGAGCAGCGGCGCAACCAGAACCCGGCGAGCTGCGTGCTTTCGGCGATCTCCAAGTACGGCCACGGGGCGGCGACCGGCGCGTCCATGCCGCACGGCATCGACAACACATTCTCGTCGACGCGATACACGCCGGTCAGATCGACGAAGTCCTGCGTGCACGCAGCACAACACGCGATCAGCGCGAGCTCACAGCCGCGTCGCATCGATCTGCTCGTGCTCGGTGCACGGCATCTGCGTATTGCGCCGCTCCGCTTCCTCGGCCGTGCATTCCGCAGTCGGGTCCTCTTCGCTGTACGTCGTCGTGTCGACAACCATGTGCGCGCCGTCGAGGATCGCGGTCTGCTCGGTGTACGCGAGCAAACACGTCATCGTGCCGCTCGCCGAGTAGATGACGCCGCGCCAACCACCATCGATCGGCTCGGCAAACGAGTCGCCGAACAGGCCGCCACCGGTGCAGTTCGTGCCGGCTTCGTCGGAGCACGTCAGCATCGAGAAGTACTCGGCGCCGAGGAACGCGCCCTTCGCAAACTTCAGATAGGGCGGCGGCATCGCGACCGGTTGATCGGCGCCGCACGGCATCGACGCGACATCGGCGTCGACGCGGTAGATACCGGTGAGATCGATTTCGTCGGGACCGCAGGCCGCCAGCAGCACGATGACGGCGCTGGCCTTCACGACTCGAGCCGCTCAGCGAGCGCGAACAGGCGATCGCGACGCGTGTCGATGATGTTGGCGGCAGCGCGCGCGATCGCGGCGACCGGCCTCGGCGGCTGCGCGGCGATGAACGAGTGCGCGTCGCCCGCGCCGGCCCACCAGCGCTTCGCGGTCTCGACGCCCTTCATCACCATGGCTTCGCCGACCGTCTCCATCAAGAACGCGCCGACCGGCGATGGCTTGGTGTCGAAGCTCGACTCCGATGCGCGGCCTTCGGCGAGCAGGCGCTGCAGGGGTGGATCGAGATCCGCCGCCGAGCCGAGCTTCGGCAGATAATTCTCGATGCGCTTCATGTCGGGGCGCTCGCGATCCTTGACGCCACCCATGAAGTAATCGACCGGCACGTCGCCGCCGGAGATCTCGGCGAGCGCCTCGACCAGCGCGATCGAGTACAGCTTCGCGCGCAGGTAGCGCACCGCGAGCTCGAGGTTGCCGGTCGTGCGCGCGACGCGGCGCGCGTGGATTTCGGGCTTCGGCTCGTCGCCCCACGTGTGGAACACGCGGTCGGCGGGCAGCCACGACAAGAAGCCCTCCATCTTCTGTAGCGCAACCCGATAGTCGTGGACGGTGTAGACCATCGGCGAGTGCAGTGCCGGATTGCTCTCCGGCAGTAGCTTCCACGTGTTGTCGAGGAAGCTCGCCGGATCGTTGTCGGAGAAGTTCTCGACATCGCGGTTACTGACGCGCACCGCGCGCTTGACCATCTCCTCGAGCTCTTCGCCGGTGACGCCGAGCTGAGCGAGCCGTTCCCGCAACGGCACGACCGGGCTCGTGCGGAACGGGATCGTCTGCTCGATGCACGCGGCGACCGCCATCCGCTGGTGACGGTCGAGGGCCTGGTGGAGCTGGATGCTGCACACGAGCGCCGAGGCGAACTCGTTGAGGCCCGCCGTCGAGGTCACGACGTCGCCGACCCGGCGGCCGAAGATCGCGAGCACGTCGGCGCTGACCTCGTCGTCGGCGGCACCGGCGAGCACGCGCCAGCCACCGTCGGCGTGCATGAGCACGCGGTCCATCTCGGCCTTCATCGAGCGCGGCGGCCCTTGATCGACCTGGATGTAGACGGCGTCGTGATAGAGCGCGGCGATGACCTCGAGCGGGTCACCCTCCTTCGCCAGGCTGATCACGTGGTCGTGGTTGTGGAACTCCCGACCCGGCGCCGACAGCGCGGCGTGAATCGAAAAGCCCCATTGCTCGATCTCGTTGGTCGCGGCATCCGAGCCCAGCTCGTGGAGGGCTCGCCACAGCGCATTCACCAGCTCGTGTACGGGAGAGCGCTGATCCATACCCTCGACATCACGGTATCACGCGGCGCCGCGCGTTTGGGTGAGCGGCGGGGTGATCAGCCGCCGCGAGTCGTTGCACTACCAATCAAAAGGCTCACCCGTCGGAGAGGTCGATAAGCCGAGTTCTGTATCTGGCGACCATTCTTCTAGGCCCATCGTTGCCGGTGGGCTCGAGCGACCAACCCGGAGTCATCGTGCGGGCCACACGACCCCTGTCTGGTCTTGCTTCGGGTGGGGTTTGCCTTGCCCTCGTTGTCACCAACGAGGCGGTGCGCTTTTACCGCACCCTTTCACCCTTACCTGCCTTGCGACAGGCGGTTTGCTTTCTGTTGCACTTTCCTGCGAGTCACCTCGACTGGTCGTTAACCAGCACCCTGCCCTATGAAGCTCGGACTTTCCTCCCGCGCCGTCGCGTTGCCGCGCCGTCGCCGGCGGTCACCTCTCCCTCTCCGACGAGTGAGCGGCGTAAACCTACTCACCTACGCGGCGGCAGGCAAGGACTCGTAGACGCCCCGACGGAGATTGCGGCGGATCGCGAGTGCTTCGCGGATCACTTTCCACATGTCTTTGAGCGGGTTGACGCGCGAGCGGCCGTCGTCTTTCCACTCGACACCGACCTCGGCAATGCTGATGCCGCGGCGCCGCGCGAGTGCGAGGATCTCGAGGTCGAACGCCCAGCCGTCGATGCGCGCGTAGCGGAACAGGTCGCGTGCCGCTTCTGCGGTAAACGCCTTGAAGCCGCACTGCGTGTCGCGCACGCCCGGAACGAGCGACCGCTGGATCACGCGGTTGCAGAGGCGGCTCCACCACACGCGATAGAACGGCTGCTTGACGTCGGTCTTGGCACCTTCGGCGTAGCGCGAGCCGATCGCGATCTCCGCTTTGCAAGCGATGATCGGCGCGAGCAACTTCGGCAGCTCTTCGGCCGGCATCGAGCCGTCCGCGTCACACATCACGCGGATCTGACCGCGCGCTTCGAGCATGCCGCGGCGCACGGCTGCACCCTTGCCGCGATTCGGCATCTGGCGCAGGAGGCGAAGGTTCGGGATCGTCGCCATCGCGGCTTCCGTCACGCCGATCGTGTCGTCCTTCGAGCCGTCGTCGACGACGACGATCTCGTAGCGAAGCGGCTGCGTCTGGAGAAACGCATGCAGCTTGGCGAGCGTCGGCGGCAAGCGCTCCTGCTCGTTATAAGCGGGGACAACGATCGAGAGGTCGACGAATGGAAGTAGTGCGGTCATGGCGAGCTCCTACGAAAGAGACATCCACGGCGACAACCGAGGACGACGACGAAACACGAGGTAGCGCTGTGCGGGATACGTCCAACCGAAGAACACGAGCGCGGAACACATGAACTTGGCGACCAGGTACGGAACGCCGAGCTTGACGGCAAAGATCTGCATCGCTGCCGCCATGAGCAGTGCGGTTCCCACGGCGACGAGGCCGAAGCGAGCGCACTGCTCGAACGAGATCGGCGTGCGATCTCGAAACGCGATGTACTTGTTCATCGTGAAGCCCACCGCGGCACCACACGCTGCAGCGATGAACGCGGCGAGCGCCACCGGCGTGCCGTGCTCGACCATCAGGACGAGCAGCGTCACGTCGACGACGGTGGCTCCGATGCCACCCATGCCCGCCGCAGCCATTTCTCGCAAACGCATGATGGCGAGACTAAAAAGCACCCAATGTGCCATCGGCGCTCGCGACGGCAAAAGCCCGAAACCACAGGCGCTGGGCTGTCGAAAGCTGGTGAAAAGCTATCTGCGCGCGGTGGTAGCTACCGACTCGTGAAGTTCGCGTGAACCCGGGCGTTTCGCTGAATAAAGCTAAGGTGTGCCTTCGTCCTCGTCAGCGATCGGTTCCTCGACGGTGGGCTCCGCAGAACACGTTGGCTTGCGGCGCGGCGTGACGAGGCCGTCGGCGCCGGTGAGCACGAGCGGTGCTTTGCCATCGAGCGAGACGATCGACACACCGCGATCGCCGGAGATCGCGAGCGTGCGCTCGCCGTACCACTCGACCGCGATGCCACCGATCGCACGCTCGAGCTCGCGCACGGTTCCGGTTGCGGCGTCGGCCACGAATGCCGCCGCGGTCGCGACGTTCGGCGCGCACGTGTCGGAGAGCTGCGCGACAAACACGAGCTGCGTGCGATCCGCGGACCACGCGGCGCTGTCGCCGGCGATCAGACCCGGGCTCGGCACGGTCACGACTTTCTTCGAGCCGGCGATCTTGACCGCGCTCGCGAGCATGTTGTCGTCCCAGTCGGCAGTAATGCGAGCGACAGCCGCGCGATCGAAGCGCGCGCTGCGACCGGTGACTTGGAGCCGCGTCGCGTCGGCGAGGTACGCCGGATAGTCTGCATGCGCGGTCGCCGGCACGCTCTCGAGCGCGAGCTTGTCGGTGTCGAGCAGGCGCCACGTCGCTTTGCCGCTGCGCACGATGAAGCCCGGCGTCTTGCGGTTGTTGTAACCGACCGTGAGCTGCGCGCTCGGCGCGGCACCGGGCAACTCGATCGACTTGCGGGCACGACCGCTCGCGAGATCGACGATGCCGATGCCGATTTTCGTCCGCGGTTTGCCGGTGTCCTTGACGCGCTGGCGCGTGACGTACGCGAGCGTGTGCTGCGAGCGCACGAATATCGTAGCGACCACCGCGCCGCCGGTGCGCGTAAGCCGATACCAGCGCGCGCGTTCCGCATCGTAGGCGTAGAGGTCGTGCTGCGACATGACGAGCAACGAACGCGCGAGTGCCGCGGTGAACGCTTGCCGATCGTCCTCGACGCGACGCCGCCACGCCTGCCCGGTCGTGGTCACGAGGAACGGCTGCAGTGCGGGCTGCTCGAGCGACGCGGTGCCCCACTTCGCGTAGTCGGCCGCGACGGCCTTGGTCAGCGGCGCGAGGATCTGCTCGGCACTGCCGTTGGTCTTGGCGAGCGCGACCGCGAGCAGATACGCGGCGTCGAGATGATCCGGATCCGCCGCCAGCGCCTCGCGACATCGCGCGATGACGTCTGCCCAAGCGCCTGCGGCCTCCGCGACGCGTGCGAGCTTGAACGCGGCATGACCTCCGCGCGCCCGATATCCGAACCCGGCGAGCTCCGGCATGCCGAGCGCGAGCGGGGCCAACCCGACCGTGGCATCGGCGCGCGCAGAACCGCCGTCCTCGCGGCGCGCGACCACGTGCTCCGACGAGCCAGGCCTGCCACAGGCGCTGAGGTAAACGAGTAGCGGCAGCAGCCGCCTCATTCCCCAGGGGTTATCACGGACTCACAGGGATCGCGAAGACTTAGCATTGCTCAGCTCCCGGCAGCCTGATACAAACCGCCGCCCGTCTATGCGCAGTCTGTTGTTCCTGGCTCTCCTTGGTTGCCAAGGTAAGAAGGAGGCCCCGCCTCCTGCGCCGCCCGCCATTCAGGTGCGCGACGCGTCCGGAGTGCTGGTCGCCGAGCTGAGGCCGATCCGGCCGTGCCGCGGCTCGATCGGTCCCGTCGATCTGATCGTCGGGGGCCCGCCGCTGATCTCGAACCTCGGCACCACACAGTGGGCGGGCTCGGCCGCGCAGAACGGCACCACGCTGTATCGCGATGGCGAAGCGATGGCGCGCGTATTCCCGGTCGGCGATGCGAACCATGCCGCGGTGCTCGATATGCGCGGCGTTGCGCTCGCGCGGATTCAGGTCACCGGCGCGGTCGCGACCGTCAGCAACCAGGCAAGCGTGCCGGTCCGCAACCTGCGTGTGCAAGGCGCACTGATCAAGACCGACGACCCCGCGTACACGATCACCGGTACGCAGGATCTCGTGATCGCCGCGCTGCTGTCGGCTCCGGAGCTGTTGCCAGAAGTCCGCGTCCTCGCGGCGTGCGAGCGCGTGCTCGTGAAGGATTCGTAATGTCTTCGCCGAGTATTCGTAACGTCGCCATCATCGCCCACGTCGACCACGGCAAGACCACGCTCGTCGACGGCTTGCTCAAACAAGCGGGCACGTTCCGCACCGGCGAGGTCGTCGCCGAACGCGCGATGGACACCAACGACATCGAACGCGAACGTGGCATCACGATCCTCAGCAAGTGCACCGCGGTGACGTGGAAGGGCACGCGCATCAACATCGTCGATACGCCGGGCCACGCCGATTTCGGTGGCGAGGTCGAGCGCGTGCTCGGCATGGTCGACAGCGTGCTGCTGCTCGTCGACGCCTACGAAGGCGCGATGCCGCAGACGCGGTTCGTGACGCAGAAGGCGTTCGAGATGGGCCTGCGCCCGATCGTCGTCGTCAACAAGATCGATCGTCCCGGCGTCGATCCGCACGACGTCATGGATCAGGTGTTCGAGCTGTTTGTCTCGCTCGGCGCCACCGACGAGCAACTCGACTTCCCGGTGATCTACGCATCGGGTCGCCAGGGCTATGCGATCCGCGAGCTCGGCCAAGAGCCGAAAGACCTCGGCCCGATGCTCGATCTGATCGTCGAGAAGGTGCCGGCTGCGGCCGGCAATCCCGACGCGCCGCTGCTCATGCAGGTCGCGACGCTCGATTACGACGACTACCTCGGTTACATGGCGATCGGCCGCATGCGCGCCGGTCGCACGAAGGTCGGCGATCGCATCCTGCTCGCGCATCGCGACGGCAAGAAGGAAGAGTTCCGCGTCCAGAAGGTGCTCGGCTTCCAAGGCCTCAAGCGCTTCGAGCTCGCCGAGGCGATCGCCGGCAACATCGTCGCGATCACCGGCATGCAGAACCTCAACGTCGGCGAGACGATCACGTCGATCGCCGAGCCGACGATCCTGCCGCTGCTCAAGATCGACGCGCCGACGATCACGATGAACTTCCGCGTCAACGACGGGCCGTTCGCGGGCAAGGAAGGCAAGTACGTCACGTCGCGCAACCTCGCCGAGCGCCTGCACCGCGAGCTGAAGAGCAACGTCGCGCTCCGCGTCGAGGACACGGCGGACGCCGGCGTGTTCCGCGTCTCCGGTCGCGGCGAGCTGCACCTGACCGTGCTCATCGAGACGATGCGTCGCGAAGGCTACGAGGTCTGCGTCAGCCAGCCGAAGGTCATCTTGGACACCGACGAGAACGGCAGGACGACCGAGCCCTACGAGGACGCGGTCATCGATCTCGACGAGAACTACGTCGGCGCTGTCGTCGCGGAGCTCAACCGTCGCCTCGGCATCATGCGCGAGATGCGCCCGTCGGCTCCCGGCCGCACGCGCCTCGAGTATCGGATCCCCGCGCGCGGCCTCATCGGCTACCGCTCGCAGTTCATGACCGACACGCGCGGCACCGGCGTGCTCTACACGCAGTTCGCGGAGTACGGGCTGCAGGGCCCCGACATCCGCACGCGCCAGAACGGCGTGCTGATCTCGAGCGAGGACGGCGTGTCGAACGCGTACGGTCTGTTCTATCTGCAGGAGCGCGGCCAGCTGTTCATCGGCCCGAGCATCAAGAACTACAGCGGCATGATCGTCGGCATCCACGCGCGCGATAACGACCTCGTCGTCAATCCCAACAAGGTCAAGAAGCTGACGAACATCCGCACGACGGCCGCCGACGAGAAGCTCGTCCTGGCACCGCCGCGCCAGCTCACGCTCGAGTACGCGCTCGAGTTCATCAACGACGACGAGCTCGTCGAGGTGACGCCCGCGTCGATCCGGCTGCGCAAAGCGGTCCTCGATCACAACGTGCGCAAGCGCTACGAGAAGGCCGCCGAAGTCGACGACTGAGCCGAACGGACGGCTCAGAGACTGCTGTGCGCTGACGTGTGCACGAGGTCGCTCACGCGATTTTCACGTCGCACGCGCTTGGTTGCCCGCTCGTGCCGCCGCTGCCGGGGATATCCTGAGCACGTGCGGTGGTCGATGGTTCTCGGTGCAGCGTCCCTCCTGTGCGTAGCGCCGACGCTCGCGCTCGCGCAATCCGCGCCGCTGGGCCAACCTGATCGACCCGGCATCACCGCCGAGCCGGCACCATCGCCAACGACGCCACCACCCGCGTATCCGCCGCCGCAAGCGACGCCGCCGCCGTATGCGCCCGCGTATGAGGCGCCGCGCAAGTCGCGCTCGGATCGCTTCTTCTTCGCGATGGGCCTTGGGCTCGGTGGCGGTAGCAGCTGGCTGTACGGCGCATACTCCGCCGAGGGCGCCGCGACGATCCTCATCACCGATGCGTTTCGCCTCCGCGCGCGGCTGTTCGGTACGATCGCCGGCGGCACGATGGAGAGCGACTGGAGCGGCGGCTTCTACCGCTATGTCGCCGGTCTCGAAGCGCGCATGTGCACGGCGGGTGTCGGCACGTGCCTGTTCGCCGATCTCGACGCCGGCTTCGAGCGGCTCTCGCTCTACGATGGCAGCTCGGACTTCGTGCGTTCCGACACCGGGCTCGTCGCCGGCCCGCGCTTCGGGTTCGACTTCGGCGGCGCCGTGCGGGCGCGCTTCGCGCTCGAGCTGTACCAGCACTACGGCCGGCACAACAGCCGGACCACCGGCGAGAGCACCGAGCGGTTCGGAACTGTGGGTCTCGCGTTCGCGCTCGGCTATCAGCTGTAACGAGCACGCGGCGGAGGTTACGGAATCGAGACGACGAAGAAGTAGTCGAAGCTCGCGGCTGCTGTGCGCGTCTGGACCTGCACGGCGCCCGTCGTCGGCCCCATCGAGCCCGACACGTTCGCCGACGTCCCGCCCTGCACGACCGTGCAAAGGTTGTTGCTGCCGACCTGCGCGACGGTGACCCGCACGTCGCTGCCCGGCGCGAACGTGCCAGGCCACGGGGCCTCCGGATAGTCGGCCGAGACGCCGAACCAGTCGGTCGACGCGTAGATCTTGTCACCGCCGCCGGGATCATCGAGCACCGAGCACCAATAGCCCTGCCCCGACGCGACGCCCGCGGTCACCGAGACGTGCGGGTACGTGAACAGATTGCCAGCCGACGACGTGCCGAAGCCGTTGACGTGGGCCGCAGTCGTCACCGCAGCACGCGTCAGGTTGAGTGGTGCGACGAGCATGACGTCGGTCGCGGCGGTCGACGATTGGTTCAGCGTGCCGTTCGCCACCACCCACGTCCCACCGTTCGCGGTCCAGGTCGTGATCGAGCTCGCGTCGTAGAAGCCTTCGAACAGCGCGATCGAATCACCTGCCGTGTTCGGGCGTGGATCGCACGCGTTGCCGACGCCATCGTTATCGCCATCGGGATCCGCGTTGTCGTTCAAGTGCGGGCAGCGATCGCACACGTCGCCCTTCGCGTCCATGTCGTGGTTGCGCTGGTTACCGTTCGCATCCGCGGGGCAGTTGTCGCTGCCGTCGACCACGCCGTCGCCATCGGTATCGACGGCCATCGGCGTATCGATCATCGTGTCGATCATCATCGTGTCGATGCGGGCATCGATCGGCGAATCGATGCGCGCATCGTCAGGCCCCGCGTCATCGCGCTCCGCGGTGCCCGGCGTGTAGCCGCAGCCTGCAGCGAACAATGCGAACGCATACAGCCCCTGGCGCATCTGCGCCTATCCTACGCGCTCAGCGCTTGCGTTTAACAGTGGGTCGTTTGACCGTGACGTCGAACACGAAGCTTGCACGGCCCAGGTCCGTCCCGACCCGGCATTGGGTGGTCCCGACCTTCTCCCCGCTAACCCGCCAGTAATTGACTTCCCGGATGGTGAGGAGCTGCGCGGTCACCAAGGAGGGATCGTCGCAGAACCAACCGATAGCATTACCGACCTCGACGTCGACCGTCTTGCCGAGCGCGAGGGTCAGCACGATGCCGTCGCCAGCGGCCACCGGGGCCGGCGCACCGCACAACGCGAGCAGGACGAGGGTACGCCGCACACCACGATCGTACCCCCGTCGCCCCGCGCGCGCGAATCGTTAGTTCGAGCTCGGGGTGTTGACGTTGATGTCGAGCGACTTGCGATCGCTATCGCCACCACCGAACACGCCGGCGCGCCATGCGATGAAGCCCGCGATCACGAGCATGAGAACGATCGCAAAAACTGCCACGATCCCGGTGCTGCTCTCTCCGCGTTCCGTATTCCGCATAAGACATCCTCCTGACGGAAGAAGGAGCAGTCCGTGTGCCAGCGTACTGCGGAGATTTACGACGAGCTAACCCGTCAAGACGATGGCCGTGCGGCGACGACTGCGTGAATTACTGCTGCCGCTGCGGGTTGTGCGCGCTCGGGATCGAGCGACTCGGCCCAGCCCTGCACGCGACGCTGCCAGTTCGGCCGCTCGGTAATCGTGCCTGGCACGTTGTGCGGGACCGGATCGAGCACGAGGTCATCGAGCGCGACGAGCACGATCTCGGCAGGCCCGACCGCGAGGTCCGTCGTCGCCGCCACCATCGCGCGCTCGACTTCAGCGAGCATGTCCCTCTCGATCGCCGCGTCGGCGAATGCGAGCAGCGCGGTCTTCTGGCGATCGCGCTCGCGACGCTCGCCGCGTTCTTGCGCTTCACCGATCAGCTTCAAGTCGCGCTTGTCATCGATATCGGAGCCGCGCCACCAGCCCGCGAACGTCGCGGTGTCGTGCGTGTTGAGCGACGCGACTGCTTCGGCGGGTGACGGTGCCGGCGCCTCGCCGGGGCGATGCGGAAACGCCCATTGCCCGACGTGCAGCCGAAACATGCCGTGGCGACCCATCGCCGGCCGCACGCCTTCGGGCACCGTGCCGAGATCTTCACCGGCGACCGCGCAGCACGCGCGGCTCGACTCGAGCGTGACGATCGCGAGCAGCTCGTCGGGCTGGTAACGCAAATACACACCGTCGGTGGCGGGTCTGCCGTCGGGCACGCAGTACAGGCGGAACAAGCCCATCACGTGATCGATACGCAACATGCCCGCGACCTTCATGTGATGGCGCACGCACTGGATGAAGTAGCGATAGCGATCGCGGCGCAGCGCGAGCGGTGACAGCGGCGGCAGGCCCCAGTTCTGACCGCCGAGGAACAGCGCGTCGGGAGGCGCACCGGCCGCGAGCTCGGTCATGAACAGCTTGCGCCAGCGCCACACCTCGTATGCGTCGCAGTTCACGCCGACCGGAAGATCGAGGTAGAGCGTGACGTCGCCACCCTGCAGCTGCTGCAGCTGCGCCTGCATCAGCCACTGCGCGACCACGTGCGAGTCGACGCGCGCAGCCTCGGCACCGAGCGCGAGCGCAGCGTCGCGCGTCGCTGCGAACCCGGTCCCGTCGCGCAACTTCGCCGGCCAATCGCGCCAGCCGGTGCGCTGCTGCTCGACGAGCGCGCGAAACGCGGCGTAGTCGTACGCGCCTTTGTCGCGCGCCCATGCGTCGACGCCGGCCCGGAAGGGCTCGTCGGCGAGCAGGCGCTCGGCGCATTGATCGATGAACGGCCGGCGCCAGCGGTACTGCGCGCGATAGTCGATCGGCGCATCGATCTCGATCGGTGGCGCCGGTGGAACCACGAGCCCGACCTCCGCGGCGATCTTGCCGAGATCGAGATAGAGCTCGTTCCAGTACAGCCGACTCACCGGCGAGTACGGCGAGAACTCGCACGGTTCCTCGAGGCACGCAGCGAGGAGCGGCAACACCGCCACGTAGCGGCCACCGCGCCGTTCGACCGCGTGCATGAGTCGCGCGAGCGTCGCGAGGTCGCCGGTCGCGCCACTGTCGCGCGTTGCGAGCCCGTAGACCGGCGCGAACACGCCCCAGCGCTTGGCGCCGTAGCCGGGTTGGCCCCACGCCTTCGTCGGCGCCGCGATCACCATCGCCTCGCCCTCGGTGCCCGCCGTCTTCCACTTCACCGTGTGATAGCCGAGCTGACCTTCGAGCCAGAGCTCGGCGCGCCGCACGCAATGCACGACCCCACCGGGCCATGCGTGCCCGCTTGCCGGCAAGTCGAACAAGCGGCCGTGCCCGCGCACGATGCCGCCGCCCTCGAGCGTGACCTCGCACTCCCAGTCGAGGTCCATCTCGGCCGGCACCGAGAACGGCAGCACGAGGCGACCGTCCCACGCGAGTACAACCGGTGGCACGACCTCGAGCCAGCGTTTGGCCTGGAGCGCGTCCAGCGCGTCATGACGCTCGATGTCGACGCCTAGCTCGGGCGCAAGCGCGCGCAGCGCGAGCTGGAGTGACTCGTCGCTCGCCGCGGTCGCCTCACCGCGCCAATTGAAATACTCGGCATCGATACCCGCTGCGTTCGCGAGCTCGCGGCGCGACATGTCAGCCGCCGACGAGCTTGAGCCACCAGCCCGGCATCAGGCCCATTTCGAGCACGACGACGGGCATGAGCGCGATCACGAACAGAAGGCCCGGCGAGCGCGTCACGGTGAACGGCGCGTTCGCTTCGCGGAAGTACATCGCAGTCACGATGCGCAGGTAGTAATAGATGCTGATCGCCGAGTTGACGACGCCGACGAGCACGAGCCAGAGCAGCTGACCGTCGTAGACGTCCATCGCGCTCTTGAACACGTAGAACTTGCCGAAGAAGCCACCGGTCGGCGGCATGCCACCGAGCGAGAGCAAGCAGATCACCATCGCGAGCGCGGCGGCGGGATGCTGGCCCGCAAAGCCAGCCCAGTCGTCGACCAACAGGCGCTCGCGGCCGCGGCTGCCGACATACGCGACGATCGCGAACGCGCCCATCGTGGTCACGCTATACGCGATGATGTAGTAGACGAGCGCGCTCTGGCCCGTCGGGGAGCCCAGGCCCATCGCGCACAAGCCGACGAGCAACACGCCCGCGTGCGAGATCGACGAGTACGCGAGCATGCGCTTGATGTTGTCTTGGCGGATCGCGCCGATATTGCCGATCGTGATCGTGATCGCCGCGATCACGACCATCGGGCTCGCCCAGCCGAGCGTGCCGAACGGCAGCACGTCGCCGCCGAGCGCGACGCCGAACACGCGCATCATCGCCGCGATCGCGGCGCCCTTGACGGCAGCCGCCATGAACGCGGTGACCGGCGTCGGCGCGCCTTCGTACGCATCGGGAGCCCACATGTGGAACGGCACCGCGGCGACCTTGAAGCCGAACGCGACGACGAGCAGGAACGCGCCCGCGATCACGAGCCCCGGATTCGCGGTCGCATTGAGCGCGCTTTGCATGCGCACGAGCGATAGCGTGCCCGACGCGCCGTAGAGCAGCGCCATGCCGTACACGAGGAAGCCGGTCGCGAACGCGCCGATCAGGAAATACTTCATCGCGGCTTCGTTGCCGCGGCGCGAGCGCCGGCGCATCGCGACCATCACGTAGACCGCGATCGACATCGTCTCGATGCCGAGGAACACGGTGACGAGGTTGCCCGCGTGCGCGAGCATCACCATGCCGGATGCCGACAGCAACAGCAGGCCGTAGTACTCGCCCATCTTCCAGTCGTGCTCGCGTTGATGCGACGGTGACATCAGCGCAGTCAGCGCCGTGATCACCGCGAACACCGCGGACAAGATGTAGCCGAGCTTGTCGGCGACGAGCATCGTGCCGAGGATCTGGCGCGTCTCACCCGGCGCGAGCTGGCGGTAGAGCACGATCGACGCGATCGCCGAGGCGAGCGCGCCCGCCACGGTCAACGTGACGAGCCCGGTGCGGTCTTCACCTTTGTAGAACGCCTCGGCGAGCACCAGCAGCATGCCGGTGACCGCGAGGATCAAGAACGGCACGAGCCAGCCGAGGTCGGCGGGATTGAAGATCACGGCTGACCTCCTGGTGGCGCGGCGGGCGGCGGAGAGGCCGGTGGCGGGGCGGCGTTGTTCGCTTGCGCAGCGTTCGCCTGGCCATCGGGTGGCGGCGGTAGCGAGCCGTAGATGTGCGCCGGCCCGTCGGGCTCGGCGACGCGACGGCCGAAGTCACGCACGAACTTCTGCACGCTGGGCTCCATCACGGTCAGCAGCGGCCGCGGGAACAGACCGCCGAGGAAGATCGCGATCGCGAGGATCACGAACGTCACGAGCTCGTGCGGGCGTAGGTCGGGCAGCTTGCCGTTCTTCGCCTTGTCGAGCTTGCCGAAGAACACCTTCTGGAACATGAACAATAGATAGACCGCGCCGAGGATCACGCCGGTCGCCGCGAGCGCGCCCATCAGCCGCGGCATCGGGATCGAGTAGCCTTTTGGCAGCGTGTCGCCGGCGATGAACGTGCCGAAGATCGTCAAGAACTCGCCGACGAAGCCAGACAGCGCGGGCAGACCGGCCGAGCCCATCACGACGATCAGGAACAAGCCGGAGAAGATCGGCATCTGCTTCCAGATGCCGCCGTACTCGGCGAGCCGGCGCGTGTGACGGCGCTCGTAGAGCACGCCGATGCCGAGGAACAGACCACCCGTGGTGAGGCCGTGCGACAGCATCGCGTAGATCGATCCGCTCGTGCCCATCGCGGTCAACGACAGCACGCCGATCATGCAGAACCCGAGGTGACTCACCGACGAGTACGCGACGAGCTTTTTGACGTCGTCCTGCGCGAACGCGACGAACGCGCCGTAGATGATGCCGACGATACTGAGGATCATCAGCGCTGGGGCCCACACCGCGGCGCCGTGCGGGAACAGCGGCATCGCGTAGCGCAAGAAGCCAAAGATGCCGAACTTGAGCATCACGCCGGCGAGGATCACCGAGCCTGCAGTCGGCGCTTCGACGTGCGCGTCGGGCAACCACGTATGCAGCGGGAACAGCGGCACCTTGATCGCGAACGCAAGCGCGAAGGCGGCGAAGCACCAGACCTGCGCCTTGTACGGCAGCGCGACGGTCATCAGCTTCTCGAGATCGGTGGTGTACGCGCCGAGCACGCCCGCGCCGACGACGTAGATGTAGAAGATCGCGACGAGCATTAGCAGCGAGCCGACCATCGTGTAGATGACGAACTTGATCGACGCGTAGAGCCGGCGCTGGCCGCCCCAGATGCCGATCAAGAGGTACATCGGGATCAGCATCACCTCCCACGACACGTAAAACAGGAACAGATCGAGCGACACGAACGCGCCGAGCATGCCGGCCTCGAGCACCAGCATCGACGCGATGAATTCGCGCGAGTGCTTCTCGACCTGCTTACGCGTGCAGAGCAGCGTGAGCGGCATCAAGAACGTGGTCAGGATGACAAGGAAGATCGAGATGCCGTCGATGCCGGTCTTGAAGTGAGCGCCGAGGCCTGGAATCCACTCGACATCGAACACGAGCTGGAACGCATCGGACTTCGGGTTGAAGAACTTGAAGATGAGCAGCGAGACGAGGAACGTGATCGTCGAGAACGCGATGCCGAGACCGCGGTGCAGCGACGACTCGCCCTTCGGCGTGCACATCACGAAGATCGCGCCGAGCACCGGCAGCGCCAGGATCAGCGGGAGAATGAACGAGCCGGGCATTACTGCACCTCCTCCCGGATCCGTTTTGTGATCGTCACCGGTTTACGCGTGATCGGGTCCTCGATCTTGAGCGTGACGTACGTGCCGACCTCGCCCTCGCGGATCTTCACGACCGGCGCGTCGAGCGGGTTGCCGGACGCGTCGATGTCGTCGATGCCATTGCCGTCGAGATCCCAGCGCAGCTTCGCGTTCGCGCCGCCCACGCCGGCGCCGGCCTCGGCGCGGAACTCGTACTCGTTATTGACGAGCTTGTACGTGAAGTCGGGCTTGCGGCCGCAGTCCGCGATGAAGAACACGAGCGCCGCACCGACGACGACGCCGGCGAGGTAGCGCTGGACCTGACCATTCTGGACCCAGCGCGACAGCCGGCCGAACAAGCCGACGATGAACGCGCTGCCGTTGACCGCGACCGTATCGATGATGAACCGGTCGACGACCTCGAACAGGCCGCGCGCGACCACCTTGAACGGCCGCACGATGATGACGTCGTAGATCTCGTCGAACCACAGCTTCGCCTTCGACGCTTCGTACGGCTTCGCGAGCGGGCCTTCGACCAGGCGTTCGACCGTCTTGCTCGGCCCGTGCCCGTACAGCACGTACGCGGCTCCGATACCGACCACGCCGATCAGCAGCGCGACGCCCATCAGGCCGAACGTGAGCCCGTCACTCGCGTGACCCGCGATCACCATCGGCTCGGCCGCGTTCGGCATGTACCAGTTCGGCGTCACGCTCGGCGCGAGCCAGCTCGACAGGCCGTGCATGATCGACGGCAGCTTGATGCCGGTGAGGTGCGGCAGGCCGATGAAGCCCGCGATCGTCGCGCAGAACGCGAGCACGACCAGCGGCATCGTCATCGACACCGGCGACTCGTGCGCGTGCTTCGCGACCTCGCTGCGCTCCTTGCCGGAGAACACGAGGAAGTAGAGCCGCCACATGTAGAACGCGGTGCCGAGCGCGCCGAGCAGCAGGCCTGCCCACAGCACCTCGCCGTACCAGAACGGCCAGCCCGGCGGGTTCACGCCCCACGCACCGGCGAGGATCTCGTCCTTCGAGAAGAAGCCGGCGAACGGGAAGATGCCGGCGATCGCGAGGCACGAGATCATGAACGTCGCGCGCGTGATCGGCATGTGCTTCGCCATGCCGCCCATCTTCGTGATGTCGCCGCTCGTCGCGTCGACCTCTTTGCCGTGCTCGCGCAGATGCTCCATGCCGTGCTCCATGCCGTGCATGACCGAGCCCGCGCCGAGGAACAGACACGCCTTGAAAAACGCATGAGTACCGAGGTGAAAAATCGCTGCCACCCAGTTACCGGTGCCGGCCGCGACGAACATGAAGCCGAGCTGACTGACCGTGGAGTACGCGAGTACCTTCTTTAGATCGGTCTGCGCGAACGCCATGAACGCAGCGGCGAGCGCCGTGAGCAGGCCGATGGTCGCAACCACGATCATCGCCGTCGTCGACGCCGTGTAGAGGAACGACATCCGGCACACCATGTAGACGCCGGCGGTCACCATCGTCGCGGCGTGGATCAGCGCCGAGACCGGGGTTGGACCTGCCATCGCGTCGGGCAGCCAGACGAACAGCGGCAACTGCGCGCTCTTTCCGCACGCACCGATGAACAACAAGATGCCGGCGGCTGCAGAGAGCCGTTCGCCGCCCCAGAAGCCCGCCACGTAGGCCGGGCCGGCGGCGGGGTCACGCAGGTTCGCGAAGTCGAGGCTGCCGCGCGCAGTGTTCGCGATGGAGGTGTCCTTGACCGCCCAGAACAGCAAGAACATGCCGAGCAAGAAGCAGAAGTCGCCGATGCGATTGACGATGAATGCCTTGCGGCCGGCGTACGCGTACGACTCGTTCTCGTACCAAAAGCCGATCAACAGGAACGAGCATAGACCGACGCCTTCCCAACCGATGAACATCACCGGCAGGTTCGCGGCGAGCACGAGGATCAGCATCGAGCCCGTGAAGAGGTTCAGATAGCCGAAGTAGCGCGCGTAGCTCGCGTCGCTCTCTTTGTGCATGTAGCCGACCGAGTAGATGTGGATCAGCGCGCCGACGAACGTGACGATCAGGATCATCACGGCCGATAGCGTGTCGAGGCGGAACGCGAGCTGCGCCTTGAAGCTGCCGACTTCAATCCACGTGTAGACGGTCTGCTCGATGCCGACGCCGCCCGCACCCGCCTTGAACTGTTTCCACAGCGGGACGGCGACCAGGTAGATCGACAACGCGCACGCGAGCAGCACGACGCCGCACGCGATCGTGTGCGCGGTGCGCTTGCTGATGCGGCGGCCGAGCGTGAGGGTCAAAAACGCGCCGATGAGGGGGAGCAGTGGCACCCACGCGAGCATCGGCAGGCCGAGGATTTTGAGGCTCTGAGGATCCATGATGCTAATTCCTCAAAGTCGTCAGGCGATCGACATCGACGTTGCGTCGACCGCGGAACACCGCGACGACAATCGCGAGACCGACCGCTGCTTCGGCCGCCGCGACGCCGATGACCATCAGCGCGAAGGTGTGAGCGCCCAGCGCCTCGGACTTGCCCCACATGCGCGAGAACGCGATCAGGGTCATGTTCGCGGCATTGAGCATCAGCTCGACACTCATCAGGATGATGAGCGCGTTGCGCCGGATCAGCACGCCGAGCATGCCGATCAGGAACAGCACGGCCGCGAGCACCAAGAAGTGCGCGTAGCCGATGTTGAAGAGGATGTCGTTCACGGCAGACCTCCCGCCTGCGGAGCTTCGCCGGCGTGCGGGTCATCTTTCACGGGCCGCGCGATCGCGATC
>DATDCH010000425.1:0-14166 GCA_036524455.1 Kofleriaceae bacterium | reverse complement strand
GTGCGGCTTGTGACAGCTCGCGCACGCAGGATGTCCGACGGACGCCGCTCGCTGCTGCTTCGTATGGCAGCTCGCGCACGGCGTCACCGGCTTCTTGTCGTGCATCGAGTGGCAATCGAGGCAGCCGTGTAGACCCGCATGCTTGGTCTCGCGCCCGGCGTGGCAGTCGGTGCAACCCTTCGCGGTCGTCGCCGGTTCGCCGTGCGGTTGGTGGCAGCTGCTGCAGTCTTCCTCGGCGTGGAGCCCGACAGCAGGAACGTGGCCGCGCTTGTCTTCGTGACAGCGCATGCAGTTCCACGGTGTCACGCTCAGGTCGGCGCCATAGCCGTGGCACTGCGTGCAGGCAGGCGCGTCGTCAAATGTCGTCGGATCCTCGCGATGCAGCGACGTGGTCTTCGCATGGCAGTTGTCGCACAGCTCGGCGGCCGGCTTGCCGAACGAGTCGCCGTGGCAGTCCGCGCATGCGATCTTGCCGACGTGCTTCTGATGGCCGATCGCCATGCGCACCGCGCGCCACTGCGCGGGCACCTGCGTCGTCGCGCGTGGACGGTCACCAAATCCGCACGAGACGAAGCCGGCGCCGCCCGCGCCTACCGCCAACGCAAACGCGACGAGCGCGGCACGCCGCCTCATCGCGCTCCGATCGGGTGACACAGCCGGCACGGCAATGCGTCGAGCGGAACTCGGCTCGACCAACCCGCGGGATGCGGATTACCGCCGACCCCGCCGACCTTGTGGCATTGCACGCAGAGCTGCTCGCCCGCGCCGCCGTGACAGCTCGCGCACGCCGCCGGATCGCGCCGCGCTTCGCGACCGTGCCGGTTCTCGAGTGCACCGACCCATCCCGGCGGGTGCGGGCTTGCACGATCGCTGCCCGCGATGCCCTTGGCGACGTGGCACGACGTACAGCGGTCGGGCTGGTGACAGGTTTGACACGCACCCGGATCGGCTCTCGCTTCGAGGCTGTGTCGCGATGCGAACCCCGCGCGGTGCACGCTCGCAGCGAACGGATTTGCGAACCGCGTGCGCGATGGCAACGCTGGGGTCGTCACGCCATGGCACGTCGCGCAGGACCGCTCGCTGTGGCAGGTCTGGCACAAATCCAGCGACGACGCGGCGCGCGCGCCGTGATCGCGCAGCCAGTCACCGTCGTGCGCGAGGTGACTCGCGGGTAGCTCGGCGCCGGCTTCGAGGTTGCGATGACACCCGTCGCACGTGCGCGCTTGCTGCTCTTGTTCGTGACACTTGAAACACGTGGCCATCGCGGGTCGAAGGCGCTCGTCGCCTTCGGCGACTCCGACGTGACACCGCATGCAGTTACCGTTCGTCACGCCGAGGTGGCGCCCATGATCGAAGCGTATATGGTCGCGCGCTTCGATCAGCTCGGCGCGACCCGTCGACCGAGCGTGACAACCAAAACACGGACGCTCGTCGTGCGGTTTCTGGTGGCAACCGATGCAACTCGCTTCGTCGGGCAGGTGAAGGGGACCGTCGCTGGTCGCCTGCTCCATGCCGGTGTGGCAACGCGTGCACGAGACGCCGGCGAGCACGTGCTTGCGATGTGGAAACGCCGTCGGCCCGCTCTTTCGCAACCCGAGCACTCCGGCACATGCAGCGACCAGCGCGACGGCGAGCGCGACGAGGACGCGCGACCAGGTCACTGCGCACCCCACAAACGCGTGAGCGAGAACAGCACGTCGAGGCGGTGTTTGTATTCCGCCGACGACGACGCCTCGACCGCGCCGGCCGCGCGCCAAGGGCCGCGCTCGTAGCTCAGCGCGGCCAGCGCCCACGGCCACACGCGCCCGCGCATGCGATCGCGATCCGGAACCACGAGCTCGAGCTCGGTGCTCGCGGTCAGCGAGTGCGGAAGTGCGATCCGGGCGGCTCCGCGTACGCCCGTCCAAGCGTCTTCGCCGACGCCGTCGCGGCGCAGCTCACCGATCAGTGCGCTCTGCCAATCGTCGTCGAGCGCGAGCCGTGCGCGCAGCACCAGGATGACACCGGCGTCGTCGGCGGCGGCGCGCAAACCCATGTCACTCATGACTTCGAGTCGCGGCGCGACTTTGCTGCCGAGCATCAAACCACCGCGTGCCGAAGGTGTATCGCCGAGCACGGAGAACAACGACGTCGCAGGCAGGAGGTGCGATGCCGCGCGATAGCCGGCGTACAGCTCGCCGCGCAGCTTGCCTTTGCGCCGGATCCCGCTCGCGTACGCGTCGGCGAGCCCGGGATTCGCGAGGTCGTACGCGATGCGCGCTGCGAGGTCGTGGTGCTTGTCGACGGCGAGACCGGTATCCACACCCAGCTCGCGCGTCGCGAGTCGGCCGTTATCGCGTTGCTCGAGCAGCGCGACGCCGGCCGATCCGTAGTCACCGAGACGACGGGAGACGCGACCGCCGACGACCCAATCCCACGCGCGCTCGTTGATCGGATGCTCGAACGACAGCACCGGCACGCCGCCGTACGCTTCGATGTCGATGCGCTTGGGAAGCCGCACCCGACCAGCCGCACCGTCGACTTGCACTGGGCGTAGCGCACCGAGCGACGCGACGAACCTGCCGACCCGCCCACTCACGCGCCCATCTCGTGTACGAGCGCGCAGCGTCATCACGAGCACGTCCGCGCGCTCCGTCGCCGTCCACACGATTGCCTCGGCGTTTGTCGTCGCGGTTGCCTTCGCGTCTGCCTCGAGCACGAGCAGCCCAGCGGGCGAGTGCGTCGTCGCGAGCGCGTCGGCGCGCAGGCGATACGGGTCCGCGCGCGCGGGCGCAGAGGCAACCGCGATCACGATCGCGAGGACGAGCTTCACGGCTCGTCCTTGGTCAGCGCGATGTTCTGCAGCGAGTCTCGGCTGGCCGCGATGTTCTGCAGCGAGTCGCGCCGCTCGCGGCGCTTCCGCGTCAGATCCTTGAACACCACCCAGCCAAAGATCGCGAATGCCGCGGTGCCGATGCCCTGCCCGACCGTCATCGCGAGCATGACCGGCAGTGGCGTCGGCACGATCACGGACCACACCATCAACGCGAGCGCGATCAGCGTGAGCACGGCCGAGATGCGCAGCCAAAGGCTCATTCCACTTCCTTCAGGTCCTTCGTGAACGGATGCGCGGGTCCGTGACAACCTGCACTCGCGCAGCTGACCGCGCCCGTGCGCACGCGCTCGAGCGCGCTCACATGATCGGGCACCGCACCGAACCCGGGCGTGTACGTCGAGTGGCAATGCATGCACGTCTCGTTCTTGAACGGCTGGCGGATGTGGATCGTCTTGCGCGCCTCCTCGAGTGGCATGTCGTGATACGTGAGGACGTAGTGGTAGACGTGACGAAGCCCACCGAGCTTCGTCTTCACCGTGCCGAACATTCCGTAGTCGGCGTGGCACGTGTAGCAATTCTCGTCGCCGAACATCGCGTTGCGGCCATGCCGCGCGGCAAGCGTGGTGCTCTTCGGATCGCCCGAGTCGGTCGCGTAGGGCGTCATCACGTGACACGACCCGCAGAACCGGCGCTGCTTCGTCGCCTCGAAGCCTGCGTAGTTGCCGGTCGTCGCCACACCGATCGGCAGCAAGCCGATGCCGAACAACAGCACGACTTTCGTCGCGCGCGTCAGGAGGGGGCGGCGCAGCAAGTACCACAGCACGAGCACCGCGGAAATCGCGGCAAACCCGATCGTGATCGCGGCGAGTAGATCAAAGCCCATCGAGCACTCCGTCGATGTGCGTCCCCGCGTGGCAGTTGCCGCACGTCGTGATCGTCATCTGGGCGTTGTGGTTGGCGTCGGTGGGTGGTGCGCCGTGGCACGAGCCGCACACGACTTCGCCGTGCGAGGTCCACCGCGGCTGCGCGGCGCCGTGACACCACGTCGTGCATGTCTCGTTGGTGCGATTCCAACCGAGCGCGGGATTGACGTCCGCGGGTGCGGCGTCGAGGTGACCGACCGCCGTCAGCGTCGGGGGAACCGCGTGGCACGTCTCGCACGCGATCGGTCCGCGCAATCCCGATGGCGCCTGCAGGTGCGCCTGGTGCGCGCCGACGCCGAGCGCGGTCGTGAACATGTTGCCCGCGAGATCCGATGGCGGCGCACTCGACGACGCGCTGCCATGACAACCGGAGCAATCGTTCGTCTTACCGATCTGCAACACCCCGTCGATGTGCGGCGCAGCCTGCGGATGACACGTCGCACAGTCGTTGCGTGCGTGACTCGGCGGCGGCGTCGCGTGGCAGCTCGCACACCCGCCTTGGGGCGGCGCGTTCCACACCGGCCGCGTATTCGAGCCACCGCCCGCCGGCATCACGCCGCCGTGGCAGTACACGTTGCTGCACGCCGAGCCGTCGAACGCCGGCGGACCGCTACGGTCGGCGGGGTCCACCGTGATCGAGGCTCGCGCGCCGAACATCACTTCCGCCGGCGCACTGTCGCCGATGATGTGTCCTTCAGCGTCCCAGCGTTCCGGTACCTGGTGACACTCGGCGCACGCTGCCGACGCGTCGCGATGCACTGCATGCGATCCGGCGACGTCTTCGTCGCGATGGCAGGTCTCGCAGGCGGTGGGACCTTGCGAGTGACAGGTGATGCATGACGCGCCACTCTTACCACCCGCGAAGTCTTCGCCGTGACAGCTCGCGCAAGCGGGAAAGTCCCAGTCGCTGTTCGCGAGCAGCTTGCCGTGAAACGCGTCGCTCGTTTCGTCGAGGATGCCGCGTTCGTGGACCGTTACGACGCACTCGTAGCCATCACACGGTTGCGACAACACGCGCTGCTCCGAGCAGCCGGCAAGCGCGAGCATGACGGCCACTGATCTCACGGGGTGCCGTGGTAGCGCGCGACGTCGAACTCCTTGCCGGGTCCGTGACACGTCGTGCACGCCTCGACACCACCAGACGTCGTGTTGAGCACCGCGTGGGCTGCTGTGTACGGCGCGTCGTGGCAGCTCGTGCACACCGAGCCTTCCGGCGCTAGCTTCGTCGTCTTCGTGATCGTCCAGAACGGCGACGTGCAGTAGCTGTCGGTGTCGTTCGCGAGCGGCTCGCTACACGTGAGCTCGACGAGCGTGCTCGGCGCATACTTCGTCGACCTCGTCATCGGGAGCTGCCAGGTCGTGCCGATGTGGCAGGCGACGCACGCGGTGCGGTCACGCGGGTAGCGCACCTCGGCGAAGTTCTCGGGGTTGCCGAGGGGGTTCGTCGCCGTCGGCGCTGGATTGCCGCCGAGGATGTACGCCTGCGATAGCTCCTCGCCCATGTGGATCTTGTGGATCATCACACGGAAGTCGACGCTCTCTGCGAGCACCGTCGTGCCTTCGACGCGCGAGATGCGCTCGTCGTTCGCGTTGCTCGGGTTGTGGCACATCACGCAGTAGTTCGCGTCCTTGCGGCCGCCGCCGTGGAATGACAGGTCGAAGTGACAGCTGTTGCAGCGCGCGGCCTCGACGATCGCGCGGCGCTCGACCTTCGTGCCGGTGACCGCGAACGCGGAGCGCGGCGGGTTGGCGACGATGCGCTGTGCGCCGGGCGTCGGAGGCGTCCAGTTCGCTTCGAACGCCGCTTGATACGAGCCGGTCGCGGCGAGCGGAATCGAGCAGTCGCGCCGCACGGCAGATTCCGTGCACGGTGGCGATGTCGGGATCGTCGTCGTCGGGAACGTGTAGTCGAAGATGCCGTTCGCCGCATCGACGGCGGCAAGCGTGCCGACCGCACCAGAGCCTTGGACGCGCGCCTGCCAGTACTCGGTGAAGTCGGTCGTCGGTCCGGCGATCGTCGCGGTCAACGTCGAGAGCGGAACTGCGATGATGTCGCGCGGTGTGCCGTTGACGGTGACCTGGAAGCGGATCGTGGGCAGCTGACCGGGTGCCGTGTTCGTCACCGACACGATGGTCAACGTCATCGTGCCCATCGCCGGATCCCAGATGCCGGTGTAGTGCGACGCCGGGACCGGTGCCGGCCCCGCGTTCTCGCCGTGGCACACGATGCACGTGCTGTCGTTGACGAGCATCGGATCGACGCCACCTTGGTGCGAGATCGTGAACGGCGGATTCTGCGTCGCCGTGAACACCGTCGTGTCGTGGCACGACGTGCAGGCCGCGTTGCTCGGCTTCGCGAACCACGCGTTCGCTTGTGCGCCGGCGTGACAGTTCTCGCAACGCGAGATGTTGGTCGCGAGCGTGGTGGTGGGGCCGGGGAACGCGACCGTAGAGAAATCGTGCACCGTCGGACCGAACCCGACGATCTGGTATTTGTTCAGTGGATCTGCGACGAAGCTCGGCAGGTCAGCGCCGCGGTGCAGCTTGTGGATCATCACGCGGAAGTCGACGGTGTTGCCGGTCTCTGGATCACTCGTCTGCGCGGAGTGACACAGAATGCACTGGTCAGCCTCCGCGTAACGGCCACCGTGCGCGGAGAACGAGCCGTGACAGCTACCGCACGTCGCGTCGGTCACCTCCTCGCGGAGCAGCGAGCCGACATGGAAGAGATCGCGATCGAATGATTGAACGCCATCGACGGTGCGCGCGGCGACCGCGAGCACGCTCTGCGTTTGGGTTGCGACGTACGCGGCAGTCGAAGCCGAGAACGTGTAGCGATAACTGCCCTGCGTGACGTCGACCGTCGCGAAGTTTGCTTCGATCCCTTCGGTCGTCGCTTGCGTCGCGCTCGCGGTCGGGTACGGCGGCACCGAATTGACCGTGCGCTGCGTATAGGCCGTGTACTGGGCGGGAGAGCCATCGGTGTTCACGCCGAGCTGCGCGAGCACGAAGCTGACGGTCACCTTGCCGGGGGTGAGGTTGCCCGTGCGATCGAGTGGCTTGCCGTCCTTGTCCTTGAGCGTGAACGCGACGTGCGCGCCCGAGCTGTCGTACGTCAGCCCGGTCACGGCGATGTCGACCCGGTCGGCGACGACCCACGGCGCCGGTGGCGTCGTGCCGGGGTCGCCCTTGGGCCCAGTATCACCGTCGATGCCGTCGGATCCGTCCATACCGTCCGTGCCATCGGTCCCTGCAGGACCTGCAGGTCCCTCACAGCCCAGAGCGACAACCACCGCGAGAAGCCAAATCCGCATGGCGGCTGAGTAACCACGAACCGTGCCAGCAAAACCCCGTGATTCGCGAGGGTTCCGCGAAAATATTTCGGCAGGCCAAAACGGAGCGCAGCGCCTGCGCGCTTACGTCTTCGCGAGGATCTCTTCGAGCGTTGCCATCAGCTCGTCGACCTTCACGGGCTTTGTCAGGTAGCGGTAGAAGCCCGCCGACACCGCACGTGACGTGTCTCTGGTCAGCGCCGCCGCGCTGAGCGCGATCACCGGAATCGCCTTGGTTTCGGGCCACGCAGCAAGTTGTTTCGTCGCATCGAAGCCGCTCATCCCGGGCAGGTTGATATCCATGATCACCACGCGCGGCAGGTGAGCGCGGATGAGCTCGAGGCCGATCTCGGCGGTCGGTGCGGTGATCAGCTCGAGGCCGGGAAGGTCATCTATGAGCTCCCGCATGAACGCGATGTTGGACGGGTTGTCCTCGACGTACACGATCTTGTGTCGCAACCCATCGGCGAACGTCAGCGTTGGCGATGGTGGCTCAGCCACGGCTGGAGCGACCGACAGGGCACGCGCGACAGGGACCTCGACCCAAAACAACGAGCCCTTTCCAGTTTCACTCGTAAACCCGACCGCGCCGTGCATGAGCTCGGCGAGCCGCTTACTAATCGCGAGGCCGATACCCGTACCTTGGATCGGGCCGGTTTCCTGCCCGGCGCGATGGAACGGCTCGAAGATCTTCCCCCGTTTGTCCTCGGGAATCCCGATGCCGTCATCGGCGACGCTGATGCGCAGCACATCTTCGTTGCGTGCGAGCTCGAATCGCACGTGTCCGCCGCTGTGGTTGTACTTGATGGCGTTAGAGCCGAAGTTCATCAAGATCTGCGCGAGCCGTGTGCGATCTGCGAGTACGCGATCCGGCAGCGTGCCGTGTGCCGCGGTGAGCTCGACGCCTGCACGTTGCGCCACCGGGTCGAGCGTCGCCATCACCTCGTGGAGGACCGACGCGATTTCGACGGGCTCCAGCGAGATCGCGACCGCGCCCGCCTCGATCCGCGATAGGTCGAGGACCTCGTCGATCAAGCGCAACAGGTGCTCGCCGCCGCGCAGCACGTGGTCGACTCGCTCGAGCTGCCGCTCGCTGAGTGGCTGCTTCTTGTCGCGCTGGAGCAGTTGCGCGAAGCCGAGCACGGCATTGAGCGGGGTGCGTAGCTCGTGACTCATCGACGCGAGAAACTCGCTCTTCGCCGCACTCGCCGCCTCCGCTTGCTCGCGCGCACGCCGAAGCTCGTCGGAACGATGGCGATCCTCGGTGATGTCGACGAACAGAGACACCGTTCCGTGCTCGGCGGTCGGGTGCTCGACGACCCGCAGCACGCTGCCGCTCGCAGTCTTCAGCTCGAGCGCACCCGACGGCATCTCGTGATAACCGATCCAGCGCTTGCGCAGCGCCGGAGTCCCTTGCTCGGCGGCGAAGAAACCAGCGGCAAGCAGCTCGTCGAGCATGTCGACGAACCGCTTGCCGACAATCGTGCCTTTGGTCGCCTCACCGGCAAGCTGCCGAAACCGGCTGTTGACCAACACGATCCGGTCTTCTTCGTCGTAGAGCACGAACGCGTCCTGGATGCTGTCGACCGCAGAGATCAGGTACGCGTTGGAACGGCGCGCCTCCGCTTCGATCGCTTTGCGATCGGTGACGTCCCGGATCGCGGCCGAGACCACCGTCCCGTTCGCAGACTGGATCGGGCTCAAGCTGATTTCGACGGGGAACTCACTGCCGTCGCGCCTGCGCCCGAACAGCGAAAGCCCCGATCCCATAGGCCGCGCTTTCGGCTGCTCGACGTAACCCTGCAGGTGTTGTGGATGCCGCGGACGATAGCGATCGGGAATCAGGGTCTCGATCTGTTGTCCGATCAGGTCGTCGCGCTCGTAGCCAAACATCCGCTCGGCCTGCGCGTTGACGAGCAAGATCGTGCCCGTGCTGTCGCACACCACGATCCCATCGGGTGCAGCGTCGACGAGCTCGTGGAACGACACTCCGGCGCTGATGTTGCTCAGCGGCATGCTTCAGCCAAGATCTAACGCGTTCCCTGCACGGTCACAACGTCGTCGCGCAATACCTTCGGGGTCAATAGGTACCTCTCCTCGGCGTCGAGATGAGCGCGCAGCGTTTCGATCACATCACGTAGGTCGCCGGTGTCCTTGCTATTGAGCCGTTGCTGGAGCGCGTGATGCTCGTCCACGTGATCGCCGATCATCCGGTCGATCCGCGCGGCGGCGAAGCCGTCTCGCGCCTCGAGTAACGGACGTAGCAGCCGCTCCTCGAATACGTTGTGCGCCTCGAAGGCGAGCCGGAGCCGAGTCACTTCTCGGCTCAACTGTGTACGTGCGCCGCGACCTGCGTCCTGACCGAGGAGCTCCTCGCATCGGTCCATCATGGCGCGCAGCACGTCGTGTTGCGCCGAAAGCTCGGCGAGTGCTCGGGTCGGTTGGTAGGTCATGACCGAGCTCAGATATCAAATCACGTGCCGACGAAACTGCCCCCGGGACGCAGTCGAGCGCGCAAGCGGCGCCGTTCGTGGTGTCCACCGCGAAAAGTCTGCCGGCCTGGCTCAGAACGCTACGTGGGTTACGAGGGCCCGATCGATGCATTCGCGTATTCCCATGGTGACCACCGCGACGCCGCGTAACATCCGCGAACGCCTTCACGCTCGCAGGCGCTCTCTGCTCGTGCACTACCAGACCGTTCTCGCGTTGGCCGAGGAGGAGCAACAGCGCGAGACGGAGCTCATCGATGCTGCGAACGAGCAGTGGGATGTGCGCGTGCTGTCGAGGATGAGCGACGCCGATGTGAAGGCGCTGACCCGCGTCATCGCAGCGCTACATCGGCTCAACGCAGGCCGCTACGGCATGTGTGTCGAATGTGACCAGCCGATCGAGGATCAACGCCTCGCGATCGTGCCGGAGGCCTCCCGCTGCTTCGAGTGCGCCGTCGCGGCAGAGGGTCGAATGGACGAGTAGAGCGCTGGCTCGCAAAGGCATCCTGATCGCTCCGCGTGCGAGGTACGCTACGGCGGTGCGACCATCTTCGGACCTCCGCGGCGCGCTGACGCGACTCGGCCTCGCCGAGCATGGCGAGCTACTCGCGCCGTTCGCGACGATCGAGCTGAGCCTCGTGCCCGACGACGACGGTCTCGCACGGATCGGCGGCTCGCCGGATCTGCCACCCGAGTACCGCTGGCCCGCGCACGACGACAAGCCGCTGCCGTTCCTGATGCAGATCGATCTCGCGGCACTCGATGTGCCCGACAAGCGGCTGCCCGATCGCGGTGTACTCGCGTTCTTCGCGGCGGTGACGTCCGACGTTCCGGATCCGCTGTTCGCGAAGCGCGTCGCGGCGCACGTCGCCTACTTTCCCGATGCGGGCGTGCTGCGGCTGCGCGCGCATCCGCCAACCAGCGACGAGCCACCCGCCAATCGCGTCAAGCTGCGCGTCGAGCGTTCGATCCACTGGCGGATTCCGTTCGAGGACATGGCGCGCGTCGAAGCTGCGTTGCCCGGCGAAGGGTTCACGTCCCTCGTTCGCGACATGCGCCGCACCGTACACGCGTTGTTTCCAGCGCCGAGCAACGAGTGCATCGGCCCGATGCCGCCATTCGGGGAAGTTGCGTTGCTCCGCCTATGCGACGACCCACTTGCGGACTTTCACGTAGGCGACGCATCGTGGCTGACGTATTCGATCAGCGAGCTCGACTTGCGTGCACGCAGATTTGACGGCGCGCGTGCAAGCGTTTTCATCGGTTGATCGAACGCAGATGTAGGTTCGAGCGCATATGATTCAGCGGCGATCGCGACTGAGGCAACTCTGCTCGGTTTGCGACACGCCATCGTCGTCTGAACGCGAATTTGCGTCGCGCTGCGAGTTGGAACGAGCCCTGCAAAGGTAGCGCCTCCATGCGGACCACACTTGGCGAACTGGTGAGCGAGCTCGTCGATCAGTACGAAGCGCTGTATCACGACCACGAGCTCGCGGCGGTGGCGACGAGCGTTACGCTCGACGACATCCTCCACGAGAATCAAGAACGCAAGCAGCGACCGGAGCGGCGCAAGCGCAACAAGCGTCAGCGCCGCTGATCGGTCCGCGTGCTCACGAGCGGGGCACGCTCGACCACTGGGTGCGGCCGCATGATCGTGTGACAGCTCGCGCACGTCGCCATCACCTCGCCATAGAGCCCCGCACGCGCATCGACATCGGTCAGCGCGGCGGCGTGTCGGGCCTGCTCGTGTAACCGCTCCGCAAGCATGAAGACCTCGGCGTTCGGCTTCTCGTGCACGCGCTTGTGGACATCAGCGCGAGTCGCAACCATCACCCGCGCACCGTCCTGCCACGCCTGATCCGCTGGACCGCTGACTCCTTGCCAGAGCTGCACTGCCGCCCATTGATGGCGAAGCATCTGCGCCGCGAGCGTGGTGTCGTCGGTGGGAGCCACACCGGCCGCGAGCACCGGTCGCGCGCCCGACGCTGCATGGCACGAACCGCATGCACGACCGAGCCGGCCGAGCTCTGCGCCCGCGGCAGCGACGTCATCGGCTCGCGCGATGAGATGCGCGCTGTCGCGGAGCTCGGCGACGTAGGGTTGCCAGCCCGACCGAGCGGGCATCTCGTGGACCGCGAGCTGACCGGCGAGGTCGCGCGCGTCGGCGAGCCGGCCCTGCATGATCGCGAGCTGCAAGCTTGCCGCCGCCTCGAGCTGCTCGCGCGAGTGCGCGGGCTGGGGCTGCGCCGGGCTCTCGGCGGTGGCCTGAGGCGCGCTTTCACAAGCCGTCAGTGCCAGGCCGATCGCAAACCAACGCAGCATGACAATCGGTGCAGCACATCCCGCGCCACACGGTCAGATCAGTAGTGCGCCGTCGGCAGAAGTCGCTACGAAGAAACCGGAACGACCATCGAGTCGAACTCGCGACCGGTCGCATCGATCGCGTGGAGGATCAGACTGTCGACGCCGACCTCGAGGTAAACAAAGTGGATCACGTCCTCGGAGAACGCGGTGAAGCTCGACTTGCCTACCGACCTGGTACCGATGCCACCGCCGCCCGTGACCACGTACGCGACACCCTTCTGCGGGATCATCCGTTCGTAGTTATGGTCGTGACCAGCGAGCACGAGTTGCACGCCGTAGCGTTGCAGCACCGGGGCGAGCTTGTTGCGCAGCGTCGTATCGGAACCATGCGCACCCGACGAGTAGGGCGGGCGGTGCAGATAAACGATCTTCCACGGCAGCTTGTTGGCGGCGAGATCCTTCTCGAGCCACGCCACCTGCGTCGAGTAGTCCGACTCGGTATCGAGCGCCACGAAGTGCACGCGACCCCAATCGTACGAGTACCACTTCTCGCCGTTGTCACCGGGCAGATTGAATACCTCGCGGAACGGCGCGCCTTGCATCGTCTTGTAGTCGTGATTGCCGGCGGCGGGGAAGAACGGAATGCTGCGGAACAGCTCGCTGTACACGCCGAACACGTTGTCTTCGTACTGGCTGATCGTGCCGTCGTCGTACGCGATGTCGCCGGTGTGGATCGTCAGGTCGTGCGGCACCGTATGCATCTGATCGGCAAGCGCGTACTGGTCTGCACCGCCGCCTCCCGAGTCACCGAACGCGAGCACGCGAACCGGCTGATCACCGTCGGCAGTTGGCGCCGTGCGAAAGCCCGTGCGCTGGTTCATGTTCTCGCCGGAGTTGGCGAGTTGGTAGCAGTAGATCGTGTTCGGCTCGAGTGAACCGATCTCCGACCACACTTGCTTCTCGCCGCCCGCGCGCAGCGCGTTCGATTCGATCACACCCGGCGCGGTCAAGACGAGCGCGCCGTCAGGTTTGGTGATCGTGACGGCCTCGCCGGTCGCGTTCGACACCCAGCCGAGCTTCGCGCTCGTGGTGGTCACTTGTTGGAGGTACGGCTGGCGCTGCAGCGCGACGCCGCCGAACGTTGTCGGCGCGCCGTCACCGCAAGCGGCCTGCAATTCTTCGAGCGGCGAGCGCCGCTCCGCGAGATGGCTCGTATCGCCGAACTTCGTCGACGCGATGTGACCCGAAACGTTTCCGCAGGCCGCCAGGCCCGCTGCGCCCACGGCAAGCAGCACTCGATACATCGATCACTTCCCCCAGAATTGGTTCGGAACAGGTAAGCACGTGTGACGTTCGTGTCCACGTGAAATTCCTTTCGGCGGACTGCGCTCAGAAGCATTCGCAGCCGTGCCCCCGCGTCGCGTGTGCGCGAACACGCCCGATGGATTCGCGGCATCGGCGTTGCACTCACCAACTGCTGTGAACTCTGAGACGTCTCGGCCTTCGCTGATCGATCGCGTACTTCGATTGTTCAGCAACGTGCGTCCAGGTGAGGGTGCGCTGGCGGCACTGATGCTGGTCTGCGTGTTCCTGATCATGACGGCCTACTACGTCATGAAGACGGCACGCGAGGGCCTCATTCTCGCCGGCGGTACGTTCGGCTTGGGCGGCGACGAGCTCAAGACCTACGCGAACGGCGCGATGGCGCTGCTGCTCGTTGGCATCGTGCCGGCGTATGGCGCGCTCGCCAACCGCGTGCGCCGCATTCGCCTCATCAATGTGTCGTACGCGCTCGTGATGGCGGCCCTGGTGGTGTTCTTCGTGCTCGGGCGCGCGGGGGTGCCGGTCGGCCTGGCGTTCTTCGTGTGGCTCGGCTTGGTCAGCGTATTCCTCGTCGCGCAGTTCTGGTCGTACGCGAACGATCTGTATAGCGAAGAGCAAGGCAAGCGGCTGTTCGCGATCATCGCGGTCGGCGCTTCGCTCGGCGCGATCTTCGGCCCCAAGCTCGCGGCGCTGACCGAGACGTTCAGCTCGATGCTGGTGTCTGCGGGCCTGCTCGTCGCCGCCATCGTGCTGTTCAACGCCATCGAGAACGTGCATGGCAAGCGCAAACAAGATCACGTCTCGCGCGAGCCGATCACCGGCGCGGGCGGTTTCCAACTCGTGCTGCGCGACCGTTACTTGCTGCTGATCGCGTTGCTCGTGCTCGTCACCAACCTCGTCAACACCACTGGCGAGTTTGTGCTGTCGAACGCGGTGCGCGACCACGCGCTCGACCTCGTGCCCGGCGCGAGCGAAGCGGC
>DATDCH010000424.1:0-5246 GCA_036524455.1 Kofleriaceae bacterium | reverse complement strand
AAGCGTTCGACCTCTCGAAGGACGCCGCCGGCAAGATCACGTTCCGCCAGACGGTCGACGTCTCGCTGTGCCCGCGTGAAGAGCGCAGCCACGGTGCGTGCTCGACCTCGGCAGCCGACCCGAACACGGCGTACTGCACGTGGACGGAAGGCAACACGCAGCCGCAGCGCGACGGCACCTGGATCGCCGCGGTGAACATCAGCGGCACGGTGAACGGCCAGGAAGCGATCCTCTGGAAGCAGCAGATCGAAGGCCGCAAGGAAGCCCCGGAGGGCTACCGCACCTACTCGATGCGCGCCATGCACGAGCGCATCATGGCGGTGAACCCCACCACTGGTGAGCTCGAGGCGACGAACCAGATCATCTGGCGCTCGGGCGACGTCCGCGGCAACAACAACACGAACGGCAAGGGTGGCGCGTACCTCGGCAACCAGATGGCCGTGATGGAGCTCTCGGCGACCGCGAAGCCCAAGTACATCATGCCGATGACGAACATGCAGGCGAAGTTGCTCGGCATGGACGGCACTCACCTCGGTATGTCGGGCGCGATGTTCGGCACCACCGACAAGCTGATGTCCGGCATCACGTTCATCCACGGCAGCCACACCGGCGGCGGCTACTCCGCGCAGCTGCGCTCGGTCGGCTTCGACGGCGCAACGCTCAAGGATCTCGGCAGCCAGGCGCTCGCACCGTACGACCGCCACCTCTACCCGAACTACCTCGGCAACAACCCGGGTAACCAGGGCCGCAACTACTCCGACGTCCGCTACGTCAAGAACCCCTTCGCGACCACGGCCGCTGGCCAGGACGCGTACCTGATGCTCGTCGCGACGACGGGTAAGGATCAGGCGGAAATCACGGCGCCCGAGAAGAAGCTGTCGGCGTACCTCACGGTCATCCCGGTCGCGCAGACCCCGATGGGCACCGGTGGTGGCACGGGCGGCGGCACGGGTGGTGGCACGGGCAGCGGCTCGGGCTCCGGCTCGGGTTCGGGTGATGGCACTGGCTCGGGCGACGGCACGGGCGGTGGTGACGGCACGGACGAGCCGGCTGACCCGGGTCAAACGCTGGGTGGCTGCTCGACCTCGAACAGCACCGGTGGCCTGGTCACCTTCCTCCTCATCGGTCTCATGGCGCTCATCCGCCGTCGCCGCTAATCCAACCCGACCAACTCCACACATCCCTTTACACAAGAGAACACGGAGAACAACGATGCGTGCTGTACTCCTCGCGGCGATTGCGTCGATTGGTTTGGTTGGTTGCGTCGGCGAGCTCGACACGACCGGCGGCGGTGGCGGCGGTGGCGGTGGTGGCGGCGGTATTACCGACCCCACGGACCCCGACTCCACGATGGCCCGGATGCTCTACGAGACGAACGTCTACCCGACGATGGTCGCCAAGTGCATCGCTTGCCACAGCGCAGCTGGCCCGGTGAGCAACCTGTCCGGCTTCGTCACCCCGACGATCGACAAGGCGTGGGAAACCGCAGTGAACTACCAGTCGTTCGTCGGTAGCTTCACCGCGGACACGGCGCCGGTGCTGCTCAAGATCGCGGCCGGTCACCAGACGGTCACCTACTCGAGCGACGAGATCAACAAGATCACCGACTGGCTCAACGCCGAAGTGCTCTGGCGTAACGGCGCCGGCTCGGGCTCGGGCTCGGGCTCGGGCTCGTCGGGTGGCGAGACGCCGGCAGCGGCGACGATGCGCGTGCTCTCGCAGTGGTCGGGCTGCATGACGAAGACGAACTTCGACGCGGCGAACATGGCCCAGGCTTGGGGCAACATGACGGCGAACAACAACCAGCGTTGCAGCAACTGCCACGCGTCTGGTGACGGCGGCTTCATCGCCACGGTCGACAGCCAGTTGTTCTTCGATGTCGTGAGCAGCAACAAGTACTTCATGCTGCAGTACTTCACGGTGAAGCTGGACCTCATGAACCTCGCGAACTCGAAGATCGAGATCAACACCAAGTCGTTCCTCGGTGTGTCGCAAGGCCCAGACCCGCACCGCGAGCACCCGCGGTTCAACGCGACGACCAACAACGGTATGAACGCGCTGAACGAGTTCTACACGACGACGATGGCGGCCGTGACCGCTGCCGGCACGGCGGGTTGCGGACCGTCGAAGCTGACGAACTAAGCAACCACCCGATACTGAGAGAAAGGCGCCGCTGTTCGGGCGCCTTTCTCGATTTTCGGCGGTATCTTTCCAAGCCAAACGCATGACAAAGCTCGTCGGCGGCGATGGCCGCACGCACATCCAGTCGCGCCTGATGCGCGAGTCGCTGCAGGACCGCAACGTGCTGCAGAAGACCGATAGCGAACGCGACCTACAAATCTTCCCCGATTGCTCGCTCGTCTCGATCGGCGGCCAGAGCATCTTCGATCGCGGCAAGGATGCGATCCTGCCGCTGGTCGCCGAGCTCGCCGAGGTCAAGAAGCGCCACAAGATGGTGATCGGCGTCGGAGGCGGCACGCGCGTGCGCCACACGGTGTCGATCGCGATGGACCTCGGGCTACCCACCGGCGGCATCGCGCAGCTGGTGGGCGCGATGGAAGAGCTCAACGCGATTCTGCTCAACGCGCTGCTCGCACCGCACGGCTCGATGCCGATGCAGCGCGATCACTTCTGGGACTTGCCGCTCTACTTCGACGCCGGCATCACGCCGATCGCGATCAGCGTGCCGCCGTTCCACTTCTGGGAGCCGCCGCCGCTCGAAGGCGCGGTGCCGATGCACGGCTCGGACTTCGGCTTGTTCCAGCTCGCCGAGGTGCTCGGCATGAAGCAGGTCATCTACGTCAAAGACGAGGACGGCCTCTACGACCGCGATCCGAAGTTGCACAAGGACGCGAAGAAGTACGGCCGCGTCACACTCGAGCACCTGCTCGCGAATCCGCCCAAGGAGAACATCCTCGACGAGGAATTGTTCCGCACGTGGGCCGAGGCGAAGAACCTCAAGCGCATCGTGATCGTCAACGGGCTCGTCCCCGGGCAGCTCACGAAGGCGCTCGACGGCGAGGACGTCGGTACCGTCATCACGAAGGGCGGTGTGCCGTGAGCGAGCGCAGGACGATCGATTCCGCGCTCTCGGGCTCGACGCTGACCGGCTCGCAGCCGTCGTCGGTCGACTACCGGCCCGTCGCGGTCATGCCCGACGTGCGCGTGGTCAAGATCGGCGGGCAGTCGATCATGGACCGCGGCCGCGCGGCGCTGTTCCCGATCCTCGACGAGGTGATCGAGGCGCGCAAAAAGGGCATCCAGGTCGTGCTGCTCACCGGCGGCGGCACGCGTGCGCGCCACATCTATACGATCGCGAGCGAGCTCGAGATGCCGACCGGCGTGGTCGCAACGCTCGGCAAGTACATCCCGATGCAGAACGCGCGCATGGTGCAGATGCTGCTCGCGAAGCACGGTGGCCTCTACATCCTCCCCGACGACTTCGAGAAGCTGCCGCTCTACCTGCAGCTCGGCTGCATCCCGGTGATGAGCGGTATGCCGCCGTTCGGTTACTGGGAGAAGCGCGAGGAAGGCAGCCGCATCCCGCCGCACCGCACCGACGCCGGCGTGTTCCTGTCGTGCGAGTTCCTCGGCGCGCGCCGCGCGATCTTCATCAAGGACGAGGACGGCCTCTACACCGACGATCCAAAGAAGGACCCGAAGGCGACGCACATTCCGCGGATCACCGCGAAGGAGCTCGTCGAGCGCGACCTCAACGACCTCGTCGTCGAGCGCGTCGTGGTCGAGTACTTGCCGCGCGCACGTTGGTGCAAGGAGCTACAGATCGTCAACGGTCTCAAACCAGGCCAGGTGCTCGCCGCACTGGAGGGCAAGGATGTCGGAACGATCATCACTGCGTGACCTGCTCGTGCTCGCAGCCGCGCTCACCGCGTGCGGCAAGAGCGGGCCAGCCAAGCCGGAGGCCGATCCGGCCGCGGTGACCAAGCTCACCGATCAGTTCGCGACCAACGTGCCCGCCCCCGCAGGTGTGCGCGACTGCGAGCCGCACGATCTCGACGGCGGCATGACGATGACGTTCCGCTCGGTGCAGCTGCTCGCATACTCCAAAGTGCCGGACCGTCCCGAGGACGACGAGTGGACCAACCCGAAGGACCTCGACGCGCCCGCGGTGCGCGCGCTGCTCGACGCGAAAGACACCAAGGCGAAGCGGCAAGCCGCCGCCGAATTCCTCGCGGCGCCGTTCTACGTCGTGTACCGCGTCGACTACGCGAACGCGCCCATGGCACTCGGCATCAAGGAGCTCAAGATCAGCACGCTGAGCACGCGCATCTTCCGCTACGAGAAGACCGGCCTGCCGACGTGTCTGATCGTGTTCCACGTCCAGAACGACCAGAAGATCAGCGACGACGCGATCGCCGTCAGCGACAAGCCCGTCATCGATCCCGCCGTCGCGCGCATCCTGCGCGAGGACCTCGCGAAGCAATTCGTCGCCAAAGCGCCGCGCGGCAAGCCGCCCGTCCCCGCCGGAACAAAGCAGTAGCCGCGCGCGTTACCCGCGCATGAAGCGCGTGCTGCTGCTCGCCGTCGCGGCGTGTGGTCCGCATCCGGCGCCAACGCCGGCGAGCCCGGTCGAGCTTGCGGTCAAACTACAACGCGATCCCGAGCGCGAAGTCGATCCGGTGCTCGACATCAAGGCCGGCATGGCGTCGTCGATCGCCGACGTGTGGACCGCGCACGAGCCGCGCGTGCAGCCGCCGCTCGTCGACGCTGGCGAGCCGGTCGAGCACGATCGCGTCGCGATCGCGGTGCCTCGCGCACGCGTGCCCGGCCGCCGCGCACCGTGCTTCGCGAACCGCGACGTCCTCGTCGGTTCCGAGGTGTGGAGTGACCTCGACCACTATGCGATCGGCATGTCGTCGGAGGAGCCAGCGAGCGGCACGTACGGCACGTGCACGATCAAGAATGGTCAGCTCCGCGATGCGCACGGCACGCTGGTCGCCGAGATCCACTGCGGCATCACCGTGTACGTGCCCGGCATCCTCGATCACCTCGGCTTCGAGATCGGCGCCCGCGGCTCCGACATCGCGGCCGAGCACGCGACGCAAGACGCGATCTGCTGGCACGATTTCCGCGACGATGACGTCGCGAAGCACACCCGCTGCTCATTCTCGGACGGCTCGCACTACTCCGTCGCCGGCGTCGCGGCTGCGATGCCGGAGCATGGTCCTTTGCGCGGTGCTGCCGCGCGCGGCTTCTTCACGTCGCGCACGGTCTCGCACTTCACG
>DATDCH010000423.1:0-15566 GCA_036524455.1 Kofleriaceae bacterium | reverse complement strand
CGGGCTGCGCCTCGGTGAGCACGCCCTCGCAGATCGGGCAGACGATGTCCGAAGGTGCGCCGAGCTCCTCGCCATCGAGCTGCCTGACGAACGCGTCCGGTGTATCTGCAGGCCCGGCGGGCGAAGTCACGAGCTTGGCGAGGAGCCCGGGGAGCTCGAGCGGGTGGACGACGTGATCGACAGTGACGTTGTCGATCACGCTGCGCGGCATGTCGGGCGCAGCTGCGCTGTCCGGAGCCTGTGCGACGGCAACTCCACCGCGTGCCTTGATCGACATCATCCCGGCGGTGCCACAATTCTGGTAGCCGGACAACACGACGCCAATGACTCGAGGGCCGTACGCCGCCGACGCGGTGCGGAACAACACGTCCACGGCTGGACGATGACCGTTGTCCTTCGGACCGCGTACGACGTCGATCGCTCCGTTCCGCAACTGCATGTGCATATCGGGTGGCGCGATGTAGATCGTGCCCGGCGCGATCGCCTCGTCGTGTAGCGGATGTTTCGCGGGAAGCCGGCCGCGCTTCTCGAGTAGGTCCGGAAGCGCGCTGGCATGCCCGGGAGCCATGTGGACCACGATGAATACCGAGGCCGGCAATTCGCGCGGGAGCCCGCTCGCCAGCTCGAGGAGGACTTCGACCCCGCCTGCGGAGGCACCGATCGTCACGATGTCGCGGTTCATGAGGTAAGGCTGGATCGATCTGCAGTGAAGCCAACCGGTTCGAGCCTCGGCTGTCGGTCGTCGGCAGCGGTGCGGTACCAGTGGCACTGCGCCCGGAACGCCTCGCTCGCACCCGCGACGATCAGCGTCGGGTGCGTAGCGTGCTGCGCACCATGCTGGTCGAGCACCTCGCAGAGCGAGCGAAAGCGCGCACCCGGTGAGTCACCGTAAGCGCACAGGTAGGACGTCGCGTCGACCACCTCCGCGCCGAAGCGGTGCTCGAGCTGGCGGTGAATCAACCCGGCGAGCAGTGTGTGACGTTCGAGGACGAACAGCCAGCCAAGCGCCTGGGTCACCGACGTCAGACGCACGGTGAAGTGCGGCACACAATCGACGTCCTCGGTGGTCAACCCGAGTGCGTGCAGGTCGCGCCGCAGCCAGTGCGACTTCGTGCGCTCGCGAACGATGCGCGCATCGAGGACGGCCAACAGCGCCTGCTCGACCGCCGCTTCGAAGCCGTGAATCCGCGCCAGCTGTGCGCGGTAGTCGGCCGGGGATGCCACTTCCATGAGTGCGATGCGATCGGCATCGGCGGTTGCGTGGTGTTGGTGCGTCTCGAGGCCGAGGCGAAGCAGCATCCACGAAGGTGGTTTGACCGCGAGCGCCTTGGCATTCACCACAGGCCTCGGCGCTGTTGCAAAAGGCGTGAAGAGCGCCGCGAGCAGGACAGGTGGGTCTGCGGTAATGCCGCCCACCAACCGTGCGGGCACCGCGCAAGACCGCTCGTGCTCGGGCGCTCGGCGTGCGGTTCTAGCACCGTAGCCGTACGCGATCCGCGTAACGAATGTCGCGTCGATGCCCTGTACCGTGGGGCTGGAAACGGTAGCAATCGCCGGCATCGCGAGTGCTCACTCACGCGCGCGTGGTGGACCTCGAAGATCTGATCGCACGCGATCACGCCGAGCTCGACAAGGGGATCGAGGCTCTCTCGGCGTGGTCGCCTACTGCAGGGCAACGTGTGATTCTCGACGAGACCCGGCTCGGTTTTGTCGCTCATGCCGAGGCAATCTCGAATGTGCTGCATGCTGCACTCGTCCACGTGCCGCGGACCCACCTCGCGTCGCGTCTGCTGACAGCCACGCTGGCCGCGCACGCGGAGCAGGAGGCGCTGCTCTGGCGGCTCGCCCGGAACGTTCCCAACACGGTCGAGTGGACCGAGACCCTGACGACGCTGCGCACCTGTACGGCCGCCCACCATCACGACGAGCCGATCGGCCTCCTGCCGTTGGTACGCGAGCTGCTCGACGGTGAGGCGTATGCCGGGTTTGCCACGCGCTATGCGACGGAACGGCTCCGCGCGCTGGCGATGATGAGCGCCGTTGTCGCGCGCACGCGAGCCAAGCGAGGGTCGGCGCAGGTCTAGCCGCGGCAGACTTGTTGCTCAAGGCGTGCTCATGGTCGAGCTGCTGCGAACCTTGCGTTTCGATCGTACGCGCGCGCTCCTGGCGTTGATGCGCGGATCGCGATCTCCGCTGATCGCCTCGTGGCGCGTCGCGCATCACTTCTACTGGTTGTCGATGCGCTAGTCAGAGACGCGGGCCAGCACCGACAGAATGCGCTCACGGCTGGCCGGCTTGAGCAGGTGTTCGTCGAAGTCGGTGCGCGACGAGGCGGCGCTCGTCAGCGCGGTGATCGCGACCAGCCGCGGTGCACCCTTGCCGAGCCTGAGGCGCACGGTCCGCGCGACGGTGAAGCCATCGATATCCGGGAGCACGAGATCGACGAGCGCGACATCCGGGCGCTCGGCTTCGATCAGCGCGATCGCGGCGGTGCCGTCGGCGGCTTGAAAGACGGTGTGGCCGTCGGCGCGCAGCAGATCGGCGGCGAGCTCGCGAATGTCGTTGGCGTCCTCGCAAACCACGACGCGCAGGGGCCGGGTAGGGCGGAGGTCCTCCTCGACATGCGGAGCGACCGTGGTGACCGCTGTAAGCTGGATCTCGAAGACCGCACCGTGACCTTCGCCTTCGCTCGTCGCGCGCACGCTGCCGCCATGTACTTCGACCAAGCGCTTCACGATCGCGAGTCCCAATCCGAGACCCGCCGTGCCCTCCGAGCGCGAGAAGATGTCGAAGATCTGCGGCAGCAGCGTGCGCGGAATACCTCGGCCGTTATCGCTGACGCGTAGTAGGCCCTTGCCGTTCGCGGTTGACAGCTCGATGCGGATCTTGCCGGTGCCGCGCTCGGTGAACTTGATGGCGTTGTCGAGCAGGTTCGTGATGCAGCGCGCGAGCCGGGTCGCATCGCCACCGACGACGGTGCGATCGTCGAGCGCGAGCTCGATCGTGCGGCCCTCGAGCGATGGCTCGGCGGTCTCGACGACCTGGCGCACCAGATCAGCGAGCTTGACCGGGTGAGGTTCCAGCTCGATTTCTCCGGCCGACAGCTTCGCGATGTCGAGCAAGTCGTTGACGAGCTGGTTCAACGACTGCACGCGGTTCTCGAAGACGTGATGGATGCGCTCGAGCACGTGCGGCGGCACGTCGGTCTGACCGTGCAACGTGTCGATCGCGAGCTGCAGCGCCTGTAGTGGATTGCGCAGCTGATGACCGAGGATCGCGAGCAGCTCGTCTTTGCGACGATCCATCTCGTTGAGCTGCTCGACGCGCATCTCGAGCAGCTCGGACTGATGACGCTGCTCCTGTTCGCGCATCTGCATCTCGTACGCGGCGGCTTCGAGCGCTTGCCGCGCGCGCGCATGTCGTTGCATCTCGCGCGTGCGCTCCTGCAGCGTCAAGAACACGCGCACCTTCGCGCGCAGCACCTCGGCGCGGATCGGCTTGACGAGGAAGTCGAAGCCGCCGACCTCGTAGCCCTCGAGGATCGCCTGGTCCTGCACCGACAGGCCGGTGACGAACAGGATCGGTACGCCGCGCGTGCGCTTGCGTTCGCGGATCATCTGCGCGCACTCGAGGCCGCTCATGCCGGGCATCGAGACGTCGAGGATCACGAGCGCGAAGTCTTGCGCCAGCATCTTCGCCAGCGCCTCGACGCCCGACTGCACCATCACGAGCTTGCGGCCGAGCGGCGCCAGCGCGGCGTCGAACGCGACGAGGTTGGCCTCGTTGTCATCGACGATGAGGATGTCTTCGCCTGCGCCGATCCCGAGTAGCTCGTCCGGGATGGGCTGCTCGGCGGTGTCTGACCCTGGGGCCCTGGTGTTACTCATTGACGGGGTCGCAGCCCAACGCGCGGCGAGAAAATCGAGAGCAAGCAAACGCCGTGCGGACGTAAAGAGGCGAAGTCCCGTCGGGAGCAGGCCCAAAACCGTGGCTACAGCGCGCACGTGTCACGGTCGCGCGTGGCAAGACCGCACGGTTTGATCGTTTGATTCCGATAGGATGGCCTTTCGGGAACCCGGGAGCGAACCCATTTCGCGCTGATGAGCACGGCTCGGTCCGCTGGATTTCGTGCGGATCGAGGGCTCGGGTCGAACGGGGTCGAACGTCGGGCGGGCGGATCGACGCTCGGCGGATCGAGGGTCATGCGGTCGACCGAGCGAGGGTCATGCGGTCGACCGGTGATCGATTCTCGGTCGAGTCAGCGAGATCGAGTCTCGAGGTGATCAACTTTCGATCGAGTCAGCGAGATCGAGTCTCGAGGTCGACGACGGCCGACCTCGCCGGCAACCGCAACTTCGTCAGCCACTCGTCACGAGATCGCGATCGCCAGTCACGCATGATCATTGATCGCGAAGCAGGCACTCGTGTTGCTCTACGCGCAGTCATCACAACAAGGACTGCATCATGAGCAACGACATCAACGGATCTCTCACGCGCGAGCTGTTCATCGAAGAGCTCAACCACGTCACCGGTGGTCGCTCGCTGGCCCCCGGCACGTTCACGTCGCAAGCGCTCGGCGAAGAGTCGGGCGGTAGCGACCCCGGCGGCGTCACGACGGCAGCGATGGGCGAGGAGTCGGGTGGTGGCAACAACGGCGGCGGCGGGATCAGCACCAAAGCCCTCGGCGAAGAAGGCGGCGGCGGCAGCGGTGGTGGTGTCTCGACCCGCGCTTTCGGCGAAGAAGGCGGCGGCTGCTGGGACATGTTCTGAGCTGTAGCTGCTCAGTGACTCGCGAGCGCTTTACATAGCGCGCCGTGAATATCGGTGCCGGCACGTGAATCGAAGCCGAGGAACATCGGCGACGGGTTGAGCTCCAAGATCCTCAGCTTGCCGTCGGCGCCCGCTTTGAGATCCATGCCGGTCCAGCGCAGGCCAAGCACGGCGGTGGCGCGCACGCAGATGTCGCGCAGCTGATCGTCGACCGGAATCTCGACCAGCGCCTTCTCGTTCTGACGAAAGTCGATCGCGTCGGTGACGATCTTGATCCCGCACACGATCGCGCCGTCGATCACGTACACGCGAATGTCCTCGCCGGTCAGCAGTTCTTGAAAACACACCGGCGCGGTCGCGAGCAGATCGAGGCGCTCGAGGTCACGCGGTTCGAGCTCCTTCGTCGCGGCGCCGCCAGCGACCGGCTTGTACGCGATGCGCCGGCCCTCGGCGAACCGGCGCACTTCGTCGGGGTCGTTCGTCCAGCGCGTCTCGGGCACCGGCAGTCCTGCACCTGCAAGCAAACCGATCTGATACGGCTTCGTGATCTTCTCGCGACCGGTCGGCGGGTTGTAGACCGGGATGCCGAGCTGCTCCCAGCGGTACACGAGCGAGTGCACCATCTCGGAGCGCTCGCGAAGCGCGACCATCGCGCGCCGCCAGTTCGCACCGCCGAGCTCGTCTTCCGAGACGATGGGGTTAAGGCCGTAGTCACGCACGTAGACCGCGGTCGGGCGCACGCGTTCACCGCCGATCGCGATCTCGTCGGGGTGATCCCCGAGCGACATCTTCAGCTTCTCGGGGAACTGGTGGGTGTCGAGGATCGATGCACCGGCACCGATGCGATCGCGCACCGCGATCGCATGCGGGTCCGTTTCAGGGGCGATGATGATGACGCGCGACACGCCCGCGTTATATCGCCCGGCCTCGAGCCTCGCCGTGATCCCAGCAGGAATCGAACCTGCGGCCTACGCTTTAGGAAAGCGTCGCTCTATCCAACTGAGCTATGGGACCGAACGGGCAGACTCTGCCCGACACGGACGGATGTTTCAAGCACGCGCCAAGTTGCCTCGCCGTCTCGCCGGTTTCGCCAGTCATTTGCACGTTGCCCGGAACCGCAAGACCATGGCTGTGGAGGGCTTATGACGAGAGCGCTTATTTCGCTTTGCTTTGTGCTCGCGACCGCATGCGGCGGTGACGATGTGCCGGTGTGCACCGGCTCCGGCTGCACGTGCGCCGATACCTCGTGCAGCTGCGTCGCAGGCGCTGACTGCAAGACCGAATGCGGCGACAGTGCGTGCTCGCTGAGCTGCACGATGTCATCGAAGTGCAACGGCAACTCGACCGACTCGCTCGTCGTCAGCTGCAACGACTCCTCGGAGTGCAAGGGCATTGGCGGCGACGCAAGCACGGTCACCTGTACCGCCAGCTCGAACTGCGACTTCAAGCTCGGCGCGGATTCCGTCGCGACCTGCAATACGAGCGCGACCTGTAAGCTGCAAGTCGGAGCGCGCAGCACGATCACCTGCGCCGATTCGACGACGTGCAATGTCAAGTGCGACGGTGACTGCCTTACCACGTGCACTGGAAGCTCGGAGTGCGCTGTCACGTGTGGCGAAGCGGCGAGCCCGGCGACGACGTGCTCGACCGGCGTGTTCGCCTGCGGCGCCTGCTGAGACTACATGTGCGTGTGATCGCGCCGGCAACTTTTTCCGGCCGCGGTGGCACTATGGACAGAAGGCTTGCGCGGCTGGGGCGCAGCGAAGGAGCCACTGATGTCGAAGGCGATGTCTCGTCTTGCCGTGTGCGTGCTCGCGCTCGCGCTCTCCGTTCCGCGTGAAGCGGCGGCCGCGGATCGTACGTTCGAAGTCGGCAGCCTGATCATTCCGATGGACCTGTCGTATCAGTCGCGCGGCATGCTCCAGGCGTACGGCCTCATCTATCAGTTGATGAAGCAGGGCGTGCACGTGCACTGGGTGATCGACCCGAACAAGACGTGGCACGCGGCGCCATGCAACACGCAAGGCGATCTGTGCGCGTGGGATTGCGGGGTCGAAGGATCCGGCGTCAAGTGCGCTTATCCGACGGCGAGCCCGGACTTCACGGCGACGACGAAGGTTGTGTGGGACGACGCCGGCATCGCAGCGCGTGACTCGATCGTCGGCGTCCATCGCTATCGCGGCGGGCCGTTCGTGATCGATTCGGTCGATCGGGCTGCCGCGCTCGCGATCATCGACGCGTGGAACGATCAGGCGAAGTGGGCGGCCAACCCGTGGGCGATGCGGAGCGTGTTTCACGTGGTCACGGTGCACGAGGCAACCGCAGCGTTCACCGGAAACTCGTCACGCGAGATGATCGCGGCACCGACGATCGCGGTGTTTGCCGATGGCAACGAAGATATCGCGACCGGCTATCTGCGTGCGGCGGGCATTCCGCAGTCGAACGGCACCGAGTTTCCCGGCCAGAAGTGCGGCGCGAGTAACTGCGGTCCGAGCACGATCAACCCCGACATGTTGACCGAGGAGGCGATCGCCGGTGACCTCGGCACGTGCAGCGCGCCAAACAACGATCACAAGAACGGCGCGCTGTGGAAAACCGACGGCACGCCGGCGTTCTGCCAGATCATGTCGATGCACTGGGGCGTCGCCGAGCGCGAGAAGGTGACGTGCGACGGCGGCAACTGCCCGGCCACGCAAGCCGAGTGCGCCGGGGAGAAGTTCACGTTCAACGGCCACGAGGTCGTCGCCGAGGTGCGCGCGTTCCTCGCGTTCTCGACCCACTTCTTCGCCGAGTGCCAGGCGGTGAACGCGTACGAGAACCTGGTGCCGAACCCCGCGTGGCCGTACCTCGATGACGCGGGTCGCGACGGCCACTTCCTCACGACCATCGGCACGCCTCCGCTGTGCCCGAACGGCACGTGCACGAACGGCGACTACGAGTGCGTGCAGGCCGCGTGCGCGGGGCAAGCGTGCTGCATGCCGAAGCCGGCGACGTGGCAGAACATGCCCGGCTTCGAGGTGACGGATGCGCCGGCGTCGGCGGAGGTGAAGGTGCTGCGGCCCGACGTGCCGTACAACCAGCTCGACGGCGCATTCGGACCCGTCGGCGGCAGCGAGCCGGCGTACAACCTGAGCTCGTATCTCGGCTCGATGTACAAGAACAACCGCCAGGTCACGCTGCTCACCGGGCCGAACGGTCCGGGCGCTCAGGATCTGTGGATGAGCGGCTACCTCGATGGCTGCAACGACATCATCTTGAAGCCCGGCCAGAAGCACGCGCCCGGCTGCGAGGGCAAGATCAGCTATCTCGGTGGCCACGCGTTCTCGACGAACGTGCCGGTGACGTCTGGCTCGGCGACGCAGGGCACGCGCATGTTCCTAAACGCCCTGTTCGAAGCACAGTGCACGACGGGCGGCGGCGGCGGCGGGGGCGGTGACACCGACGGCGATGGTGTCGACGACGGCAACGATCCGTTCCCCGACGATCCGACGAAGTGCGGCGACAGCGACGGCGACGGCTGCGACGACTGCTCGAGCGGCACGTTCGATCCAGACAACGACTGCGACGCGATGGGCGGCGGCGGCACGCCGGGTGGTTGCTGCGAGACGGGCGGCGGCGATAGCCGCAGCCTGCTGCTCGCGCTCGCTGTTGCAGGGTTGTTATTGCGGCCCCGCCGTCGCACGCGCTAGTACCTCGAGGTGAAGACGCCCTGGTACGTGTGGACGGCGCTCGCCTCGGTGAGCTGCATCCTGATCGGCGGCTACTGGGACATCTCGTGGCACATGACGGTGGGGCGCGACTCGTTCTGGACGCCGGCACACATCGCGATCCAGCTCGGCGGCATCATCGCGGGCACCGCGGGCGCGTATCTGATCATCGCGACCACACTCGGCCGCACGCAGCTCGCCGACGTCTCGGTGCGCGTGTGGGGCTTTCGCGGACCGCTCGGCGCATTCGTCGCGGTGTGGGGCGCGGCGGCGATGGTGATCTCGGCGCCGTTCGACAACTGGTGGCATGACGCGTACGGGCTCGACGTCAAGATCCTGAGCCCGCCGCACGCGGTGCTCACGCTCGGCATCCTGATGGTCGCGACCGGCGCCGTGCTGCAGATCCTGGCGCCGCTCAACCGCGCCGCGCGCCGCACGCCATTGCTGGAGTGGCTGCTGCTGATCGTTGCCGGTCAGGTGCTCGTGCTCGGCATGGTCGCGATCCTCGAGCACACGTTTCGCTCGAACCTGCATCGCGCTGACGCGTATCGCGCGATGGCGTTCGTCGGGCCGCTGTTGCTGCTGCAGTTCGGCGGCGTGTCGCACCACCGCTGGGCGGCGACGATCATCGCGGGCTTCTACATGACGTTCATGGCCGCGATGATCTGGCTGTTCCCGCAGTTCGCGGCCGAGCCAAAGCTAGGGCCGGTCTACCAGCCGATCACGCACTTCATTCCACTCCAGTTTCCGATGCTGGTGATCGCGCCGGCGTTCGCGTTCGATCTGCTGCGGCCCAAGCTCGCCGCGTGGCCGCGCTGGCGACGTGCCGTCGTGTACGGCCCGGTGTTCGTCGGGGTGATCCTCGCCGTGCAGTGGCCGTTCGCCGACTTTCTGATGAGCGAGCACGCGCGCAACTGGTTGTTCGGCGCGCACTACCAGCCATACATGATGCATCCCGAGTGGTACGAGTCGCGCTACGAGTTCATGCCCGAGCTGGATCTCGCGGGTGGGCTGGTCCAGGCGGTGATCGCTGCCTGCGCGACGAGCTACCTCGGGCTCCTGCTCGCCGACGCGATGCGAAAGGCGAAGCGATGAAGCGCGCGCTCGTCGTCATCGCACTGTTGTTCGCGCTGCCCGCACGCGCGCATGTCGGCAGCTACGACGTATTCTTCAGCGGCAAGGCGGGCGCCTACAACCTCGATGTCACCGTGCGCATGCCGCAGGTGATTCCGGGCGTCGCGGAGATCGAGATTCGCGCGCGCGAGCCCGACGTCACCGCGATGACGGTCGTGCCGCTACGGTTGGTAGGCCCCGGCTCGCAGCTGCCGCCGACGCCGGATCGCGCGGAGCGCTCGGCCGCCGATCGCCAGTTCTTCACGGCGAGCCTGTGGCTCATGGAGCACGGCACGATGCAGGTGCGCATCGCGGTCGATGGTGCGCGCGGGCAGGGCGAGCTCGCGGTACCGATCACCGCGGTCGCGCAGCGTACGCTCGGCATGAATCGGCCGCTCGCGATCCTGTTGTTAGGGCTCATGCTGCTGCTGTCGCTGTCGATCATCAGCATCGCCGCGGCCGCAGTGCGCGAAGCGGGGCTCGATCCCGGCGTCGAGCCGTCTGCGCGGGCGCGGCGCAACAGCCGGCTCGCGATCGGGATCGCGGCTGCGATCGTGGTCGGCATCCTGGCGCTCGGTCAGCTGTGGTGGGCAGCCGAGGCGCGCCAGTACGAGCGCATGGTCATGAAGGACTGGAAGCTCGACATCCGGCGCACCGAGTGCTCGCTCGAGCTACCCGCGATCAACCGCCTGCTGCCGGATCACGGCCACGACATTCACCTGTTCGTCGTGCGCACGCCGAGCTTCGATCGGCTGGCACATCTACATCCCAAGCGCACGGCGAGCGGTTCGTACGCGCAGCCGCTGCCGTCGCTGCCAGCGGGGCGCTACACGGTGTTTGCGGATGTCGTGTTCGAGAACGGCTTTCCGATGACCGGGATCGGTGAGCTCGAGCTGACGGCCGATCTCGTGTGCGCGCCGCTCGCTGGCGACGACTCGCTATGGGACGGCACACCATCGCAAGCAGTGCGGTTCGAGCGGCCCGCCCAGCTGCGTGCCGGGGTCGCACAGTCGCTCTCGTTCAGCGTGGTGAATCCCGATGGCATGCCCGCCACCGACGTCGAGCCGTATATGGCGATGGCCGGGCACGCCGCGGTGCTGCGCCGCGATCTCTCGGTGTTCGCGCACCTGCACCCGAATGGATCGATCGCGATGCCGGCGCTGATGCTCGCGAAGACGCCGCACGAGATGTATCGCGATGGCCACTCGTTGCCGCCGCACGTGTCGTTCCCGTATGGCTTCCCGAACGCGGGCGACTACCGCGTGTTCGTGCAGATCAAGCGATCGGGTCGGATCGAGACCGCAGCGTTTGACGTGTCTGTCGCTCCGTAGTGAGTGATGCGCTGGCGGTTCGCGGTGTCTCCTCGGCGCACACAGTCATCCGTGCAACTGCGTACAAATCCGAAGGCAACTGTTAGGTACGCGACTAGCAACGGAGGACTGCGAAAACCTCAGGAGCTCATCATGCGTATCAGCAAGTACCTTACGAATACGATCACCGCCCTCCTGTTGGCGTCCCCGTTCTCGTGCTCGCTCGGCGGGTCGTCGGATCAGGCGGCGCTGTCGGGCAAGAACGGCGCGGGCAGCGATGACTGCACGTTCACGCAGGGCTATTGGAAGAACCATCCCGAAGCGTGGAACGTCAGCTCGCTGAAGCTCGGCTCGGTGAGCTACACGAAGGAGCAGCTGATCGCGATCCTGAAGACGCCGGTCAAAGGCAACGGCCTCATCCAGCTCGCGCACCAGCTGATCGCGGCGAAGCTCAACGTGTCGACCGGCGCTTCTGATGCCGAGATCAAGGCAGCGATCGACCGAGCCGACGCCCTGATCGGCAGCCGGGTAATCCCGCCGGTCGGTGACGCCGAGCTCGAGACGAAGCAGACGTCTGCGATCGCCGGCGAGCTCGATGCGTTCAACAACGGCAACAGCGGCCCGGGCCACTGCGAAGAGAACGACGACGACGATGATGACGACTGCGACGGCGACGATGACGGTGATTGCGACGGTGACGACGATGATTGCGATCACGACGACGACGGTGATTGCGACGGCGACGATCATGACTGCGACGACGACAACGATGGTGAGTGCGACGGCGACGACGACGACGACAACGACTGCGACCATGACAACGACGGCGACTGCGACCACGACGACGACGATCAGTGCGAGCAGACCCCGCCGGTGTGTGGCAACGCGGTGATGGAAGGCGCAGAGGCGTGCGATGACGGCAACACGGTCAACGGCGACGGTTGCTCGTCGACCTGCACGATCGAAGTCTGTGTCTGCGGCGACGGCGTGAAACACACGACCGAGGCCTGCGACGACGGCAACACGGTCAACGGCGACGGCTGCTCGTCGACCTGCACGATCGAGCTGCCGGTGTGCGGTAACGCCAAGCTCGAGCTCGGCGAGGCCTGCGACGACGGCAACACACTCAATGGCGACGGCTGTTCGTCGACTTGCACGATCGAGCTGCCGGTGTGCGGCAACGGCCAGGTCGAGCTCGGCGAGACCTGCGACGACGGCAACACCACGAACGGCGATGGCTGCTCGTCGGTTTGCATCTGTGAGCCCTGCTAACAATTAGGGCGGAGCCCTCGAACGTCGCGCCCGCAAGGCGCGGCGTTTTGTTTTCGGCTACGGTTCGCCGCATGTCACGTGCTCTCGTCGTTTGCGCGCTCCTCGCCGCGTGTGGTGGTCCACGGCCGGCGCCGCAGCCTGTCGGCCCCGAGCAGCCGCCACTGCCGCCACGCGAAGCGGTTGCGCCGCTGCCAGCCGAGCCGCAACCGAGTGGTCCACAGCCGCCGATGGCGCAGCAGCGCCCCTACAACGTGCAGTCGCCGAACGGCACCCGGAGCGATCCGTACTTCTGGCTGCGCGACGACACGCGCAAGGACCGCGCGGTGCTCGCGTACCTCGAGGCCGAGAACAAGTACGCGAAGGCGATCCTCGATCCGCACAAGCACATGGAGGACACGCTGTTCGCCGAGATGCGTGGCCGGATCAAGGAAGACGATACGTCGGTACCGACGTTCGACGACGGCTACTGGTACTACACGCGCTTCGAGACGGGGAAGCAGTACCCGATTTACGCGCGGCGCAAAGGCACGATGCAGGCGGCCGAGCAGATCGTGCTCGACGGCAATCAGCTCGCGGCTGGCAAGTCATTCTATGACATCGGCTCGTATGCGGTGAGCCGCGACGGCAAGCTCGTGGCGTACGCCGAGGATACCGTCGGCCGCAATCAGTTCACGCTGCGCATCAAGAACCTCGCGACCGGCGACATGCTCGCCGACACCGCGTCGAACATCCAACCGTCGCTCGAGTGGGCGAACGACAACAAGACGCTGTTCTACGGCGGCAAGGACGAGACCACGCTCCGCGAGGACCGCGTGTTTCGCCACGTGGTCGGCGGCCCGCACGAGCTCGTGTTCAAGGAGGACGACGGCTCGTACTACGTGGGGCTGAGCATGTCGAAGTCCAAGAAGTTCATCCTCGTCGCGCTCACGGCGACGACCAACAGCGAGTATCGGTTGATCGATGCGGACAAGCCAGCCGCGGCGCCGAAGCTGTTCGTCGCGCGCTCGAAGGACCACGAGTACGACATCGATCACCTCGGCAGCAAGTTCGTGATGCGCACGAACGCTGACGCAAAGAACTTTAAGCTCGTCGAGATCGCACCCGGTAAGCAGGTGGACCGCAAGGCGTGGAAGGAGATCGTGCCGCATCGCGACGACACGCTCGTCGAGGCGTTCGCGCTCTACAACGACTTCACGGCGGTCTCGGTACGCACGGGAGGCATGCGCAAAGTGCACGTGCTGCCGAAGAAGGCGAAGCCGTTCTTCATCGACGCCCAGGACCCGACCTACGCGATGACGGTGCTCGACACGCCGGATCCGAAGGCGAAGACGGTGCGCTACAAGTACGACGCGATGCAGACGCCGAGCTCGGTGTTCGAGCTCGACATCGCGAGTAACAAGCGCACGCTGCTCAAGCAGCAGCCGGTCCCGAACTACGATCCATCGCTGTACACGAGCGAGTACGTGCATGCGACGGCGAGCGACGGCACGAAGGTCCCGATCTCCGTCGCGTACCGCAAGGACACCAAGCGCGACGGCAGCGCGCCGCTATTCGTCTACGGCTATGGCTCGTACGGCGCGTCGATGGAGCCGCGCTTCGACAACGCGCGCGTCAGCTTGCTCGATCGCGGCTTCGTGTTCGCCGTCGCGCACATCCGCGGCGGTTCGGAGATGGGCCGCGCTTGGTACGACGACGGCAAGCTGATGAAGAAGATGAACACGTTCACCGATTTTATCGCGTGCACCGAGTTTCTCGTCACTCAGAAGTACGGCGCACGCGATCAGGTGTACGCGTTGGGCGGTAGCGCTGGCGGACTGCTGATGGGCGCTATCGTGAACATGCGGCCCGATCTGTATCGCGGCATCTTGTCGTTCGTACCGTTCGTCGACGTGGTCACCGTGATGCTCGACGAGACGATTCCGCTCACGACGAACGAGTTCGACGAGTGGGGCAACCCGAAGCAGAAGGCCGCATACGACTACATGCTGGCGTACTCGCCCTACGACAACATCAAGCCCAAGGCGTACCCGTCGATCTATGTGAAGACCGGGCTCTGGGATAGCCAGGTGCAGTACTTCGAACCGACGAAGTGGGTCGCGAAGCTGCGCGCGAACAAGACCGATGACAACTTGCTCGTGTTCGACGTCGACATGACGTCAGGACACGGCGGTGCATCGGGACGGTTCGATGCACTGCGCGAGGTCGCGCGCGCCTACACGTTCGTACTGCTCGTGAAAGACCGTCCGGATCGCCGCAAACGCTGACGCGGATCTTGCAGGTCACACCGCGGATGCGCGTCGTCCTCATCACGCTGCTGCTTGCCAGCTGCACCGGCGAACCGAAGCTGGTGATGAAGCCCTTGCCGCCGCTGGTCGAGCCGACTGCGCACACGCAACGTCTAGAGATCGTGGTGAACGACCTCGGGCTCGTCGCGGGTGAAGAGTTTCTATGGGACGTGCAGGTGCGCGGGTTTTCGATTGGCAAGGCGCGGATGAGCGTGCACGACGAAACCGTACAGAGTCGCTTCCATACCGGCGCACTCGCGAGCGCAGTCGCGAACGTCGCGCACGATCTGGTCACGAGCATCGATCGCACGAGCGCACGGCCGTATGCATCGTCGGAACGCGTCGAGGCCGAGGGAAAAGTCCGGCAATTCGCGACGCAGTTCTCGGGCACGACGGCACATTCGTTTCACACCGCGCTCGGTGCGATTCGCGCGTGGGCAAAGCCCGACGCACCACGCGGCTTCCTCAACGTCGTCCATGCAGATCAAGTGTTTCGCCTCGAGCTCGAGTCGCCGCTCGCACAGCAGGCAATGTTGCGCGTCGATGGCCACGTGATCGGACCCGATGTCGATCTCGCACTGACGATCTGGCTAGATCCGGAACGCGTGCCGGCGCGGATCGAAATTCGCGATGGCGAAGATCAAGTGACCGCGCAGCTGATCGACGATTGATTGTTGCGAAGTGTTGCGCACGAACAACACGTGTCACGCACCGGCACAGGTGACGTGGCCCAACCAATCGATCGCGTGATCGCAGATCGGTGGTTCGCGCATTGCAACCTGCAGCGCGCCGATGAGCCGTCAAATCTTCGCCGCGCTAGCGGCGATCGGGATAGGTCTGCCCGCGATCGCGCTCGCCGACGAGCGCTTGCCGATGATGGACCACGAGCATCGGGTCCACTGCGTCCCCGACAAACAGGGACAGATGTGGCGCATCCAGTGCGATGACGTGGCAAAAGTCTGCATCTTTGCCGCCGAGGGCGAGCTCGACTCGACCGGCGCCCGCACCCACAAGGAGCTCGAGCGCGCGCGCGAGTGCATTCGCGATCTCAGCTTCGATCGCGACAAGCTCGCGGCCGCCGGCTACACGTTCATCCCGGGTAGGGCAGA
>DATDCH010000422.1:0-20452 GCA_036524455.1 Kofleriaceae bacterium | reverse complement strand
GACGAGGCCGCTTGTCTCGGCCGCGCCACCGACACCTGGACCGCACGCGCCTGCCTGCCGCGCATGTTCCCGGCCGCGCCCGTCCCCAAGGAGGGCGGCGCGACCGGCGGCGCGACCGGCTGCGCGATCCTCGTGTCCCGCATGCGCGACGCCGTGATGGCCGACGTCGGCAGCAACGGCTCGGCCGCGTCGGCTCAGCTCGACAAGATCCTGCCGGCGATCCAGGCGGCATGCGAGCAGGACAACTGGCCGAAGAACGTCGTGCAGTGCGTCGCCGACACCAAGCGCGGCGACATGACCGCGTTCCAGACCTGCTCGAACCAGCTACCGCCCGAGCTCCAGGCGCGCATGACGAAGCGGCTCGAAGCGGTGCTGCAGGCGCAGCCGCCGACGCAACCGCCGGCCGCGCAGCCACCCGGCGCACAGCAACAGCCGCCTCCGGTGCAGCCGCCGGGCGCCAAGCAACAGCCGACGCCCACACAGCCGACGCCGCCGCAACCGACGAAGCCCGCGCCGCCGACGAAGCCCGCACAACCGCTTCCGTGATCGTCGCGGTCGACGTCGACTATCGCGATGCCGAGGTCGTCGCGGCCGCCCTTGGTTTCACCGCGTGGACCGACGAGCACGCGAGCGTCGAGATCGTCGTCACGTCGGATGCGCCGCCTGCCCCCTACGAGCCGGGACGGTTCTACCTGCGCGAGCTGCCGCACGTCCGCGGTGCACTCGCGCTGCTCGCGCCGCCACTCGACGCGATCGTCGTCGACGGCTACGTGTGGCTCGGCGCCGAACGCTCCGGCCCGCATGCCGGACCGTTCGGATCGATGACACGGGAACGCGGCCTCGGTGCGCATCTCTACGATGCACTCGATCAGGGAGTGCCGGTCATCGGCGTTGCGAAGACGCAGTTCGCCGGCGCGACCGCGATCGAGGTGATCCGCGGCGCGAGCGCCCGCCCGCTCTACATCACCGCCGCCGGCATCGACGCCGCGACCGCAGCGGCGCACGTGCTCGCGATGCACGGCGAGCACCGCGTGCCGACACTCCTTCGCCGCGTCGACCAGCTCGCGCGCGGTCTCGCGTGATCGCGGCCGCCGCGTCGACTAGCTCGCATGCGCGCGTGATCGCCACCACCGGCCGACCGATCAGCTCACGCCCGGTTAGATCGTTCCCGGCCCACCCGTCGTTCAGGTTTACACTGGCCAGGTGCGGCGTGTCGTGTGTCTCCTCGTCGTCGGGCTCGCCGGATGCGACGTGGTGTTCCGGCTCGACGACCTGAAGACATGCGCGACGTGCGACGCCGGCGTCGACGTTTCCGACGGCCTGCTCGCCGGAGACAGCGACGGCGACTACGTGCTCGACGGGATGGACAACTGTCCCAGTATCGCCAACCGCGACCAGCACAATCACGATGGCGACATGACGGGCGACGCTTGCGATCCGTGTCCGCACATGTCGCTGCCCTCGTCCGATGCCGACACCGATGGCGATGGGCTCGGCAACGGCTGCGACCCGCGCCAGAACACGGCGGGCGACACGCGCGGGTTATTCGTCGGGTTCTACGACCAACAAGACATCAGCAACTGGGGGCAGCTGCCGGCCGGTCTCTGGATCGTCTCCGACGGCTTCTTGCGGCTCGCCGACAACACGGCCTTGGCAACGATCGAGATTCCGCAAACGTTCGACAACATCCTCGTGCAGGTCAGCATGCGCGGCACGAGCCTCACGCCCGGGTCGGTTCCTCACTCGTTTTCGATCAGCATGGGCAGGACCGGGACGGTGAAGCACGACTGCATCATCTCGGCGCCCACGGACGGCGGCCCGAAACAGATCAGATACGAAGAGCCCGGCATCGCGATCACCACGGGGTGGGGTGGGCAGCTGACACAAACCAACCCGATGTCAGCGATGCTGAACGTTCGCCACATGATCTGCTCCGTCGGTGGAACCGCGCCCGTGACGCTCAACGACACCGATCCGGGGCCAAACACGACCCCGCATGTCGGTATACCCGGCCTGATCGCAAACCTCGTCGCGGTCGACGTCGACCACGTGTTCATCGCAGTGCCCGGTGGTTAGCGCGGCCCGATCGCGATCCGAAACCCACCCTCGTCGGTCGACACGATCTCGAGCCGCGCCGGCACCACGCTGCCGTCGGAACGCACGAGCTCGACCTCGACGTCGACGGGCGTACCCGGCTCGGTGTCGTGCAGCAGCCGCAGCATGCGCGCGGCATCGAGCTCGCCGAGCAGCGTCGCGAATGGCGCGCCGTAGAGATCATCGCGTTCGCGCGCGAGCGCCTCGCACAGCTTCTGGTTGACGTCGATGATCACACCCGTGGCGTCGAGCGTCGCGTAGCCGATCGGCGTGTGCTCGTAGAGGTGCTTGAACTTTTCGCGCGCGTGGTCGAGCTCCTCCTGCGAGATCACGAGCTGCGCCTGCTGGAGCTTGATCTCCATCTGGAGCAGCGCGATGTCGTAGTCGACCTGCGACTGCTCGGGCGCACGAGGCCCGAGCATCTGTTCTGCGCGACGGCGCAGCTCCGCGTTGGTCGACGGGCGGCGATGCACGATCCGGATTCCTTCCGTACAACGAGTCTCCGGCGCACCGAGATTTTTGCAAGCCCCGATGTCGTGCGGGGCGTTTCAGGTGGCGTTCGTGTGCGGGACGAGCACCAAGAGGTGCCGCATTGCGCACGCTTCGCGCCTGCGGCTACGCGCGGAACACGTCGGCGAACGCGCGATGGTTCGCGCTGGTCTCGCGCGTACCGAGCACCGCGAACACGACCTCGGTGAACACACCCGCGAACGGCGCCTCGAGCAGCTTCGCGAAGATCAGCGCGACCTGCGCCGGATCGTTACCGAACACGCCCGCGCCCCACGCGCCGAGCACGAGCCGATCGATCTTGTGATGCGCGGCGAGCGCGAGCACGAACTCGCTGCGATTTTTGAGCACGAGCGCGACGTCGTCGGCGTCGTATTTGCGGTTCTCTTTGAGCGCGCTGACATTCGGCGCCGCCGCGGTGATCACCGAGGCGAGCACGGGCGCGTCGAACCAGCCGCCATTGTCGTCGCGAAAGAACGGCACGTTCGGCGAGTAGACGATCGTGTCTTGATACAGCGCGGAGCCAAACGCTTTGTTGCGCGCGTAGTACTCGGGTTGCGTTTGCAGGCACGGATACAGCCCCGACGCGCGGGCGAGCGATTCCTCCTGCGCCTGCGCGCCACCGAGGAAGCCGCCGCCGGGCCGTTTCGCCGACGCGAAGTTGAGACAACCGAGATGGCCGTCGAGCTTCGCGAGTCGCACCATCGCATCGATCGTCGTCTCGCCGGTGACACTCATCGCGGTGCCGCCATACCTGGCCCGATCGCCGATCGTGGCGCCAGTGGGCGGTGGCGCAGCCGGTGCGGTGCCGGCGCGCTTCGTGGGCGGATCGAGGCGATCGATGCCCATCTCGTAGAGACCGGTGCCGTCCTTCGCGTCTTCGAGCGCGGCCGCGATCTCGACCTTGTCGCCTTTGCCGTTCGTATAGAACCCGGCCTCGCACGCAGCGAGCGACTGCTTCGCGATCTCGATCTTCTGCGCGCGGCTGACCGTGCCCCCACCTCGCGGCACGAGGTCGGTGTGCTGCACCGTGTCCTCGAGCTCGATGAATTTCGGTGGCACGTGGTCGACGAGCCACACGCCGTTCGCCGAGCGCAGGAACGTGTGCCCCGCCGCGATCATCTCGCTCGCTTTGATCGCGAGCACGATCGGCTTACCGCGCCGACCGCCGACTTTCTTCGCGGTCTCGATGTCGGCGGAGAGGTGCACGTGATGGCGCTGACCCTTGACGAGCCCCTGCGCACGAATGCCAGGCAGCACCGCGTCGACGGTGCCGTGATAGAGCACGGCCGGCGGCTTCTCGCTCGGCAGGTCGAGCTCGACCTGCACCGAGTGGCCTTGGTTCGCGCGGATCTTCGTCTTGTCCTCGGAGAACGCGAACCGCTGCTTGTCACTCGTCGCGACGATGTCGTCGAGCGTCGCGCGCGTCATCTCGACGCCGTGTGCATGGAGCGCGTCGAGCAGCACGTCGACGTCGACCCAGCCCGCCTCGTCGAGCTTGATGCCGATCTTCTCTGGCTCGTGCCGGAGCAGGAGCGACAGGAATTTGCTCGCCTGCCGATGATCAGTCGCCATCTTTCAGCAGCCTTCAGTAGCCGTGTTTGCGTAGAGACACATTTGCGACGAGGCCCATCGCGAGGAAGAACGTGACGAGCGAGCTGCCGCCGTACGAGATGAACGGCAGCGTCACGCCGACGACCGGGGCGATGCCGAGCACCATCGCGACGTTGACGATCACGTGCCAGAACGTGAGTGCGGCGACGCCGACGCAGATCACCGCGCCGGCGCGATCGCGCGCGCTGAGCGCGACGTTGATGATCCACAGCAGCAAGAAGCCGAAGATCGCGAGTAGCGCGACCGAGCCGACGAAGCCCCACTCTTCGGCCCACACCGAGTACGGAAAATCGGTCCAATGCTCGGGCACGAAGTTGAACTGGTTCTGCGTGCCGCCCGTGTAGCCCTTGCCCCACGTCTTGCCGGAGCCGACCGCGTAGACCGACTGTTGCGTGTGCCAGCACAGCTTGCTCGGTGCCGTGCTGCAGTCGACGAACGCGAGGATGCGGTTCTTCTGATACTCGTGCATCTTCTCCCACAGGATCGGAATGCACAGCAGACCGGCCGTGGTGATGTAGACCATCGGCCACACGTTCGGCATCGCGAAGAAACCGACGGTGAGCACGAGCAGCGTGATGAGGACCGCGGTGCCGAGATCGGGCTGCGCCGCGATCAGCACGATCGGTAGCAGCAGTACCCCGAGCCGGATCGCGAGCACGCGGGCCGTGTAGTGGTGCTCCTGCGGTTCGGAGAACACGCGCGCGAGCACGAGGATGATCATGAACTTGCAGAGCTCGCTCGGCTGGATGCGCATGCCGAACGCGTGAATCCAGCGATACGTGACGCCGTGGGTCTCGTCGCCGCTCGAGCCGAGTAAGCGCGCGAGTATCAGGAGCACGACGGCGGCGCCGAGCCCGCCCCACGCGAGCCGTACCAGCGTGCGGTAGTCGATGACGGTGACGACGACGAACGCGATCGCGCCGACGATCATCCACTGCACTTGCGCTTCGAACTTCGCCTGGTGGCGCACGCCGCGCGTCGCCGAGTAGAGGTTGAGCAGGCCGATCGCGCAGAGCGCGATGATCGTGAGGATCAGCGGCCAGTCGACCGCGGCGCGGAACCGACGCCAGCGCGACACGCCGATGGTGGCGCGCGGCAGCTGCAGGCCGACGCCCCTCACGGCTCCCCCGTAGGGGTTCTCGTGCCAGATGCCGAGCGAAGCGAGGTCATGGGGCCCCCGCAGGGGTTCTCGTGCCACATGCCGAGCGAAGCGAGGTCATGGGGCCACCTTCCTGCGCTCGCCTTGCTTCTTGAGCATCGCGCGGGTCGGAATCTTCGTCGGGGTGTACACGCCCGAGCCAGCCGTGCGCGGCGCCTTCTTCGGCACGACGATCGGCAGCGGCTGCGCCTTCGCGTCGCCCTTCTGCTTGCGGGTGAAGTACGTCGCGAGGATCTTCTCGGCGATCGGCCACGCGACCGTTCCGCCGGCGCCGCCATGCTCGACGAGCACGACGATCGCGAGCTCGGGATCGTCGGCCGGCGCCCAGCCCGCGAACCACGCGTGCGACGCGTTCGGGTTCCAGCGCTCGAGGTCCTTGTCGTTGTCGGCGTCCTTGTGGTGCTTCTTGACCTCGGCGGTGCCGGTCTTGCCGAGGACCTGCACGACCTGGCTGTAGCCGTGATCGTAGGCGGTGCCGCCCGGCTCGTTGTTGACCTTCCACATGCCGCGCCGCCACACGTCGGCCGCGTCGGGCGGCAGCTTCACGGTGCGCGCGACCTTCGGATCGTAGGCGACGATCGTGCGGCCGTCGTAGGACTCGACGCGCTCGACCACCTGCGGCACGTACAGCTTGCCGCCGTTTGCGAGCGACGCGTAGGCCATCGCCATCTGCACGACCGTGACTTCGACGTCGCCCTGCCCGATCGCCGCGTTCGTCGCGTAGCCGATCTTGTAGCGGCCGTTCTTCTCGTACCAAGCCTTCGTCGGAATCCGGCCGCCCGAATCGCCGTTGAGGCCGAGGTTCGTCGGTGCGCCGAGGCCGAACCCGCGCGATACCTCGGCGATGCGATCGAGACCGATGCGCTGGGCGAGGTTCCAGAAGTAGACGTCGCACGAGTGCTTGATCGCGCCGAGCAGATCGACCTTCTCGTGATAGCCGTGGCAGCGGAACCGCGTGCCCGACAGCTCGTAGCTGCCGGTGCAGAACATCGATTCGTCCTCGGCAGCCTGGCCGTCCTCGAGCGCCGCGAGCGTGGTGACGAACTTGAAGATCGAACCCGGCGGATAGGTCGCGCGCAGCGCCTTGTCGATGAACGGCTTGCGCGGGTCCTGCATCAGCAGCGTGTACTCGGCGTGCGTGAGGTGACCCGTCATGATGTTCGGATCGAACGACGGCTTGGACACCATCGCGCGCACGCGGCCGGTCTTGACCTCGACGATCACGATCGCGGACGCGGCGACGCGAGCGACCGCCTTCTCGGCGACGCGCTGCAGCTCGCTGTCGATCGTGAGGATCAGATTGGCGCCGGGCACCGGCTCGACGATGCCTTCGCCGTGGATGAGCGACGCGACGGTCTTGTTGTCGAGGCGCTGGCCGCGCGCATCGACCGCATAGTGCTCGACGCCCCGCTTGCCGCGCAGGTAGTTCTCCCACGCGCTCTCGAGGCCGTAACGCCCGACGAGGTCGCTCGTGTCGTAGCCCTGCGCGGTGAGGCGATCGGCCTCCTCCGCGGTCATCTGCGTCATGTAGCCGATCAGGTGCGCGGCGAGATCGCCCTGCGGGTAGTAGCGATACGGCTCGTGATGGACCTCGACGCCGGGCAGCCGCGTGCGCGCTTGCTCGACGAGCGCCGCGCGATCGCGTCCCTGATCTTCGAGCACGAGGATCGGGCTCTTCGGATCGCGCTTCTTGCCGATCGCGAGCCGCTCGCCGATTTTCGCGATTTCGTCGTCGGACAGGCCGAGCATGCGCTCGAGCTCGCCCTTGGCTTCGGGCGTCAGCTTGTTCGGCGTCGCGTAGATGTTGAACGCCGGGCGGTTGTCGGCGAGCGCCGTGCCTTTGCTGTCGAGAATCTTGCCGCGCACGCTCGGCAGGTAGCGCTCCTTGACCACGTTCGACACCGTGCGCGCGTAGTAACTCTCGCCGCGCATGACTTGCAGCTGCCACAGCCGGCCGACGAGCAGCGCGAACCCGGCGATCACGAACAGCGCGAGCCAGCGCAGCCGCTTGTGCAGCTCGGGCAGCGCGGGCCCGTAGCCGCTGTCGCCACGGATCATCACGGCGCGAGGCCCTCCAACGCGGCATCGCGCTCGCGGTGCGTGCGTGCATAAGCGGCGTCGATGCGCCGGAACAGTCGCCACACGAGTGGGCCGAGCAGCGCGGTCGCGAACGCGATCATCGCGAGCTGCTGCAGCTCGAGCGCGACCGGCGGGCGCGGAATCCCAAACAGCACGCAGACGATGATCTTCGCGAGGCTCGCGAACAGCGCGATGAACGCGCAAAACCCGATCGTCATCATCGTGCCGCGCACGAAGATGCGCTGTTGCGTCGAGCGCGCGATGTCGGCGGTCATGCCGAGCACGAGGCAGCTCATGCCGACCGGCGTTCCCGAGATCACGTCGATCAGGTAGCCGAGCACCACCGCGCCTGCGGTCGCCGGCGCACGCCACGGCCGCGTCGTGTGGCCGAGATACGCGGCGGTCAGCGCGCCGATCGCGGGAATCGCGTCGTGCGTGAAGCCCGGCAGATAACGCCAGATCGACGCCACGATCACGCACAGCACGTACGCGACGAGCACGATGGTGGCGGTCCTCATTTCTTCTTGCCCCCAAACATCCAGATCAGGATCAGGATGAGCAAGATCAGCCACCAGTACTTCAAGATGCTGGTGACGACGCCAAACAACGTGCTCACAGCGCCCTCCCGCCGAACGCCGGCTCGCTGCGCTTCTTCTGCTTCGCGTCGGGGTCGGGCGGCGGCGGCGGCGCGAGCAGTACCTCGACGGCGCGCACGCGCGACACGTCGACGATCGGCGCGACTTCCACGCGCTGGAACATGCCGTCGTCTTTGCCGATGCTCGTCACCTTGCCGACGACGAGGCCGGGCGGGAAGCTCGCGCCGAGGCCGCTGGTCACGACTTCATCGCCGACCTGCACGCGCCCTGTTTCTGTCGACGCGGCCGAGCCTGCGGCGGGCGTTTGGCGCTCGAGCCACTCGATCGTGCAGCCGTACGAATCGGCGCGGCCGCGACCGGTGAGAATGCCGCGACCGCCGGTGCGCGGAATCACGACCTCGACTTTCGAGCTCGGATCGCTGATCAGCGTGACGTCGGCGTAGTCGCCGAACACTTTGTTGATGCGGCCGACCGGTCCGGTGCCCGTGATCACCGGCATGCCGGGCTGCACGTCCTTCTCGCCGCGATCGATGCGCAAGCGGAGCACGCGAAACTGCGGCGACATCGGCGCACCGATCACGCGCGCGCCGAGCGTGTCGGCCGGCGTGCGGCGCTTGACGACCGCAAGATCCTCGAGCGCGGCGACGTCGAACGCCTTGCGCGTCATCGTCGCGAGCTCGCGGCGCAGCTTGTCGTTCTCGGCGCGCAGCTCGCGATTCTCGGCTTCGATGTCGACGAGCGCGACGTAGCGTCCCCACAATCCGCCGACGCCTTCGACGATCCACGACACGCCCGCCTGCAGCGGCGCCGTGATGCGCAGGAGCGCGCGATCGAGCCCGCTCGGTTCACTGCGCGACAGGTTCGCGCGCAGCACCAAGATCGGGATGATGACGAGCACGGCTGTCGCCGCCCAGTCGATCATCTTGCGCTTGAACTGAGTCATCGACGCCTAAATCCGAGGACTGCCTCAGCGCAGCGCGATTTCCCGTAGGAGACCCAGCTCGTCGAGCACCTTGCCCGTACCGAGCACGACCGCGAGCTGCGGGTTCTCGCACACCATCACCGGCAAGCCGGTCTCTTCGCGCAGCAGCACGTCGAGGTTCTTGAGCTGTGCGCCACCGCCGCTGAGCACGACGCCCTTGTCGACGATGTCGGCCGACAATTCCGGAGGCGTGCGCTCGAGCACCGAGCGAACTGCGTCGACGATGGCGTTGACCGGCTCGGTCAGCGCTTCGCGGATCTCGTCGGAGTTGACGAGCAACGTCTTCGGCACGCCGGCCACGAGATCACGTCCCTTGACCTCGACGGTGAGCGGCTCCTCGAGCGGATACGCGCTGCCGATTTCTTTCTTGATGATCTCGGCAGTGCGCTCGCCGATCAGCAGGTTGTACTTGCGCTTGATGTACTGGACGATCGCTTCGTCCATCTTGTCGCCGGCGACGCGGATCGACTTCGACAGCACCACGCCCGCGAGCGCGATCACCGCGACCTCCGTCGTGCCGCCGCCGATGTCGACGATCATGTTGCCGGTCGGCTCGGTGATCGGCAGGCCACCACCGATCGCCGCCGCCATCGGCTCCTCGATCAAGTAGACCTCGCGCGCCGCCGCAGCGAGCGCCGAGTCACGCACCGCGCGCTTCTCGACCTCGGTGATTCCCGACGGCACGCTGACGATCACGCGCGGCCTGACGAGCGTGCGGCGCTGATGCGCCTTTTGAATGAAGTAGCGCAGCATCGCCTCGGTCACTTCGAAGTCGGCGATCACGCCGTCCTTCATCGGCCGAATCGCGACGATGTTGCCGGGCGTGCGGCCGAGCATCTCCTTCGCTTCTTTGCCGACGGCGAGGACCTTCTTCGGACCATTCGTCGACGCCTGCACCGCCACGACGCTCGGTTCGTTCGCAACGATGCCGCGTCCCTTGACGAACGTCAGCGTGGTTGCTGTTCCGAGATCGATGGCGAGGTCATTGGAAAACATTCCGTAGACCCAATCGAAGAGCATGATGTTCCTAGCGTGTCGGGAGCGCCGTGCCTGACGCACAGCGGAATGAGCAGAATGAGGGCGGTGCCCTTCGGCCGTACCTATCCGAAAGACCTGGCGGGGTTATCACGCGAAATCCCGTTGGCGCAAGACAATCTTGACCATCTTCGAAGCGCCTTCATTTCGCCTCGGGTAGTTGTGGTCTGCGGGTCCCCGGTCTAGAACCTCGGGGTCATGTTGGAAGATGCCCGCAAAAAGGGCGCATCGGTTTTTGTCTACCTGATCTTCTGTCTGCTGATCGTGATCTTCGTGATCAACTTCGGCCCGCAGGGTGGTCAGGGTGGCGGTTGCGGCGACTCGGGAAACGTCGTGGTCTCCGTCGACGGTAAAGAGGCATCGCAGAGCTCCTACAAGATTGCTTACTCGAATCCGTACAACCGAGGCACCGGCAACCAACACAAGTACGTCGCGCTCGAGACAATCATTCGTCGCGAGCTGCTCGCCCAGGAGGCAGAGCGCCGCGGCCTGCGCGCGACCGACGACATGGTGATGGACGAGATCAAGAAGGGCCGCTTCTTCCTCGGCGGCCAGGCGGTGCAGATCCCCGGGATCTTCGACGAGAACGGCTACTGGAGCCAGAACGCGTTCCGCGGCTGGGTCGGCCAGCTCAACGTGTCGAAGAACAGCTACATCTCCGAGCAACAACGCGGCCTGCTCGCCTCGATGATGCAGCGGATCCTGCTCGACTCGGTCGTGGTCTCGCGCGACGAGGCCTACAAGCACTACCTGTTCGAGAACGACACCGTGCAGTACGACGTCGTCGCGTTTCGGCCCGAGAACTATCGCGCGGCGATGAAGCTCACCGACGCCGACGTCCAGCGTTTCCTGTCGACGCACGGTGCAGAAGTTCAAGCCCGCTACGACGCCGACAAGCGCACGTACCTCGCGGTCAAGCCCCAGCTGCAGCTGCGCCAGATCTTCATCGCGAAGCTCGAAGAGCCCAAGCCCGAGCCGCCGCCCGCGCCCCCGCCGGGACAAGGCAGTGCCGCCGGCAGTGCGGCGCCCGCCGCCGGCAGTGCGGCCGGTAGTGCAGCCCCGGCAGCGGGCAGTGCCGCCGGTAGTGCCGCGGCACCCGCCGCCGGCAGCGGCGCTGGTAGTGGCAGCGCGGTCGCGAAGAAAGACGCACCGAAGGCAGAGGCACCGCCGAAGGCCGACGCACCGAAGGCCGGCGCACCGAAGAAGGACGAAAAGAAAGTCGGCATGAAGATCGAGGAGGCGAAGGCCAAGCTCGAAGCCGTGCGCACCGCCGCCGAGAAAGACCCAAAGAAGTTCATCGACGCCGCGAAGACGCTCAACACCGACGACGCGATGAAGGCGAGCGGCGGCGAGCTCGGCTGGCGCAGCATCGAAACTCCGTCGCTCGGCGAGAAGGCCGTGAGCGATGCCGTCAAGACGCTCGAGCCCGGCAAGCTGTCGCCGGTGATCACCACCGATCGCGGCGCGTACTTGATCCTCGCCGAGGCCAAGCGCGAAGGCGACCTGACGTTCGATCAAGTGAAGCACGAGCTCGCGAAGGAGCTCGCGCGTGACGTGTGGGGCAAGGAAGCCGCCAAGCGCGCGGCGCTCTCCGCGCTCGACAAGGCGCGCGGCGGTGTCGGCATGAACCTCGAGCAGCTCTACGAGAAGGAGCAGGCGCCCGCGAACCCGGGCATCGACATCCAACAGATCATCAACGATCCGAACATCTCGCCCGAGCAGAAGCAGCAGATCCTCGAGATGCTGATGAAGCAGAACCAGCAAGGCTCGCTGGTCTGGGAGAGCAAAGACATTCCTGCCGCGTGGAAGGCCGATCAAGCGGACGGCGCCGGCGGCTCCGCCACGGCAACGAAGCCCGCCCCCGCTGCTGGCTCGGCCGCGAAGCCGGCGCCCGCGGCTGGCTCGGCAGCAGCGAAGCCCGCCCCCGCGACTGGCTCGGCAGCGAAGCCCGCGCCCGCGACTGGCTCGGCAGCGAAGCCCGCGCCCGCGGCTGGTTCGGCAGCGAAGCCCGCGCCCGCGGCTGGCTCGGCAGCGAAGCCCGCGCCGCCCACTGGCACGCCCGGGCCTGTCGAGATCATGGGCTCGGCGGCGATCCCAGCCGCTGGCTCCGCCGCACCCGCGGCTGGCTCGGCTGCACCCGCCGCCGGCTCCGCCGCGCCAGGTGCCGGCGCCGGGTCTGCAGCGCCGCCGCCTGCAGCGCCGCCCGCTGCACCGGTCGAGGTCGTGGCGTCGACGGACAAGCTCCCCGAGCTCGGCGAGATCCAGAAGCCGACCGTCGCGCGCTTCGGCCCGACGCCGCGCACGCCGACGATGTCAGGTGTTGGCTCGTCGAAGGAAGCCGCGACCGCGCTGTTCGACGAGCTCACGGTCGGCATGCTCGCGAAGAAGGTCTACGAGGGCGACGGCGCCTTTGTCGTCGTGCAGTTGGTCGCGCGCTCGGAACCCGACAACGCGGCATTCGAAAAGGAAGCCGATCGGATGATCGAAGAGCTGCGCGGTGAGCGTGCCGCGGCGTTCGTCGAGGACTGGATGCGCGAGCGCTGCGAGAAGCTCGTCAAGGACACCAAGATCAAGCCGAACCCCGGCTTGGTCCGCGAGACCGACGACAACGGCAACGTCGTGCAGTCGGGCTATCGCCCGTGCATGAGCTTCCAAGCGTCTGGCGGCGGCGGCCCGCAATAAGCGGCGTTCCGCGAAGCGTCAGCCGCCCTTTCACGACGTCGGCTTGATGATCACGCCTTCGCCGTGCTTGCCGTTCATCTTCACGATGAGCGGTGACTCGAAGCGCAGGTGGCGCACCGCGCTCGCGCTACGCACCGCCGGTTGCGCCGCGAGCCACGCCCAATCGACGAAGCCTTCGCCGGCGTCGGGGTTGACGGTGAAGTAGCCGACGTTGAACGACGTCAGGTTCTGGAAGAAGTGCGTGCCTTGCGACGGCGCGACCCGGAAGTCTTCGAAGCCGGCCTCGACGATCACGCGCGCGCCCGCGATCTGTTCCCACGTGACGGGAATGCCGAGCCACGGATCGGCGGAGCCCCAGCGGCCGACGCCGATCAGCACGTACGGTTTGCCGGCGAGCTCCGCGTTGAATCGTGCGAGCTCTTGCGCGGTTTGCCGGCTCGTCGATCGATCGAAGCGATGTTGATCGACGATCACCGCGTCGTAGATGGTGTCGATGCGCCCGTTGCCGAGCACGTTGTCGCTCTTGCAGATCAGCTGCTCGGGTGTGAGGGGCTCGATCGTGACTGCCTCCAGTGAGGAGTACAGCGCGAGCGGGCGCAGCTGGAGGAACGCGAGCTCGCGCTTCGCGAGATCGACCGCGAACTCGATCTCGACCGGCGAGCCCATGCCCCACTGGCCGATCGCCAGGCATTGCTCGATGAGCTCGGCGAGCGGAAACGTCTTGTGTTTGAGGATCGGCGCGAACGTGATGAGTCGCGTGCCCTCGCGCGAGATGCCGTCGTACACGACGTCGTTCTCGCGCGAGTACGTCGACGCGAGCGGCGCGAGCGTGCCGTCGGCTTCGGCGACCTGCAGATCGAAGCGCGTCTCGCGCATGTCGAAGCCGGCGTCGGTCTCGTCGCGCAGCTCGAGCGCCCAGAACGTGCGCTGCGAGCCGACGAACATCGCTTTGGGCGACGACAGCTGGATCGCGGCCTCGGGATAGCGCGGGCAGAACCGCAGGCAGTTGCCTTCCGCCGACACGCTGCGACCGAGGCCGAGCGCGACCGCGGCGACGCCATCCGAGGCAATCGACGGCGGCACCGGATAGAAATCGTGCGAGCGCGCGACGCCGGCGAAGTCCGGGTAGAAGCGATTGCCGTGCGTGCGGCCGACGATGCGCTGGATGATCACCGCCATCTTTTCTTCTTCGAGGCGGTAGTTCGTCGCGCGCATGTAGTCCTTCGATTGCTTCGTGAACTGCGATGCGTAGACGCGAACGATCGCGCGCACGAGGTAGTGCAGCCGCGTCTCGAGGTTCGGGGCGCGGTTCGGCAGCATGAACGTCTCGTAGACGCCGGTGAACGATTGGTGCTGTGAATCCTCGAGCAAGCTCGACGAGCGCACCGCGAGCGGCGAGTCGACGCGGCGGAGCAGCGCGTAGAGCTCGTCGCGCACGTCCTGGGGGAAGCGCGCGTTGAGGAACTTGCGCTCGAGCTTGTCGTCGTCCTCGATGTTGAGCGCGAAGTCGCGCAGCCCGTTCTCGTCGAGGAATCGGTCGAAGATGTCGGTCGCGAGCACCACCGCGGCCGGCACGCTGACAACTGCATCTTCGATCGTATCGCCGAACCGCTTGCGACCGAGCAGCGTGCGCACGAACGCGAGGCCGCGCGCCTTGCCGCCGAGCGAACCGCCGCCGATGCGCTGGAAGTCGTGGCGCGGATCGAACCTGACGCGATCGAAGTCGGCGACGACCGCGAGGCTGCGGTCGCGACGATAGCGGCTGATCGTCCCGATCAGGTGCGTGCGGATGTCCTCGGCGTTTGCAAAGTCGCTGACCTTGGCCTGGCGCAGCTCGGCAGCGAGCGCGAACTCGGTGCGCGCCTTGAGCCAGCTCGAGAAGTGGTTGCGCTCCGCGTGATACGCGATCGACTCGGCGGGCACGGTGGCGAGCTTGTCCTCGAACGTCTTCAAGTCATCTGCGGTGTCGATGCGTTTGCCGTCGGGATGGCGAAACACGAACTCGCCGAACCCGAAGTTGTCGATCATGAACTCGCGCAGATCGGCGAGCAGCGTCGGCGATCCTTTGAGCAGGAACGTCGCGCCGACGTCGACCGCACCGATCACGTGCTCGGGCACTGACGACTGCAACAAGATCGGCACGTCGGGCGCGAGCTCGCGCACGTTGCGTGCGAACTCGAGGCCCGCGGTCTTCGACAGCGCGCCGTCGGCGGGAAACTCGATATCCGAGATCACGCCGAGCACGTTCTCGGCGAACGCGGAGAACACTTGCCACGCTTCCTCGAAGTTGCTGCACAGCAGGATCTTCGGCCGCGCGCGCATGCGCATGATCTTGTCGTTGACGTTCACGCCCTCGGAGATCAGCCGCCGCGAGTGATGCAGTAGCTCCGAATAAATCGCCGGCAGAAACGACGAGTAGTAGCGGACGTTGTCCTCGATCAAGATGATCACCTGCACGCCCATCGACTCGGTGTCGGCGACGACGTTGCGGCGATCCTCGACGTACTTGACGATCGCGAGCAGGATGCGCGCGTCGCCCTGCCACAAGAAGATCTTGTCGACCGCCGACAGATCGTGACTGCGCTCGAAGTCGGCGACCTCGCGCGCGTCGAACGCGAGCAGCACGACCGGGATATCGCGGCCGAGCGCCTTCACGCGCCGCGCGAGCTCGGCGCCGTCCATATCCGAGAGGTGCAAGCCGCTGACGACGGCGTTGAACCGGCTGACGTCGGCGATCATCGCGAGCGCCTCGCCGCCCGATGGCACGGTCGTCGTGCCCGGCCCGTAATGGAGGTCGAGGTTGCGAAACTCGCCGACGACGCGCTCGCCGATCTGGCCAGCCTCCTCGAGCACGAACGAGTCGTAGGCGCTCGCGACGAGCAGGATGTCCATGATGCGGTACCGCATCAAGTTGTGGAAATCCTGCAGGCCGCCTTGGGCCTTCATCGCTCACACCATACCTGAAGGCCCTGCCCATGCTGCGCAAACCATGCAAGGGAATGTCGGGCCGATTGCGTGCGACTGCCCGCTACCCCGGCTCTAGCCTGCATGACCCGGATTTCGGTTGGTTGGCTGGTTTTGCTCGTCGGGCTCGGCGGCCTCGCGGCGCGCCGCTAGACGACGCCCTGATCCATCATCGAGTCGGCGACCTTGAGGAAGCCGGCGATGTTCGCGCCAGCGACGTAGTTGCCCGGCGCGCCAAACTTCTCTGCCGTGTCCACGCACGCGCGATGGATGCTGCGCATGATCAGGCGCAGCCGCTCGTCGACTTCTTCGCGCAGCCAGTTGTAGCGCATGCTGTTCTGCGCCATCTCGAGGCCCGACACCGCGACGCCGCCGGCGTTCGCCGCCTTGCCCGGCGCGTACAGGATCTTCGACTGCACGAACGCGCCGACACCGTCGAGATCGGTCGGCATGTTCGCGCCTTCGGCGACGACATACACACCGTTCTTGATCAGATTCGCCGCATCCTTGCCGCGGATCTCGTTCTGCGTCGCGCTCGGGAACGCGCACTGCGCGCGATGGTTCCACAGCGGGTTGTGATCCGCGCTCGGATCGATCGGCCGGTACACCGCGGTCTTGTATTGCGCCGCGTACTCCTCGATCCGACCGCGCCGCACGTTCTTCAGATCCATGACGTACTTGAGCTTGTCGCGATCGATGCCGGCCTCGTCATAGATGTAGCCCGTCGAGTCGCTGAGCGTGAGCGGCTTCGCGCCGAGATCGAGCAGCTTCTCGACCGTGTACTGCGCAACGTTGCCGCTGCCCGACACGAGGCACGTCTTGCCTTCGAGCGTCTCGCCGCGCGTCGCGAGCATCTCCGCCGCGAAATACACGCAGCCATAGCCGGTCGCCTCGGGCCGAATCAGCGAGCCGCCCCAGTTGAGGCCCTTGCCGGTCAGCACGCCGGTGAACTCGTTCCGCAGCCGCTTGTACTGGCCGAACATGTAGCCGATCTCGCGGCCGCCGACGCCGATGTCACCGGCGGGCACGTCCGTGTTCGGCCCGATGTGGCGCGCGAGCTCCGTCATGAAGCTCTGGCAGAACCGCATCACTTCGTTGTCGCTCTTGCCCTTCGGATCGAAGTCGCTGCCGCCTTTACCGCCGCCCATCGGCAGCGTGGTCAGCGAGTTCTTGAACACCTGCTCGAACGCCAAGAACTTCAAGATGCCGAGATTCACGCTCGGGTGAAACCGCAACCCGCCCTTGTACGGACCAATCGCGCTGTTCATCTCGATGCGGAAGCCGCGGTTGACCTGCACGCCGCCGCGGTCATCGACCCACGGCACGCGGAACATCACCACGCGCTCCGGCTCCACGATGCGCTCGACGATCTTCGCTCGTCGATACTCGGGATAACGCTCCATCACGAGCTTGAGCGAGTCGGCCACCTCATGAACGGCCTGGTGGAACTCGGGCTCGGCGGGATTCTTGGCTTTGACCTCCGACAACAACGTCGACACGTAATCGTTCATGGGCAGTCGTTAGCCCATCCCCGCCGCAGGGCGCCAGCATAAACCCGCGCGATTACCCGACGTACCGCGTCATGAACTCAGCTAATGCACGAGTCGTGCAGCGTCATCCATGTGATCGGCGTTTAGGGTTGCGAGCTTGTCGCTCGATCAGTGCGGCGCTACGGGCGGCGCGGTATTCGCGCGACCCGGCTTCGGCGGATAGAAGAACTGCACGGGGTGGCGGAAGAAGCGGCGCAGCACGGCCTTCGCGAGGTGCGCGCGCTCCGCACTCGTGACCTCGCGAGCGCGCAACGCGACCATCAGCGCGAGATAAAAGCTGACACCGAAGTTGAGCAAACCGATGACCGCGATGCCGGCGATCGAGCCGAGCGTGATCGCTTCGATGCCGAGCGTGCACCCTGCGAACGCGAGCGTGCCGGTCGACAGCGTGATGTGACGAACGTCGAGCGGCAGTCCAAAGAACGCGCCGAAGATCGGCGTCATGCCGAGCAGCACGCCGAGCGTGACGTTACCGCCGATGCCGGCACTGTGATTGGTGACGAAGTCCGCGATCCGATGCATTCGATCGCGGCCGATTACCTTGCCCAACCGGTGCGCGCGGATCGCGTCGGGAAGCCGCCGGTACGTGACCCAGTTCTCGAGCCAGCCGGCGCCCATACTCGACAGCCACAACAGCACGCCGGTGAGTGCGGCAAAAAATATCGTGCCGCTCTCGAGCGGATGGAACGAGGCGATACTCGAGCTCGAATATTTTTCCGACAGGAAGTGATGGCCGGTCGATACCAGCCATAAGAGATCGATCGCGATCGCGATCGGGATCACAGCGAACACGTTGCCCACGGCCGCGGCAAACTGCGACCGGCTGATGCGCGCGATCAGCACGACGAGCTCGTCGAGCTGGTGCTGGCCCTTCGTCTCTTTGATCGTCGCCGCAAGCGCCGCCGCTGTCATCGACGGCTGCTTCGTCGCGAGCGTGAACCCCAAGAACTGCATCACGAGGAAGCTGCCCGCGTAATTGCCGGCCGCGACCACGCCATCGATAAACGGCGCGAGGTGCGCCGACTTCGCGATGAACTTGTTCACTACGGTGAGTGCAGTCAGCGCACCACCGCCCGCCGCCGACGCGAGCATCTTGAAATACTCGCGGCGCGAGCTCGTCACATAATGCTCGCCCGTGTGCCCGACGCGCTCGATCACCTTGCGCGCGAGCAAGCCCAGGTTCTGCCGCGCGAGCTGGCGCAAGCTGTCGTCGGCGATGCGGCCTGCAGTCAGCGCCGCCAACATGCTGCGCGCGCCATCTGCAATCTCCTGCTTGCTCGCCGTCCCCATCAGGAACACGAGCATCCGCTCCATGCGCCGCAGCATTCTGCCGATCGTGTCGATGCAATACACCACGTCGACGCTGACGCCCGTCGTCTCGAGCCGCTTGCGAATCGACGCGAGCTGCTGACGGCACTCGAGGATCAACATCGGAATCTGCTCGAGCGGCACGTGCGGAATCCGAAAGAACGGTGAGTCGCGCACGTGCATCGGATCGCTGCGCTCGCGCAAATCGATGCTCAGGCCGAGCGCCGAAATCCGCGTCGCCAACAGCGCCACCGCGTCGGCCATCGCCTCGCGCAGCGGCTTCCAGATGTCGCCGAGCAGGTCGCCCATCTCGAGGAACACCTCGACCGGGGCGACCTCGATCCACGCGCAATCGCGCGTCCGCCGAAACACGCGCGACACGAACCGTTCGAGGTTCTCGTCGTCGGGCGGCCGCGGAAAGATCCGGCGCGCGATGCGATCGAGCGTCTCGTTGCTGATCCCGCGATCGCTCGGAATCCCCGCCTCGGCAAACAGCGCCACCGCAGTCGTGTCCCGCAACACCGACGCCAGCGTGTCGGCAAGCTTGTCCCGAAACGCGGGGACCGCGGCGAGGCTCTGCAACAGCGCGTGCAACCGAGCAAGCTGCAGTGGCGCCGGCGCCCGCAGCCGCTGGATCGCCGGAATCTCGATCACCAGCCGCAGCAGATCTTCGAGCGCATCGAGACGTGCCGAAAGGTTCGCCTTTGGATCGAGCGCCTCCAGCACCGGAACGAGCTCCGGTGGCACCGCGAACTGCACAGGCGCTACCGAACGACTGCCCTCGACGGCCATGCCCTAGCGAGTGTCCGACAGATCGTGTGCTCGGTGAAGCGCCCGGAGGTCGATCTTGCTGTGCATGTAGGAGCGGGTTCTACGGCGACCGAGACGCACCGCCGGCGAATTTCGCGCTCGTTCAAGCCCTCGCGGGAGTGTGCTGCGAGTTTCGCGTGCGCTCCGGCTCGGCTCTGCCCTATCAGGCGTCCAGGCCAAGCAGCGCGCGCAGCTCCAGCATGCGCTTGTGGAGCGTGGCGATCGGGTCCGTCGCGACAAAGGGCGCGATCTGTGACGCGACCGCAACCGCGAGCGCGCGGCGCGCGTCGGCGAGTGCATCTTCACGCTCGATGACCTCGGCGATCAGGAGGACCTCGCGATCCGCGAGGGAGGCGATCTCCTTGTCGCGCCTTCGGAGCGAGCTCGCGAGCTGGGTCTCGAGGGCCTCGATTCTGCGCATCAGATCTCCGCTCACAGCCGCATCCCCGCCCGAGTTGTCGCGCTCGAAGCGGAGCTCTCCCAGCATGAACCGCAGCCTGGAGTCTTGCTCACGTGCTCGCTGCTCGATCTTCTCGCTGCGTCGCGCGAGCTCGGTCAGGTCATCGTTGTGTGCGGCGATGGATTGCCAGATCGCGCTGAACTCGGCGTGCGCGAGCACGAGGTGGATATCGTTGCAGCCGGTATCGAGCAGCGCAGCCGCGAGCACGCCGAGGAGTGTCTCGTACTCCCAGCGGATGGGATCGGCGGCGATCGGATCCGTTGCCGGCTTACCATCGAGAGAACCCTGTGCGCGCCAGCCGACGTCGGTGGCTTCGTCGGGGTGGGCCGGCGCCGCGTTCCCGCGTCTCCCACGCTCGGAGGCCGGCGAGCGGGTGGTCGTCGCGACGAGTGCGCCGGCGATGTCCCGTCCGCGCTGGAACCTGCGCTCTGGTTCCTTCTCGAGGCAACGCAGCACGATCGCGTCGAGCGCGGCGGAGAGCTTGGCCTCGGGACGTACCTCGCTCGGGCGCGGCGCGGGTCGATTCATGTGCGCGTCGAGGACCTCCATCATCCGTCCCCTGAACGGTGGCTGACCGGTCAGCAGCTCGAACGCGATGCAGCCGAACGAATA
>DATDCH010000421.1:0-2383 GCA_036524455.1 Kofleriaceae bacterium | reverse complement strand
CCGCCGAGCAGTTCCTCGCGCGCGGCAAACCGATCTCCGATGCATCGATCCTCAGCGGGCTCACGATCGACGAGCTCGGTGCGCGCGCGCCGCGCCACCAAGCGATCGTCGCCGCGCTCGCGACCGCGAAGGTGCCGAAGAAGGCGATCGCGCACGGCTCGATCGAGCCGATGCTGTGCCAGACCGCGGAGTCGGCATTCTCGTCGAAGGACTGGCTCTACGAGCTCAAGTGGGACGGCTTTCGCATGATGGCGTACGGCGGCGCCGGCCAAGCGAAGCTGCGCTATCGCTCCGGCCTCGATCCGACCGATCGCTATCCGGAGATCACGAGCGCGGTGCGCGCACTGCCGATCGCAGATCTGATCCTCGACGGTGAGATCGTCGCGCTCGACGCCGAAGGCAAGCCGGATTTTCACAAGCTGTCGTTCCGCGGGCAGATGCATCGCACGTCGGAAATCGCGCGCGCCGCGCTGTCGGCACCGGTCACGTACATGGTGTTCGACATCCTCGCCGCCGCCGGTCACGACCTGCGTGGTCTGCCGCTGATCGAGCGCAAGGCGCTGCTCGAACGCTTGCTGCCGCGCATCGGCCCGCTCCGCCTCTCCGAGCACATCCCCGAGCACGGCGAGGCGCTGCTCGAACAAGTCGTCGCGCGCGGCATGGAAGGCGTCGTCGCGAAGAAGGCGAATTCGCCGTACAAGAGCAAGCGCTCGCCCGATTGGCTCAAGCTCAAGAAGGATCCCGAAGCCGACTTCGCGGTGTGCGGCTACACGGCGCCGAAGGGCACGCGCACCGGGCTCGGCGCGCTGCACCTGTGCGTGCGCATCGACAGCCAGTGGGTGTGGGCCGGCAAAGTCGGCTCCGGCCTCGACGACAAGCTGCTCGCGCAGCTGACCGCCGAGCTGTCGGCGAAGCCGCGCTGGAAGCCCACGTTCCCGCGCCCCGAAGCCAGCGGCGATGCGCTGTGGATCGAGCCCGAGCTGGTCGTGCAGGTGCGTTATCGCGAGTGGCCCGAAGACAGCTCGCTGCGCTTCCCGGTGTTCGAGCGGCTGCGCCGCGACAAGAGCGCGCTGGAATGCACGATGCCGGCACGCCGCACCGGCGAGGCCGGCGCTATCCGCGAGCCCGGGCCCGGCGACTCGCTCGAGCTCGTCGTCGATTCGCAGGTGCGCGAGCTCCGGCTATCGAACCCGAAGAAGGTGTTCTGGAAGGACGAGAACATCACGAAGGGTGACCTCATCGAGTACTACCGCTCGGTCGCGCCGTACGTGCTGCCGTACCTCAAGGATCGCCCGACGGTGCTCGACCGCTATCCAGATGGCATCGATGGTGACAGGTTCTACCAAAAGGACATGCCGGACTGGGTGCCGCCATGGCTGCGCACGACCACGCTATGGAGCGAGCACAGCCAGCGCGAGATCCACTACGTGCTGATCGACGACGCCGACGGTCTCGCGTTCATCGCGAACCTCGCGTCGATTCCGATCCATTGCTGGGCGAGCCGGATCGCCGACCTCGAGCGACCCGATTGGACGATCATCGATCTCGATCCGAAGAATGCGCCGCGCGAGGACGTGGTGCCGCTCGCACTCGCGATTCACCGGCTCTGCGACGACATCGGCCTGCCGAACTTCGTCAAGACCTCGGGTCAGAGCGGCCTGCACGTGCTCATCCCGCTCGGCGGTCAGTGTACGTTCGATCAAGCGCGCACCCTCGCTTATCTGATCGGCCTCATCATCGAGCGCCAGCACCCGACGATGGCGACCACGAATCGCAACCCACAGGCACGCGGCGGTCGCGTGTATCTCGACTGGGGGCAGAACGCGCACGGCCAGTTGCTCGTCGCGCCGTACAGCGTGCGGCCCGTCGCGGGTGCGCCGGTGTCGATGCCGCTGACGTGGGACGAGGTCGTGCCTGACCTCGACGCGAAGCAGTTCCATCTGCGCAACGCACTCGATCGGATCAGCAGCTGGGCCGCTGATCCGATCGCACCGGTGCTCGAGCTACGGCCTGATCTGCACGCCGCGCTCACCGCGCTCGAAGCGCACGCCAAGGACAAGTAACGAGCCTCGGGCTCGCGTTCAGGACTCGTCGTCGTCGAGCCACTTGTTCAGCTTGGCGGCGACCTTGTCGTTGACGTTGTCCCAACCGTCCTTCAGGTCTTCCTGCAGCTCGTCGAGCTTGGCCTTGATCTTGTCGCGCGAGGTTCTCGCTTCCGCGCGACTGTCTGCGGAAAGCTCGCTGAGCTTGGCTTGCAGCTGGTGCTTGCGTGCCGAGATTCGATCCTTGAGCTCTTCTTTCTTCTCCAACATGACCGACGCCACTGCATGCTCGATACCAGTGGCGCCGGCCTCTTCGCTCTACTAGATCGACTTCAGGAACT
>DATDCH010000420.1:0-15444 GCA_036524455.1 Kofleriaceae bacterium | reverse complement strand
CTCGATCTCCGCGAGGCCGAGCTCGGCCCCGACACGACGATCGACGCCCACGTCACGATGGGCAATCTCGAGATCATCGTGCCGAGCGACGTCGTCGTCGACGTCAACGTCGACTCGATCATGGGCAACGTCGAGCACGGCGCCCACGACGGCGGCACGAGCGCCGGCCATGGCCGTAGGTACGGCTACTGCGGCACCGGCGACGACGTAAGCGACGCCAGCGACGTCACGACCGCCACCGACCCGCGCGTGCAACCCGTCGATCCACGCGTGCAACCCGTCCTCGGTCATGCGTATCGCGACCCCGCGATCGCGCCCGCGCGTCGCTTGCGCCTGACCGGCAAGGTGAAGCTCGGTAACTGCGAGATCATCTCGCTGCGTCACGGCGAGACCCGACGCGACTACGCGCGCCGCGTGCGCCACATGCACCGCCACCGCCCTCACCATCGCCATGAGCGTTGGCGGGCGTTGCACGAGGAGCGCGAGCTGTGGCGTGCCGAGCCAGGCCGTGCGCCGTGGCTGCCGTGGTGGCTGCAAGCGCAAATGCGGCGCCGCATCTTCAGCTGGTTCGCGATCGCGTTCACGATCGGCGTGGTCGCCGGCGTCCACCTGTGGGGCCACCATCACTGGTGGCACTACGTGCTCGCCGCGATCGGCCTGTTCATGATGGCGGGCATGGTGTCGTGGCGGCTCACCCGGCCACTGATCGCGGTCGTCCATGCGGCGCGCGACATCGGCGACGGCAAGCTCGATACGCGCATCAAGGTGCGCGGGCGCGGCGAGATGCGCGTGCTCGCGTCCGCGATCAACGACATGGCGGCGCGCATCGAGCAGCAGATCAAAGATCAGCGCCAACTGCTTGCCGCCGTCTCGCACGAGCTGCGCACGCCGCTCGGTCATATGCGCGTGCTCGTCGAGACTGCGCGCGAGCGCAAAGACTTCAAGGCGCTCGAAGAGCTCGACCGCGAGATCATCACGATCGACGATCTCGTCGGCCGCTTGCTCGCGCAGTCGCGGCTCGAGTTCGGCAACCTCGACCGCCACGACATCGATCTCGGCGAGCTGATCGCCGACGTCGCGCATGGCGCCGGCCTCGCGCCCGACACGATCGAAGCGGTCGGGGACGTACGCGCGAAGGTCGATCCGACGCTCGTGCGTCGCGCGCTCGCGAACCTGATCGACAACGCGCGCAACCACGGTGGCGGCGCGGTCGCCGTGCGTGCGGTACGCCGCGGCGGCCAGATCGCCGTCGAGGTCGACGATGCCGGGCCTGGCGTGCCGAGCGATCGCCGTGCGGACGCGTTCCGTGCGTTCGTGCCATCGTCGGGCGGCGGTCTCGGTCTCGGCCTCGCGCTCGTGTCACGTATCGCAGTCGCACACGACGGTGGCGCATGGATCGACGATCGCCCCGGCGGCGGCGCGCGCGTCGGCTTCACGGTTTCCGTCGCGCCCGCTGCGGCAGCCTGAGTCGGTTAGACTCAGCGCATGCGATCGCTTGCCTTGTGCCTACTCGCTGCCGGCTGTGGCGTGACGAGCGGCGAGCCGTTCCTGCTCGAGACCACGGACTGCGCTGTGGTCAACAACTTCATGACGAATGGCATCGCGACCGCGTGGAACGACTGCCGCGTGTACTGGTCGGGCTCGTCGAGGAACATCCTCACCGTTGCCATCACGACGCCCGGCAGCACTGGCTCGTTCACGGCGCCAGCACAGACTTGGATCGTAGCGAGCGTTCATGTGCCAGCCGGCAACCTCCAGGGCGACCTCATGACGACGCCACACAGCACCGGCGCGCTCCCCGACGTGGTCGCCGAGGATCGGATCGCGCTCAGCCTGAGCATCGGCAGCTGCAGCAATCTCGGCGCGATTCCACAGACCGTTTCGACGATGGCGGACGTCGGCAACGCGAGCGCCTCGTTCTCGTTCAGCTTGAGCGGCACCTGCGACGGCGGCCAAGGCCCGACGACCTACTCGGGCGGCTTCATCATCAGCGCCTCTGCGCAGGACGGCGCGATGACGAACGGCGATCCGGACGCAGTTGTCACCACGCCGTGATCTCGAGCGAAGCTATCGCCGCGAGCGCCGCAGCGTCGCGCGCGGCAGCCACGTTGGTTTGCCGCGCAGCCGCCGTTCGAGCACGCCGAGCATTGCGTACAGGCCCATCGCGATACTGCACGCGCCCGCAGCGACCACCGGATGAATGAGAACCGCGAAGCTAACTTCCCTGCGGCTCAGTACCAGCGCCATGACATGGGGCGCGAGAACCACGCCGGCGATTGCCGATACCACCAACCGGACGAACCGGCCGCCGAGGTTGCGCACGTCATCGTCGTTCATTGCCGGGCTCGTGTCGCGTAGCGTTTCGAGCGCCGCAGCGTGGCGCGCGGCAGCGGCGCGGGCTTGCTGCACACCAGCTGCGTGGGCTTGTTGCGCGCTGCCGTGCCGAGCAACGCATAGATGGCCATCGCGATCCCGCACGCGCCCGCAGCGACGAGCGCCGTGATCGCGAAATCGCCGGGCCCACCGCGCAACCGCTTGAGGCCGGGTATCAAGCACGCGAGCACGACCGACAACATCGTGCCCGTGATGATCGATGCCAGCAGCCGGCTCAGCCGGCCCCCGACGTCGCGGACGTCGATGTCGTGCACAGCGAGTCGACACGGCGAGCGGGGGTCGCGTTGCGGCTCGATCCGCGGCTTACCGTCTCGATCGCAGCATCGTCGCGCGGGGTAGCCGCGTTCGCTCGATGCGCGGCAGGCGCGCGAGCACGCCGAGTAGCGCATAGACCGCCATCGCGATCCCGCACGCGCCGGCGCCGACGAGCACCGGATTCGCGAGCCCGAGCGCGCCGGCGCCCCAGCCGCGCTGCGAGGTCTGCGGCAGCAGCACCGCGATGACGAGCGCACCGAACGCACCGACCGCGGTCGCCACGACCATGCGGCCTAGGCGGCCCTCCACGTCGCGGACGTCGATATCTGGCATGCGGATCAGACACCGCGGGCGGGCGCCGGTTGCCTGTCAGCGGGCGTCGGGCTCGCGCGAGAGCCACGCGATGGCCAGCCCGAGACCGACCAGGAACCCGATCCCGCGGCCACCCTCGAACGCGGGCTGCAAGCCCGGCGGCAGCGAGTAACCCACAATGGCCGTGATGACCGTGCCGACCGTGAGGAACGTTACGAGCGTCCGCGCGAGCTTGGTCGTGCGCGGGATCGCGAGCCCGAACAGCACGAGCGACAGGTACGAGATCGAGAACTTCGTCGCGCTCTCGGCGGCTTGCCACGCGATCGCGTCGGCCGCCGGCACGATGCCGTGCTCCACGGATTCGAGCATCGCGATGATGTGATGATCCTCTACGAAATCGAGCAGCGCGACGAGCACCATCGCGCCGAAGCCGAGCCACGCGAACAACCCGCCGAGGTGGCGCGCGAGCGCGGCGAAGAACGCGGTGTAGAGAATGCAAAACGCGATATCGAGCGCCATCATCACGCGCAGGCCGCTGCGTTGCTCGAGCAGCAGCTTCGCGTAGGCGTCGGGCGTGTTGAAGTGCTCGTGCGGTTCCTGCGAGGCGCCGGTGATGCCGGCGACGACCACCATTGCGACCAGCACGGCGGCCGTGGCCGACGCGAGCACGATGGCTAGCTTGCGGTTACTCGGCTCGACGACCTTGCGCGCGCTCACTCCGCCACCAATTGCTGCTTGACCCCGATGATCACGACGACCTCTACATCATCATAACTCGATCGGTGCGCGGCTGCCGTGCGCACTGTCAAGCACGATGCAGCGAACGGACGGCAGCGTGCAGGCGCTTGCTGCGGCGGCACGACGTCGCAGTGATGACAGCAATCATCGTTCGAGACAAAGCGCAGTCGCATCGCAGTCGCAGACTCAACAGATGCGATCGGATCCTGTTGAATGAGTCGCCATGAGGAACGTGATGCTTCGGCTTGCGATCGTCGGCGTGGTGGTCGCGAGCGTCTCTACACTTGTTGACCTACGAGATGTGCACGCGCAAGGAAGTGCGACTGTCGGCAGCATACGTGGCGTCGTGCGCGACAAGGCGACCGGCGAATCCGTGGCCGGCGCGACCGTCGTTGCGACCTCGCCCGCCTTGCAGGGCGAGCAGATCACGATCACCGACGAGTCGGGTCAGTACTACGTCACATCGCTGCCGCCCGGCGTCTACACGCTGACCATCTACTACGCGGACGCGGCGTTCACGCGCAGCAGCGTGCTTGTCCAGCTCGGCAAGGACGTGGTCGTCAACGTGCCCGTCGACTCGGGATCGAGTGAGCGTCCGCGCGGCGAAGTCATCGAGCTGACCGGTACGGCTCCGATCGTCGATCAAGGCTCGACCAAGATCGGGTTGACGTTGACCGATCACTACACGCGAAACGTGCCGACCGCGCGAACGTTCGGCGGCATCGTGGGACAGGCCGCCGGTGCCCAAGCAGACAACTATGGCATCTCACTCGCGGGTGCGACGTCGTCGGAGAATATCTACGTCGTCGAGGGCATCAACACGACCGATACGGGATTCGGTGGGCTGTCGTCGAACCTGCCGAACGAGTTCATCCAGGAGACCGAGGTCATCACCGGTGGCTACAACGCGGAGTTCGGCCGCGCGACCGGCGGCATCGTCAACGTGGTGACGAAGCAAGGGTCCGATCAATGGCACGGCTCGGTGTACGGGTACCTCCAACCGGGCGCACTGATCGCCGATGCGAAGGTTGTCCAGCGCGAAGGTGGATCGATCGACAGCAAGCGCGACCTCGACTATCGCTACGACCTCGGCGCCGAGCTCGGCGGTCCGATCATCACGAAGCGACTCTGGTTCCACGTCGGGTTCAATCCGTCGTTCGAGCAGGCGACCACGACACGCCTCGTGCAGCGCCAAGTCGATGGCACCGACGGCAATCCTGCGGACGGCATCCCCGACGTCGACCCCGACACCGGTATCACCAAGCACGAGCTCGTCGCACAAAGCGAGATCCCGAGCACGTTCAAGCAGTACTTCTTCACCGCGAAGCTCACCGGTGCGATCGATCCGAACAACCAGTTCCAGGTGTCGGCGTTCGGTAATCCGCGCAGTGCGGTCGACGTCTACAACGTCACGGGCAACCCACGTCACAACCGGTGGAAGTACACCGACGGCGCGTATGACGTGAGCGCGAAATGGACCTCGAAGCTCGCGCAGGGCAAGACCCAGTTCGACGTCGTGGCGGGCTACCACCGTGGCTTCAATCGCCAGAGTCCGTACTCGGCCGAGCAGGAGGTCCCGTTCATTTTCTACAACTACGATCGCTCGCTCTACGACTTCGTCGATCTCGAAGGCGACGCCATCACGGGCTGCGCGGATAGCGGCAACGATCCGTACCCGGAGATCACGAATTGTCCGGTGTTTGGATACTCCGAGCAGGGCATCGATCTGATCGAGAACCAACTCAAGTCGCGCACCTCGGTGACTGCTTCAGTCACCCAGCGCGTACGCGCGCGGGGCATGCACATCTTCAAAGCAGGTGTCGATGCCGAGCTCACGCGCTTCGCTGGTGAGAGCCGCTATTCGGGTGGCGTTCGCTTGCGCCGCTCTTCGGATTCGCTCGCTGGTGAGCCCGGAGTCTGGCAGACCGACGAGTACTATCGGTTCGTCGAACGCGCGGATCCGACGCAGCCCCTCGAGCCGGGGCAAGTGCTGTGCGCGAACGGCGCGGCGGTGTGCGAGCGCTCTCCGGGCCTCAAGGCGAACACGACCAATCGCAACCTCGCCGCGTTCGTGCAGGACAGCTGGCAGCTGATGTCGAACTTGACGCTCAACGTCGGCCTGCGCTGGGATCAGCAGGTCGCGTACGTCGCCGAGCACCTGCAGGGGAAAGCCTCGCCTGAGGGCGAAGTGATACCTGCGACCGCGTTCCAACTCGACGCGCTGCTGTCGCCGCGAGTCGGTGTGATCTACGACCCGACGCGCGACGGCAAGTCGAAGGTGTTCAGCCACTACGGCCGCTTCTACGAGAGCGTGCCAATGGACCTCAACGTCCGCGCATACGGCGGCGAGATCGTCGGGCTCACCGACTACAACGTGAGTCGGCGTGTGCCGAGTGCCGGCGGTTACGATCCCAACTGCGACGTCGATCATTCCTCGGGTGCCACGGGCACCGAGGTCGCGATGCGGCTCGAGCAGTGCCAGGATCGCGGCGACCCTGCGCTGCTCGGCGGAGGCGTCGAGTACGTCTCGCCGGGTCTGCGCGGCCAGTACACCGACGAGATCGTCGCCGGCGCCGAGTACGAGCTGGCTTCCAACTTCAAGGTTGGCGCGAGCTTCATCTACCGGAACCTTCCGGTCGTGATCGAGGACATCTCTGTCGACGGCGGCAACACCTATCTGATCACGAACCCCGGCTACAACTTCGACGAAGCCGCGGCGGATCTCGAGGCGCAGGCAGCGCAGCTCATGAACGGCTCGCCCGAAGACATGGCTCTCGCGGAGCTGTTACTCGGCCGCGCCGCGAGCCTCGCCGCGGTCAAGCACGTTGACCGGCCGCAACGCATCTACCGCGCGCTCCAGCTCACCGCGACGCAGCGGCCAACAGAGAAGTCGTTGCTGATCGCCTCGTACACGTACGCGCGGTCGGTAGGCAACTTCCCGGGTCTGTTCTCGACGGAGACTGGCCAGAACGATCCGAACATCACGTCGATGTACGACTTGCCGGATCTGATGGCGAACCGCTACGGACCACTTGGCCTCGATCGCCCGCACAGCATCAAGCTCGACGGCTTCTACCTGTTCGATCTCGAGAAGGCCGGTCAGCTTGTCGTAGGTGCGAGCGCGCGCGCGCAATCGGGGATCCCGCACAACGTGCTCGCGTCGCATCCGATCTACGGCAGCGGCGAGGCCTACCTGTTGCCGCGCGGCTCGGCTCCGCGCTCACCGGTCACGGCCGAGGTCGACACGCGACTCGCGTACGGATACCGGCTCAGCAAGGCGACGAAGCTCGAGGCGTTCGTCACGGTCTTCAACCTGCTCGACGCGCAAAACCAGCTCAACACCGACGAGAACTACACGTTCAACGCCGCGAATCCGATTATCGGCGGCGATGTCGGCGATCTCGAGCACGTCAAGACGATCGACGAAGTGACCGGCCAGGAAATCAATATGACCCCGGTCAAGAACAAGAACTATGGCCACACCGGCGCGAATACCGGGCAGATCACGCGCGTGCAGCAGGTGCCGCGCACGATCCAGCTAGGCTTCCGCATCAGCTTCTGAGTCTGCGAAAGTCTGAGTCGTCGCCCTTGCGCGCGCTCACTCCGCCACCAATTGCTGCTTGATCACCTGCTCGCTGACCTTCAGCTCCTCGCCGATCGCGGACAGATCATGGCTGATGTCACCTGACATCTGATCGAGCGCTTGGGCGTCGAGCGCGCGCATGTGCATGAGCTTGGTCGGCAGCGAGCCGAGCACGGCGACGACGCGCATGAGATTCGCGTCGAGCCGCTCCTTGGTCGCTTTGATCTCCTTGAGCGCCCGGATTTCTTCCATGCGCGCCGACTTCGCTTCCTCGAACGACTGGCGTGCGGCCGGGTCTTTTGCGGCCGCCGCACGGGTCGCAAGCTGCTTCACCTCGGCGACCAGCGACGGCAGGTTGACCTTGGACATGTGCTTCGTGATGTCCTCGGCGCGCTCGACGAGACGGACCGCGTGCATCTCGAGCTCGTCGAGCGAGCCGAGCGTGTTCGAGATGTGGATGTGGAGGTCCTGCGGGGTCTCGTCGAGAACCCTCTGCAGCGTCGCCTTGTTGGCGAGGATTTTTTGGACGGCCGACCGGGTCTGCGGATCGCTGATGTCGTCGGGATCCTTCATCATCGGAATCGACGGGCCCTTGCGCTTCTTCTTTCCGCTGCGCCGGCGAATCGCGTCGATCATGACCGTCGCCAGGTACACCCCACCGCCGACCACCCCGATGATCGGGTTGGTCAGCGCGATGGCCACCGTCGCTGCGCCCGCGGCCACGCCCAGGCCGACCGGGTTGACGAGCGCACGCGCCACCGAGGGGTTACCGTCCGACACGGCGCGCAGCATACACGACGCGATCTTGGCCCGCTCGGCTTGAGCGAGCCCGCTGCTCCTCGTACCTTCACTCTTCCCGGACGGAGGGACCTTCGATGATTCTGAGCAAGTTCTTCAAGTCGATCGCAGCTCAGTTCAACAAGCTGGGCAACTGGCTGTTCAACAAAGACCCGATTGCGCAGATGCAATACGAGTACGACAAGGCTGTCGAGCAGCTCAAGGAAGGCCGCGTCGGTCTCGAGCAGTATCGCGGGCTCGTCGAGCGCGTGTCACGCCAGGTCAAGGAAGGCGAAGCGCAGGCCGCGAAGCTGACCACGCAGGCGAAGGCCTATCTGAAGATGGGCGATCGCGACAAGGCCTCGCAGATCGCGCTGTCGCTGACCCGCGTCAAGACCCAGCTCACCGAGAACCAGCAGCAGCTCGCGATGCACGAAGAGGCCTACAACAACAACCTCAAGAAGATTCAACACGCGAACAAGAAGCTCGGCGAGCTCAAGGACAAGATCCACCAGTACGACGCCGAGCTCAAGATGAGCGAGGCCGAGGCCGAGGTCGCGAAGCTGTCGGCGACGTTCAACATGGACCTCACGACGGACTTCGGTCAGCTCGAAGACGCGATCCAGCGCAAGATCGACACGAACCGAGGCAAGGTGCGTGTCGCCGCCGACATGTCGCGCGAAGGCATGGACAAGATCCAGGACGACGAGCGGCTCGAGAAAGCGATGGCCGAGGACGCGCTCAAGGACCTCGAGGTAGACCTCGGCATGCGCGCGCCGGAGACCACGCCCGTGCAGCAAGCGCAAAAAGACCTCGGTCCCGCTGAGGCCGAGGCCGCGAAGAAAGAGCTCGAGAACCTCGAGAAGTCGTAATGGCGACTCCGAGCGATCCCAAAACGCTCGCGGGTTCGTCAGACGGCGTGACGCGCGCAGCGGCGCTGCCACCACATTTTCCGGTGTGGGCGGGCAAAATCGCAGAGCTGTATTTCTCGGGCACGACGTCGATGTTCGTGCTGCACGGCAACACGTTCGATGTCGTGCGTGCGGGCGGCGATAACGATCCGCGGTGGACCGGGCTCGCCGACTTTATCGCCGACCAGCTGTTTGGGCGCTGGGACCTCGTCGTGCATTACGACCTCGCGCGCGGTCTGCGCTGCGCAGCGGGCACGAGCAGCAAACGGCTGCAGGAGATGGTGCAAACCGCCGGCAAGTGGATCGGCGATCTGCGCCAGCTGCCGCGCGATCCGACGAAGGGCCTGCTCGCATTGGATCTGATGATCCAGAAGATCGTGATGGCGGAGCCCGAGCAGCGGATTCGCTGCGCGGTGATCATCGATCACGTCGGCTACGTCGCGCCGAGCGGCGATAACCTCGACCTCAACGAGCAGACGCACCTGGTCACGCTGCTCAACTGGGCGTCGAGCCCGTACATCAAGCGCCTCAACATGGCGTTCGTGCTGATCGACCCGCGGCTGTCGAGCGTCGCCGAGCGGCTGACGAGCAACCCGCACGTCGCGCAGATCGAAGTCCCGCTGCCGTCGGTCGACGAGCGCACGTCGTTCCTCGGCGCGCAGGTCAAGGCGACCGGCAAAGACGTCACCGCGTTCTCCGATTACAGCGTGGCCGAGCTCGGCAAGCTGACCGCCGGCATCGGCCTCACCGACCTCGAGGTGCTCGTGCGCTCGGCGGCCGAAGGCACGCGCCGGCTCGATCGCCACTACTTCAAGGAGCTCAAGAAGCGGCTGATCGAGCGCCAGGCGCAGGGCATGCTCGAGTTCATCGAGCCGAAGTGGGGGCTCGATACCGTCGTCGGTCACGAGGCCGCGAAGAAGCGCCTGCTCGACGACGCCGAGCTGATCAAACGCGGCGAGCTCGACACCGTGCCGATGGGCTACTTGTTCTGCGGCCCGGTCGGCACCGGCAAGAGCTTCCTCGCGACGTGCGTCGCCGGCTCGATCGGCATCCCGTGCGTCGTGCTCAAGAACTTCCGCAGCAAGTACGTCGGTGAGACCGAAGGCAACCTCGAGCGCGTGCTCGGCGTGCTGCGTTCGATGGGCCCGGTCGTCGTTGTCGTCGACGAAGCCGACGCGATGCTCGGCGATCGCGACCAAGGCGGCGACTCCGGCGTCGGCAGTCGCGTGTTCGCGATGATCGCGTCGCAGATGGGCGATACGGCGTACCGCGGCCGCATCATCTGGATGCTGCTGACCGCGCGGCCCGATCAGCTGCCGGTCGATCTCAAGCGCCAGGGTCGCGCCGAGGTCCACATCCCGCTGTTCTATCCGACCGACCAGCACGAGCTGCGCTCGATGCTGATGGTGCTCGCGAAGAAGGCGGGCACGTCGCTGCAGGAGGCCGATCTGCCCGAGACCGTGCCGCACCAGGGCAACCTGAGCGGCGCCGATATCGAAGGCATCATCGGCCGCGCGTTTCGCATTTCGCTGCTCGGCGGCTCGCGCGCGATCACGAAGCAAGCGCTCGAGACCGCGCTCTCCGGCTTCATGCCGTCGACGCAAACGCTCGAGCGCGAGGCGCAGGAGCTCGCGGCGATTATCGAATGCACCGACGTCGAGTTCTTGCCGCAGCCCAAGCTCGACAAGCTCGACAAGTTTGGCGGTCGCGAGAAGCTGCAAGAGCGGCTAACCGCGATCAAACAGATTCTCGAAGAACGCCACTGAGAGACACGAAGGAGCAAGCCATGGCCCGCCAGAGCTGGATCGACGCTGATTCCAATCCCGACCTCGATGCCCACGTTTCGCAGCTCGAGCACTTCACGCAGTCGCTCGCCGACGGTGAAGTCGACGCGAAGGAGCTCGAGACGCAGGAGACCAACCTCGTCGCAGCGATGCGCGAAGCCGAGAAGGTGCTCGACGACGCGCAGCACGCGAAGGTCACCAAGCTGCTCGCCGAGCTCGCGGCGTACAGCGTGATGCGCACGCTGCACGAGTTCAACGCGGCACGCGTCAAGTCGCTCAAGCTGTAATGGCCGACGTGACGTTTCGCGAGTTCGCCGGCGCACTGATGCAAGGCAAGCGCGACGAAGCAACTGCGATGCTCGAGCCGTTGCTCGGGCTGACCGGCGACGCCGCGGCTAAAGCGAGTGACTACTTCGGCGAGCGCATCAAGGACCCCGCGTTCATGATGAAGGCGATGGGCCTGCGCAACGCCGTGCAAAGCGGCAGTGACGACGACATCGGCAACGTGCTCGTCGATTGCTTCGGCCTCGACGACACGCAGCGCGCAGGCGCGGTCGCCGCGGTGCGCAAGCGCTATCCGCCTCCGGCCCCACCCGCGGCGAGCTAGAGCCCTTCGGGCTTCGTGCCCCAGGTGGTCGCGTCGGCGGTGCCGAACCCGAGCAGTCGTTGCGTGACCGCGAGTCCCGGTTGCGTGAACGTCTGGCGTAACTCGACCAAGCCACCGGCGGGAACCTCCGCGGAGATCCACATCTCCACCTGTGCGCGCTTCTTGGCGTCGAGCGGGTCCTGGAGCGTGAAGCTCAGCTTCTTGCACGCAAACGAGCGGTCGCCGATCGCGTGCACGTCGTCGGTGATCGTGAGCCCGAACAGGGTCCACGACTGCGTTGCGTTGCCGGTCAGCTGATCGATCGTCAGCCCCTGGCGCGGTCGTTCGCCGCGCTCGCTCGTCGCTGGCGTCAGGCTGCCCTCGCGCTCGCTCTGGCTCAACGTGACCTGTTTGTCGTCGACGCTGTCGATGCGCACGAGGTTCGTCTTCGTCTTGCGCGGCTCGGTGCTGCCGAGCTCGGTCAGCGTCTCGAACGCGTGCCACTCGCCAACCGTCGAGCCCGCGAACAGTTGCAGCGGCGCGAGCTTTCCGCCCTCGTGCGGCTCGGCCGCGTGGTGCTTACCGCCGACATGCAGCTGGCCATCGCCGGACTTCGTCGGCGCCGCCGCCTGGTCGTCGCGCAGTCCGTACATCGCGATTACGACGATCATGATGCCGATCGCGATGAACGCCGCCGCCATCTGCCACGCGCGAGAGCTCACGCAGCGTGGTTACCACAGGCCGCGCACGCATTCAGGTCGGCGGCGGTCGCTTCAGGTCAGAATGCCGTGCCGGCAGCCCAGTCGGTCTCGAACGTCGCCGTGAGCGGCGCGAGCTCGCTCGGATCGGTCACGATGACGCCGACCTCGCGATTGTTGTCGAGCGAGTTCGAGCTGAGGTTCTCCGAGCCGAGGTATGCGCGCGCGCCGTCGACGACGATCACCTTCGTGTGCATGTGCGGCATCCACTTCACCGGCACGCTGAGGTCCTCGAGGAATTGCGCGGCGTACGCGTTCGCGGTGATCCAGTTTGCGTCGGCGAGCATCACGCGCGTCGCGACGCCGGCGAGGGCGCGCGCTTTGACCGCTTCGCGCACCGCCGGATCGGCGAACTGCATCGACTCGATCTCGAGCGTCGACTGCGCACTCTCGATGAGATCGATGATGCGTTCGCGCGCGTTGATCGGCGCGACGATGAGGCGCGTGCACGGCATCTTGAACGTCGAGCCGGTGCCGGCCCAATCGGCTTCGAACATCGCGCGCAGGTCGGCGAGGTCAGCCGGATCGCGATCGGTCGCGACGTGATTGCGCTCGCGCTCGATCGAGAACGACTTGGAGTAATTGCCGGTCGAGATCACCGCGACCTCGCCGTCGACGATGAAGAACTTCGAGTGCTGGAACACGAAGAAGTCGTCGCTCCACTTCACCTGGACGCCGGCCAGTGTGAGCTGGTCGAAGTACTTCTGGTTCGTGTCGATCTTCGCGCGGTCGAGGATGACGCGCACGGCGACGCCGGTCTGCGCCTTGGCCTCGAGCTGATCGAGGATGCCGCCGTAGCCCATCAAGTAGACCTGCAAGTCGATCGACGTCTGCGCGTCCTCGAGCGCGGACAGATACGGCGCTTCGCCGGCCTCGGGCGTGGCGACGACCTCGATCGGCACGTCGCGCGGATCGGTCGCGTTGCAGAAGTCGCGCGTGTCGGCGTCGGTGCCGTCCGCTTTGCCGTCGGGCGTGACGTCGGCGGGGTCGGAGCTGCGCGTGCAGGCGGCGGTCGCGAGCGCGGCGAGAGCCGCGGCGGATTGGGCAACCAAGCGAAGGGAGAGGGCGGTACGCATCGCCCCAGTAGTCGGAGGACCGGCAAAATTGATCCCGAGTTTTTCGCGCCCGTGATTCCGCCGAGTTAGCCGACGTGAACCGCGCGTGAATCCCGATCTGCCGACACCGCGCTTGCGGTTCAATAGCCCTATGCGCTGGGTGCCGCTGCTCCTCGTCTCGATCGCCGGAACCGCCGCTGCAGATCCCGCTGCGAAGCCGCAGCCTCCGTCGAAGCCCGCGACAGCGCCGCCGAGCGCGCCGGCGCCAACAACGGTGAACGATCCGCAGCCGCTGACGCGCGCGCCGACGGTCGCGCCGTTCCTCGTGTTCGATCCGCCGCCGCCGCCCGTGAAGTCGTTACGCATCGAAGCGCTGCGCATCGCAGGTGAGCGCTCGGAAGCGGACTGGCGCTTTCCGGAGCCCGAACCGATCATGGGCTTCCGCAGCGACGGCAGCTTCTTCATGGGCTACCCGCAACATCGGCCGCGCAATGCGCGCTCTGCGGCACTGCACACGGGTGCGGCCGCGTCGACCCTACTCGGCGAGATCCTGCTCGGCACCGGCGCACCGATCGCGGGCGTCGGCGCGATGCTCACCGGCGCGACACTCGATGCAGCCGCGGCCGACGTCGATCGCGACGCCGAAGCGCGCCGCAAGCAATAGCGATCCGCGCGCGTGCGCTCAGACCGTGAGCCGCGCTTTGACGCGACCGGCGGAACCGGCATCGACCTCGACGACATCGCCGGGCCGGAGCAGCGCGTTGCTCGTCGCGTACATCGAGACCAAGAAGTCGGCCTTGCGGAACCGATCCTTGACGAGCTTCGCGAACCGCCGGCGGATCACGTTGAGCCGCATGCCGATGCCCGACGGCGTGCCCGTGATGATCACGTCGCCGCGCACGAGCGGTCGGCCGAGCTGCGAACGCGCGACGCGCACGATCGCGGCGAGGTCATACATCAGATCTTTCGTCGAGCCGTGCTGGCGCTCTTCGCCGTTGACGCGCGTCTTCAGCGTGAGCTCCGGCATCTTCGCGAGCCCGCCCGAGGGAGCCCACACGCGATCGGCGACCGGCAAGAACCGCACGAACGACTTCGCACACGCCCAGTAGTCCTCGGGCTTCGGCATGCCTTCGCCGAACACCTGGCAGATGCGCGCGGTGAGATCGTTGCACGCGGCGAGACCAAACGGCTGCGCGACGCCTGCGCTGAGCCGTTCGTCGTCGATATCGCCGAGCGCGACGACGGCGAGCTCGCCCTCGTAATCCATGACCGCGGGCACGATCGACATCCGCTTCTTGATCTCGGCGTCGAGCCCGGGTTCGACTTCGGCGAGCGCCGCGAGCAGCTCGTCAGTGGTCGGCACCGGCACTTGCGCATCGCCGCTCGGCGCGAGCGTACGCAGGTGCTTGAGGAATGCGGTCGGCGGCGTCCCCGGCGCGACGGTCTGGCCGGTCTCCTTGACGTGAGCGGCGTACGTCATGCCGAGCGCGACGATCGATTGCACCGCGGGCCACTCGACCTCGTCGGAGCGCCGCACGTTCGGCGCCGCGGGGCGCGGGCGCGGGGTGGCCTCGTCCCACTGGATGTAATCGACTGCAGGCAGTGGCGTGCGCTGATGGATCTCGATGGCGACGCCGCCGGCCGTTCGCCGATCCTCGACGAGCTTCCAGCTCGCACCCGGTGCTCTGCGCGTGAACAGCTCGAAGTGTGCCGAGCCGACGTTGCTCTGCGCCACCATCACGTCGCCGCCATCGGTGTCGCGATAGACGTGACCGACCATCTCCTCGGGCTCGGCCCACGCGTGCGCGTGCATGAGGCGGCGTGCGCCCGCGACGGTCGCGGTGATAAGGCCGTGCGGATGCGCGGCGGTCGCCGGCGTGCCGTGGATCTTGTCGCGGCCCTCGAGCGTGAGCGAGGACAGCCCGAGCGCGAACCGATCGCGCAGCGAGATCGCAGTGACCTCGAGCGAGGCATCGCCGAGCCACGGCGTCCAGATCCAGTGCAGCGTCGGCACGCGCCGCTTGCCCCACAGGTGCATCGCGTGCGCGCGGCCCTTGAAGGAAATCGTCTCGCCACCGATCACGACGGTCGCTTCGACGGCGGCATCGTTGACGAGCTGTCGTGCGTGGGTCGGCGTCGGCAGCCACGCGGGCAGTTCGTCGCTGGTCGGCTTGCTGCCGGAGAACTTCGCTTGCCACGTCAGGCCATCGACCGAGCCGGCGGTGCCGGTCTTCGACAGGAAACTGTCGTCGATGCGGATCAGCTCTTCGCTATCGGAAGGCTTCGCGTCG
>DATDCH010000419.1:0-3349 GCA_036524455.1 Kofleriaceae bacterium | reverse complement strand
AGCGCCTGCATCACCGGCGGCATCTTGCGCCACAGGTCGAACGGTCTGGTATCTGCGAGCGGATTGGTCCGCATGGTCCCGGTGGGACGTTGACTCAGCTCGACGGCGAACGCCAGGCCTGCGGGGGGTGGCTACTGACAGCTCATTTCACGCGGAGCGTGTCGGTCGGCCGTACGCATGCCCAGCTCATTTCACGCGGAGCGTGTCGGTCGGCCATACGTATGCCCACTCATTTCACGCCGAGCTCGATGTGGCGGTCGGCGAGCAGCGTGCCGGTCGCTCGCGCGAGTCGGATCTCGGCTTTCGTGTGCTCGAGCACGGCGGTGAGCTCGGAGAGCTGTGCGGCGGCGAGCTCTTCCTGGCGCTGCGCGACGATGAAGTTCGACGATGTGCCGTTGAGGAACTTGCGTTGCTCGACGTCGAGACTCTTTTCGGACAGCTCGCGGAACCGCGCGGCCGCGGCGACCTGACGCGCGGCGCTCTGCTGGTTGCGCACGGCATTGCGGACCTCGAGCCACACTTCCTGCACGACCTGCTGGCGGCGGGTGACGACGGTCTCGTGCCGCACGCGCTCGATCTCGGCCGCGGCTTTGGTCGCGCGGCGCAGTGGTGTCCATGTGAAGTTCAGCAAGATGCTCCAGCTCGGGCCTTCGAACGATGACAGTCGATCGAGCGTGCTGCCGTAGCGGTCGTCTTGCCCGACGACGGATCCGGATAGGCCGAGGTCGAGCTGCGGCAGCTTGTCGTTCTCGGCCTTGCGCACGCTGAGTGCCTGCGCCTGGAGCTCGAGCGCGATTTGCGCGAGCTCGGGCCGGTTGGCGAGTGCGGTGGTCATCGCGTCGTCGGTCGACGTGGGGCGCGGCTCGAAGCGCGGGACGTCGACCGGCAGGATGGGTCGGGTCCATTGCTCGCGCGGCAGGTTGATGATGCCGCGCAGCAAGTCCCATGCAGCGGCGATGCGCTCCTCGGCCTGCACGAGCTGGAGCTGCCGCTGAGCGAGCGTGCTCTCGGCGGAGATCACGTCGGAGGGTGGCAGCACGCCGGAGTCGATCTGCCGTCGGGTCAGCTGGAGCTGTTCCTCGGCGCGCTTGTGCGAGCGGCGGTCGAGGTCATAGCGAAACATCGCCTGTACGACGTCCCAGTACGCAGCTTCGGTTCGCTCGACGACTTCTGCGACCACAACTTCGAGCTGGCGCTTCTCGCGCTCGCTGCCGAATCGGGCCTGCATCACGGTATAGCGGGGCATCACGAGGTCAGTCGAGAAACCACGCAGCAGCGGTTGGGTGACGGTGACGCCGAGCGACGAGCGATAGGTGAGGCCGAACGCATCCTCCGCCATCGACCGCGTTCGAAAGTTGGTGAACTCGGTCGACAGCTGCGTACCGGTGACCAGACGCTGAGACAGTGCCAGCCGCCATTGATCGTGGGTCTGACGCAGAATGGCGTCGGGGTCCATGCTCTGGTTGAGGTCGGCGGGCGGAATGCGCGAGTTGGTATGGGCGTACGAAGCGTCGAGCGTGGGCTCGAACAGGCCACGGGCAACGGTGATGCCGAGGTCGGCGATCAGCGTGGCTTTGCGCTCGAGCGTGACGTTGAGGTTCTGCTTGACCGCGAGCTGGAGCGTTTCGCCGAGATCGAGGCGCCACGCGGTGGACGCGTCGATCGTGCTGGGTAGCGGCGGCGTCGCCGACAAGAAATCCGGCGGTACGTACGCGACTGCATCTTCGGCGTGCACGGTTCCAGGCAGCGCGAGAGCCAGTAAGGGGACCATGAAACGACGCAGCATCGGTGCAGCGTACTCGGTGGGGCTCGCGTTCGAGGAGCCGCGTTCGGATTTCTTGGTGCACATCATGGTTAGCGCAGAAGTGACACGCCGGCCGGCGAGAGAGTTGCCAGGTTGTCAGCAAGCAACAACAGCAGAGCCAGCGCGAGCGATATGATCGTGGGATGGCGGATGACCAGGGGACTCGTGCACCTGCCAATGCAACCACCTTGCCGGCGGATCCGGCCACAGCTGCAACCCATGCGCCTTCGGCTGGCGAATCGTTGCCGTTCGACCTGCCGGCAGCGGGCTACCAGCTCGGCACGTTGATCGGCAAAGGCGGCATGGGTGAGGTGATCGCCGCGCAGGATCAGCGAATCGGGCGCGAGGTCGCGTTCAAGCGGATGCGGAGCACGCACGCGAGCGGTGACGCGCTCAATCGGTTCCTGCGCGAGGCGCGCATCCAGGCTCGCCTCGATCACCCCGCGATCGTGCCGGTGTACGAGCTCGGCAAGGACGCCGAGGGACGCCCGTTCTTCACGATGAAGCGGGTCACGGGCGAGACGCTCGCCGCGCACCTCGAGGATCCAAGCGCTCGCCAGCAACCGCTGCTGCGTGCGTTCGCCGACGTCTGCCTCGCGATCGAGCTCGCCCACTCCAAGGGCGTCGTGCATCGCGATCTCAAACCGTCGAACATCATGCTCGGCGATTACGGCGAGGTCTACGTGCTCGACTGGGGCGTTGCGCGCGTGCTCACCGATCGCAAACGGTTTCCGACCGGCGCCGATCGCGGCGATATCGATTCGCTCGGCGAGACGGACGGCTCGATGCTCGGCACGCCCGGCTACATGTCGCCGGAGCAGATGCGCGGTGAAGACAGCGTCGGCTCGGCCGCAGACGTGTACTCGCTCGGCGCGATCTTGTTCGAGATCCTCACGGGTGCGCCGCTCCATCCGCGCGGGCACGCGTCGGTGTCGAGCACGCTCACGATGGAGGAGGCATCGCCGGCGCAGCGGCAGCCCGATCGCGCGATCGCGCCCGAGCTCGACGCAGCGTGTGCCGCGACGCTGGCCGCGGATCCGACGAAGCGACCGAGCGCGCGCGAGCTCGGCGAACGCGTGCAACGTTACCTCGACGGCGACCGTGATGCCGAGCGGCGGCACGTGCTCGCGCAGGAGCATCTGGCGGCCGCGCGCGAGGCGATCGCATCCGGCGATACGAACCGCCGCGTCGACGCGCTGCGCGCCGCCGGTCGCGCGCTCGCGCTGGTGCCGGGCTCGACCGAGGCGGCCGACCTGGTGTCGTCGCTGATCGTCGAGCCACCGACCGTGTTGCCGGAGGATCTGAAGCAGACGCTCGCCGCTACCGAGACCGCAGCCGCACGTGCGCGCGGCCGCCGTGCAGCGACCGGCTATATCTCGCTGCTGTCGCTGTCGGTGTTCTTGCTGTGGTTCGACATCGTGAACTGGGGAACGCTGATCGCGAACTACGTCGCCATCGGCTTCTTCATCGCGATCTCGTGGACGACATGGAAGACCGGCCGGGTCTTTCTGTGGCCGGTGCTCATCGGCAGCGTCGTGATGTCGG
>DATDCH010000418.1:0-6280 GCA_036524455.1 Kofleriaceae bacterium | reverse complement strand
CTCGTCGTGAAGCTCCCCGCAGCTGCACGTGGTTTCACGAGGCGCGCGATCGGCGTGGGAGCCGCGCAACCGATCGCACCCGCAGCACTGGCCGAGCTGGCGAGTCGCGAGCCCGTGATCGTGATCGGCGTCGGTATGGTCGGCGCGGGCGCGCTCGATCCGCGCTTGCCGGGCGAGCACCGCGTTGCATCGCTCGTGTCGTTGGCGGACGCCGTCGCGGACCTGCCGAAGCAACGCGCGATCGTGTTGCACTGTGGTTGAGGGGCCGACGGCACCAGCGCCCGTGCGGCGTTGAAACTTCGCAAGCTCGGCTTCACCCGCAGTTACTTCCTCGATGGTGGTGCCGAAGGCTTTGTCGCGGCGTGTCCGATGCCCGATCGCTGACGATGAGGGCTGCGGTCCGGTCACGTGCGCCACTCTCGTCGCAGACCAGCCATCGACTTGGAGCTCGGCTCGTACACCGGCGGGCACGATGAACGCGCCGCAACACACGCCACGCGAAGGTGCCTACTTCGTCGACGTTCTTGCTGACCAATCGGTCACGGTCGACGTCGACGTCGACTCGCTGGCTGCTGCGGTCCCGAGCGCCCAGCGTTACTGGGGCATCTCGTTGTTGAAAGGTCCCGCATCGCATGCTCGACGTGCACGTTGGCACCACGAGCGAGACCGCGTCGACCGGCGTGTTCTCGTCGGTCGGCCCGTTCCGTCTCGTGCGGCTATAGACCACCACTCATAGACACGAGGGAGACCGCAGATCGAGCACGGTTTCTCCGACCGCGAGCTCGAGCTTGCACTTCATGTAGCCCGCGCAGTCGTTCGCGCTGGCCACGCCGACGGTGTGAAGCCCGGCCGGTACCTTCGCGCATGCGACGGGATACTCACCGAACATCTCGCCATCGACCGTGAACGAGCCGCCGGAGCAGCCGGCAGGCAGCGCGCCGGTCACGATCGTCAACCGCGACGTGCCGTCACGCGGGCACGCGGATGCCGGTGGCGGCGACGCTGTCGCGGTGTTGCGCGGCGGTTCCGGCGAGCCAGCAGCAGCGCAGCCGGCGAGCGCACCAAGAACCACGGCCACGCGCGCTTTCACAGCCCAACTCTACCTCGCGTTTAGAACTGTCGCCGCAGCAGCGGCAGCCGCAGCTCCACGCCCCGTTCGTAGCGATCGCCACCAAATCGATGCGGATACGTCGCCGGTGCGACGTCGAGACTCGGCAACCGCACGTCGAGCCGTTTGCCACCGACCGCGAGCGCGACGCGGCTCTTGATCCGCGCGGTGCCGTCGACGACCTCGACGTCGCCGGCTACGCGTAGCTTCAGCAGTCGCGCATCGCCGCCGCCGATCGCGATCTTGGCCGCTCGGTGCTGCGCATCGACGCGCAGGTGCAGCAGGTCGTAGGTGAGCAGGTCGACATGCCGGTCGAAGAACTGGTTCGTCATCGCGACGACCTTGTCGGCAAGCTTGCCGGTCGCGGGCGGGACGTCATCATCGGCAAAGGCGGGGGTGGTCAAGAGCACGAGAACAACCAAGCAGCGCATGCCCGTAACCTCGCGCGGAGGCGCGTGAGCCAGCCATACGCCCGCCGTGATCTCGGCGTGATCGGCGCGTCAGCCGCGCCGGTGGCTAGCGGTCGTGTTGGCGCAGAAACTCCGCTAACCGCTCGCGATATTGCTTGATGCCGTTCCCGCTCTTCGCCTTTGCCAGATCGGCGGCACCTTGCCTCGCGACCTCGACCGCTCGCTTGCGATCGCGACCGCTGTCCCACAGCGCGAATGCGAGGTGGTGCCGCGTCGCGCCGACGTCGTAGGCGTCGGGGTCTTTGCCGAAAGCCGTGATCGCCTGTTCGAGCGGCGCGATCGCGAGCGCCGGCTTGTTCATGTGGCGGTGGATCTCGCCGAGATGACGCAACACGAGCGCACGCTCGTTCGCGTCGTTCGCCTTCGTAGCCGCCTCGAGCGCACGCTGCGCAAACCCGAGTGCCGCGCGATGATCCTTCTTGTCGTCGGCGAGCTGCGCCGCGAGATCGAGCCCACGCGCTGCGAGCATCCACGTTTCCTGCTTCGGCGTCAGTGCGCGCGCGATCAGCTCGTCGACCACCGGCTTCGCTTTGGCGGGCTGCTCGTGCGCGATATATGCGAGCGCGAGGTTGTAGTGCGCGACGAGCAGGTTCGGATGTTCGGGCGCGTACGTCGCTGCCATCACGTCCCGCACTTGGGTGTAGTGCTGAACCGCGGCCGCAGCGTCACCGGTCCGCAGCGCGACGCCGGCGAGGCCTTGCAGTGGCAGCAGGCGCTGCGGGTGCTTGGGGTGATCGGCATCGAACGCGGCGAGCGCGCGCTCGAAGTACGTACGCGCCTCGGCAAGCTTGTCGCGCGACGAATAGACCGCACCGAGGTTCGACAGCGCGAGCGCGTAGTTGATCTGTTGCCGCCAGTTGCGGCGATCGAGGATCTCGATCACGCGCTTGTACGACGTCTCTGCGGTGGCCCAGTCGCGCTCGGCGAACGCGACACCGCCGAGTACGTTGAATGTCATCGCGACGCGCATGTGATCGGGACCGAACGCCTCCGCGAGGGTGTCGAGCGCCTTCGCGCAATGCGCGTGCGCGGCCGCGAGCTTGCCGGCTTGCCGCTCGACGTCGCACAGCGAGGCCATGAGCATGCCGCGCTGACCGATGCGGCGAGGCTCGGGGCCGGCGAGCTCGAGCGCGTGCTCGAGGTGCTTGCGCGCGTCGTCGAATTTCGCCTGCGCGAGCGCGAGCAGACCGACCGCGTTCGCGTAGCGAATCTGCAGGTCGACGGAACCCACGCGGGCGACGGCAGCCTCGGCCGCGCGCGCGTTGCTCGCCGCGAGCTCGAAGCGGTGGTTTTGTGCGCCGGTCGTGGTGACGAGCTCGATCCAGACTTCGGCGACCAGCCGATCGTCTTTCGCGCGCTCGGCCGCGTGGAGTGCGTTGTAGAGCTGCTCGGCAACCAGATCCTGTTTGTCGCGATCGATGTTGATCCGGGCCTGGATCAGCAACGCTTCGGCGACGAGACCCGGCACGTCGAGCGGCGTCGCGACCGACACGACGTGAGTGGCGAGCGCATCTGCCGTGTCGAGCCTGCTCGCAAAGTGCATCGCGGTCGCGCGATCGAGCAGCGTGCGCGCTTCCTCGACGAGCACGCGTGCGACCGGATCGGCGGGTAGCGTGTACGACTCGTCGCCGGTGCAGGAGACCGGATCGCGTAGCCCGTAGATCCGCTCGAGCGCTTTGCCGGCGACCTTCGCGTTCGCGCTCGCCATCACACGCACGAGCTCGCCGAGCTGGCGCCGGCAACGCTCGAGACACTCGACGCGCCGGCCGAGCGCGACCTTCGACTGTTCACCGCGCTCGTGCGTGGCAGCGCATGCCTCGCGTCTTACGTCATGCCATGCGCGCGCGTAGTTATCGAACGCGTGCGTCACGGGGTCGACCGGGACGTTCAGCGCGGCGAATGCGCGCGTGACGTCCTGCGCGCGCTGCGCATTCCACGTCTCGTCCAGCGCGCGCTCGTCGAGCGGGCAGCTCGCCGTCGCCGACGAGCTCGCGAGCTTGACCACCAGCGCACCGGTCGCGAGCGCGCCCGCGACGGCGCCGGCGAACAGCAGGCGTCGCCTGCGTCGCACGCGCGGATCATCGCCGAGCGCGGCGACGAGCTCGTGCATCGATGCAAATCGCTCCTTCGGATCGCGTGCGAGACCGCGGCGCAACGCGCGCGCGACCCAACCCGGCAGCGCGGGTCCCGTCGACACCGGGCCTTTGTCACCGGGCCGCGACCCGGTCAGCATCTCGTGCACGGTGACGCAGTAGCTGTACTGATCGCTCGCGGCGGTGGCCGGCTCGCGACGCAGCACTTCGGGCGCCATGTACACCGGCGTGCCCGCGATCGCGCCGTCGGCCGCTGCATCGGCGGGCCGCGCGAGGCCGAAGTCGGAGACGCGCACGTCACCGTCGTCGCCGCACAGCACGTTCTCCGGCTTGAAGTCGCGATGGATCACGCCTGCGTCGTGCGCGGCGGCGAGGCCCCGCCCTGCCCGCACGCACGCGGCGAGGACTTGTGCTTGCGAGCGGCCCTTCGTGAAGCCGCGCAGCGTATCGCCGTCGACGAGCTCCATCGCGAGGTACGTGCCGTGCTCGTCGGTGAACACGTCGTAGACCGTGATGACGTTGGGGTGGCGTAGGCGCGCGAGCGTGCGTGCTTCGTCGCGAAGCTCGTCGCGCTGGACGTCGCGCAGCAGCTTGATCGCGACTGGCCGTGCGAGCTCCGGATCGTATGCGCGCAGCACGACGCCCATCGAGCCGCGACCGAGCTCGCGCAGCACGTGATAGCGGCCGAGCTTGCCTTCGGGGACTTCGCGTTCGGGTGCCGTCGGCGCCGGCAACGTGTGCGCGGCGGCGAGCGCAGACAGCTCGGTGCGACACGAACCGCACGCGTCGATGTGCCGATCGGCGGAGCCCAGCTCTTCGATCTCGAGCCGGCCATCGACGTAGGCCGCGAGCGTATCGGGGTCGAGATGCTGATCCATAAGCGCGCGCGGGGCCATGCTAGCCTGACCGGCAGCCCGTGAGTGTCGCGTTGCTAATGGCACAGCTCGACCCGGCACGCCAAGTGAGCGTGACCGGCATCGCAAATCTCGCGCGGGTGCTCGACGATCAGTACGCCACCGCGGCAAGGGCGTGGCCGATGATCGCGGTCACGCACGAGCGCTTCGTCACCGAGCTCGCACGGCGCGTGAACCAACGCGCAACCGAGCCGGCCGATCGCGTGCTGCTCACGATGCCGGTCGGCGACCTCTACCTCGCGATCGCGTGCGGTGATCGAGACGAGATCGCGCTGGCTGCGTTTCGCGACGCGTTTGTGCCGGGCGTGGAGCAGACGCTCGCCAAGCTCGCGCTGTCGCCCGCCACCATCGACGAAACCGTACAGCGCGTGCTCGTCATGCTGTTCGTCGACGGCCAGATCGCGGGGTTCGCCGGCAAGGGCACGCTACGCAGCTGGGTGCGCTCGATCGGTGTGCGCACCGGCCGCCGGCTCGCCGGTCTCGAGCAGAGCCTCGACAGCGACGAAGTGGCCGCGCTGCCCGCCGCCGTCGCGGATCCCGAGCTCGAGCTGCTGCGCGCTCAGTACGGCGAGCAGGTGCGCAGCGCATTTGCCGCGGCGTTCGCCGAGCTCACCGAGCGCGAGCGCAACCTGCTGCGCCAGTACCACATCGACGGGCTGACCATCGACCAGCTTGCCGCGCTCTACCAGGTCAACCGGGCCACGACCGCGCGCTGGGTGGCCGGGGCCAGGCTCGCGGTCGTCGGCAAGACGAGAAATCTTCTCGTCGAGCGTTTCGGGATCGCAGCGACGGAAGTCGACAGCATCATTAGGCTCGTGCGCAGTCAGCTCGCCGTCAGCGTGCGTGACCTCGCGGGCTGAATTCGCCTCGCAATGCGACAAATCGCCGGTGCCCACTACCAGGGGGTGCCATGCACACCACGCCCCGCGACCTCGACACCGTCGACGACGTGTTCGACGGCTCGCAGTACTGCCCGACATGCGGCGAGACGTTTTCTCCGCTGTGCGACCGCTGTCCCGATGACGACAGTCGGCTCGTGCACCGGTCGCCGCGCGGCGATGCGCTGATCGGCCGCGTGCTCGATGGTCGGTTCCGCGTGCTGCGCTTACTCGGGCAGGGCTCGATGGGCAACGTGTATGAAGGCGTGCAACTGCCGATCAAACGCGCCGTCGCGATCAAAGTGATCCGCGACGAGCTCGGTTACGATCCATCGACTACGCAGCGCTTCATGCGCGAAGCGCGGCTGCTCACGCGGATCGCGCATCCGAACATCGTCGACGTGCTCGACTACGGCGAGACCTCCGACGGCTGCCTCTATCTCGTGATGAGCCTATTGCACGGCAAGACGCTCGACGAAGTGCTCGCAGCCGACGGCCCGTTTACGGTGCGCCGCACGTGCGAGGTCGGCATCCAGCTGTGCAACGCGCTCGCGTCGGCGCACGCGCACGGCGTCGTGCATCGCGACTTCAAGCCCGCGAACATCTTCCTGCTCGGCGAGCTCGGTGAGTGGATCAAAGTGCTCGACTTCGGACTCGCGAAGCAGGCGCACGATCCGGCGAGCGAGATCACGTTCGCGGGTGCGGTGCTCGGTACGCCGCTTTACATGGCGCCGGAAACCATCGCGTACAACATCGCCGACCCGCGCAGCGATCTGTACGCGCTCGGCTGCATCCTGCACGAGCTGTTGTGCGGTGA
>DATDCH010000417.1:0-17565 GCA_036524455.1 Kofleriaceae bacterium | reverse complement strand
CGCCTGCGCGGTGTCGAGCGCGGCCTTGGTCTGCGCATCGATCAGCTGATCGAGCTGGGTGACGAGCGTCGACGACAGCTCGGTGTAGAGCTTCGCGGGCTGGTCCTTGAACTCGACGACGAACGTGGTCGCCTTGCCCATCACGTCCTTCGCGTCTTTGCACAGCGCCTTCGCCTTGTCGCCGCCCTTGAGCCTCACCGTGCCGCAGGCGATGTCGACGACGGCGCCGAGCTCCTCGAGCTTGGCCGACAGCGGCACGATCGCATTCTGGATCGTGTCCTGAACCTGCGCCGCGAACGGCTCCGCCACCGCTTTGACCTGCGCCGAGATCTGCGCGCGCACGTCCTCGAGCTTCTGCGTCGCGCCGGTCTGCGTCATCAGCTTGTCGAGCTCGCCCTTGAGATTGCCGACGCGCGTCTGCACTTCGCCGAGGCTCGCCTTGAACGTGCGCAGCGTCTTCACGCCGTTGTCGAGCTGCGCGACCACCTCGTCGGCGAGCTTCGCGGTGTTGTTCGATGCGGCGAGCGCCTTCCACGCGTCGAGGTCACGCAGACCGTTGATCAGCTCGATCGGCGCGGACAGGGTGTCGGCTTTGTCGAGCAGCTTCGCGACCTCTTCGATCCGCGTCTGCTGCTGCGCGACCGCTGCGACCTTCTCGGGCGTGACGACCACCACGCAGGCGCCATCCTTCGCGACTTGACCCGTGGGGCACGTCACGGGCTTTTCGACGGGTTTCTCGCTCGCAGGCTTGTCCTGGCTCTTGCTGCTACACGCGACGACAGCAAGCGCCACCACACCAAGAAGGAGAGCTTTCATACGCGCAGGGTTATCATGTTCGGGTGCACGACGTGAGGCTCGCGGCGCTCCTGCTCGCACTCTCGGCCTGCGGCTCGCCGGCTGGTGGCGGTGACGCCGGTGTCGATACGCCGGGTGTCGACGACGACGCCTGCCAAGGCGCCTGCTCGCAGACGAGCGTGACCGCGATGTTCCAGGTCACGCGCATGCTCGACCGCGCGTACTTCGGCAACACGTTCGACACCAACAACCTGCGCATCGAGGCCTATGCCGGCGCAGGCGCGGGCTGCCCGACGATGAGCTCGCCGACGCCCGACTACACGCTGATCGTCGCCGAGGTCTCGCCCGACAAGCCGCCGAACATGGCGACCGCGAACATCCTCGACTTCGAGGGCGACCTGCTCGGCGGTCCACTCGGGCTGGCGGCGACGCAGGTCAGGGTGATGCGGACCAGCTATCAAGCCGACACGCTCGTCGTGCTCGACGTCATGCTGACGTTTTCAACGGGCACCGTGATGGGCCACATCTACGCCACGTACTGCGATTCGCTCGACAACTAGCCACCGGCCACTCGCGTAGCCAGGCGGCTGCGCGCTAAGTGCAGCGCTTCCGTTGTTCGGGCGTTGTCCGGGCGCTGTCCGGCGAGGCACAGCCCCTGCACCAACGCGCGCGATGCGCCTGCCTGCCCTGCTGCTTTTCGTTTGCACCGCGGCGTGCAGCACCGCGGGCTCGCCCGACGATCCGTGGGGCGGCGACGGCAAGGGCGATGGCTGGGCCTCCGAGCGCAAGGTCGACGTCGTGCTCACCGACCCGTATTGCGATGTCTGCGCCGCGGGTGACAAGACGCTGCTCCAGGAGCGCTCGCCGATCACGGCCAAGCTCGTCGCGCTGATCGACGGCGCGCAAACGTCGATCGACATCGCGAACTACACGTTCAGCGTGCGCGCGATCGAAGAAGCGATCCTTCGCGCGAAAGCCCGCAACATCACCATCCGCGTCGCGATGGACAAAGGCCAAGAGACCGCCGACACGGTCGCCGCGCGTCTCGCAGCCGCCGGCGTGCCCGTTCGCTTCATCGCAGGCGGCGGCAACCCGGCAGGCCTGCAGCACGCGAAGTTCATGCTTGTCGACAAGCTCACGCTCGCGACCGGCAGCAACAACTGGTCGTCGACCGGCACGTCGATCAACGAAGAGAGCACGATCGTGCTCCAGTCGCGCGACGGCGATCCGCTGCTCGCGGGCTTCGCGTGTCACTTCACCGCGATCTGGGACAAGCAACCCGGCAACGCCGGCGCGTGCTCGAACGCCGAGGTCGCATTCGCACCGAGCAGCAAGCCGATCGCGCTGATCAAGGAAGAGATCGCGCGCGGCCAGCGCACGATCGACGTGCTCATGCACCACTTCGTGTTCGACGATCTCGTCACCGAGCTCGCAAAGGCCGCCGAGCGCGGCATCCGCGTGCGCGTGATCGTCAACGCCACCGATCGCGCCGAGGTCACCGGCACGCGCTGGGATCGCCTCACCGCCGCGGGCGGCAAGGTCCGCTTCAAGCAGACGAACGCCGAGCTGTTCCAGCTCATGCACCACAAGTTGATGGTCGTCGACGATCGCGTCGTCGTGAACGGCTCGGGCAACTGGTCCGGCAGTGCGTTCTTCAAGAACTTCGAAAACTACGTGCGCTACCGCGACCCGCGGATCGCGCGCCCCTACGTCGAGCTGTTCGATCGACTCTGGCTGTGGTCGCTGTCGGGCGCCTCGCTCGACGCAGGCAAGACCGCCGCCCAACAGCACGCCGACGAGACCCGCGTCTACTTCGGCAACCTGCACGCGCACTACCCCGCGAGCGCCTCGGGTGCCGCGCTCGATGACGGCAAAGCGATTCGCGCCGACGCCTCCGGCACGATGGTGCCCGTCGACGTCGGCATGACGCCATCCGACGCCGCCCGCTACGCCTACGAATACGCGCGCGACGAAGGCGGCATGGACTTCCTCGCGCTCACGCCGCACACCAGCGACGACGGCATGCTCGAAGCCGGCGACGCCGCGAACATGATCCCGGCGCAGTTCGAGCAGCTCACGTCGGTCGCGCTCGACGTCACCAACAACTCCAGCGGCACGTTCGTCGCGCTCCCCGCGATGGAGTGGAGCACGAACAGCAGTGGCAACCACGTCAACATCTTCGGCAGCAAGGAGCTCGCGAAGCTCGAGCGCGGCCGCTTCGATCTGCTCTACGACGACTTTCTCCCCGAGCGCGAATCCGACGGCGATCGTCCGATCGTCCAGTTCAACCACCCGCGCACGTTCCGCCAGCAAACCGTCTCGCTCGACGGCAACTGGGACCAGATCTTCGACATCAACCTGCGCGACATCCCGAACAACTCCGACCGCGAAAAGAAGTTCAACGACTTCGGCCTCGACGACTACGCGCCGCTCAAAGACGTCCTGCCCGCCTGGATCGCCGGCACCACGCTCCCCGACCGCGCCGCCGTCAACACCACGCTCGCCAATGTCGAAGCCGCCGCGCGCCCCTACGTTCGGCTGTTCGAAGTCCTCGTCGGCCGCGGCACGAGCATCGCGCACGAAAACCGCGAGAACTCCAGCATCGTGATCGACTCGACGACCAACGCGCCCACCCGCTACACCCGCGTCCACAGCGACTGGGACTACTACCTCCTGCACGGCTTCCGCACCGCGCCGACCGCGCCGCACGACAATCACTTCGCGAACTGGGGCACCGGCCACTCGACGCGCACCGCGATCATCGCGGACACGCTCACCGAAGCCGCGCTGCTCGAAGCGATCGATCAGCGCCTCGTCTACGCCAGTGAAGACGAAGAGCTGACGATGCGGGTCTACGCCGACAAGCGCGTGCCGATGGGCGGCAAGCTCGTCACACACGGCGCGTTCGCGACGCTCGACGTGTTCCTCAGCGACGCCGACTACACCGGCACGTTCAAGGTCGTTGTCTACACCGGCACGCTCGGCGGCGACGCGGTGCGCGAGCTCAAGCGCGTCGATGCTGTCGGCAACGCATGGCAGCAGATCACAGTGGAGCTACCGACCAACGGCGATCACTTCGTTTACCTCGAAGTGCTCGAGCCCAGCCCCGATCGGATGGCGTGGTCCGCGCCGATCTGGATCACGAAGATCTAGAACGTTGATACGCTCCGGGGATGCGAATCCTCGGCGTCCTCGCGTTGTTGGCAGTAGGCATTGCGTGCGATCGCGGCGCTAAGTCCAAAGAGGTCGATTGCAGTGCCGCCGTAGCGGCGCTCAGCAGTCCCGAACCAAGCGTCACGCTCACGGCAGACGAGCTGAAGAAACTGAAGGAGACACTTGCCAACCAGTGCTCAGCCGACAAGTGGACCGACGAGGCGGTTCGTTGCTTGGCGAAGGCGACCGACGACAAAAGCCGGCACGACTGCACGTACAAGCACCTCACGCAGCAGCAGCAAGACCAGCTCGAGGTCGCGAGGCGCCCCCTCCGTGGCGACATCACCGAGAACGCGCTCGCGAAAATGACCGCGTTCAAGAAGTCGATGTGCGCGTGTAAGGACGCCCAGTGCGCTCAGCAGGTCGCCGACGAAATGTCGAAGTGGTCGGCGGAGGCGTTGAAATCGCAACCAGAGCCCAAGATGACCGAGGAGCAGACGCAACGCGCCGCCGATCTCGGCGAGGAACTTGGTGGGTGTATGCAGGCCGCAATGGAGGCGTCGCGCGATCCCGCAGAGCGCGCCGAGACAGAGCGCGCAATGGCGAAGATGACGGAGTTCAAGGATCAGATGTGCGCGTGCAAGGATTCGAAGTGTGCAATCCGCGTCTCCGACGACATGACGAGGTGGTCGCAGAACGAGGCGAAGAACAGCAAGACGCCGGCGCGCATGACCGAAGGCGACACGAAGAAGGCGGCGGCGATCGGAGAGGCAATGGGCAAATGCATGCAAACGGCGATGCAGCGCTAGTACGGCAACCCGGCGGTCCGCACTAGCACGCGACGACACCGCTTGATCGCCTCGTTGAAGCGAAGCACGACTTCGCTAGGCGTCGCTGCAAGCGGAGTTAGTTGCCGCCGAGGACGAGCTCGCCGACGTCGTGGCCGCACAGATGGCCGCTGTAGCTCACGCTGGACTGCGTGATCGCCAGGTTCAGATCGAAGTCACACGAGGCCGAGCCGTCGTTGCCCTCCCAATCGAGGCCACCCTTCATCGATGCGGTGAAGCCGGTCGATGACACGGTCGACGTCCAGTCGAGGGTACCGTCGAGACGGCCGGTCACTTCCTGGCAGCCGTTGAACGACGTGTTGAGCGCGAACGCCGCATGATCGTCGGAACCTTCGCCGCTGTATTCGCCCTTGACCGTGATGGTGCCGCCGAGCGAGCACGCGCCGCTGTAGTCGAGCGTGACTGCTTCTGCATCGGTGAGCTGCGAACCCTTCGCTTGATCGACCGCCTCGGTTTGGGCCGAGGTCATCGCCACGGTGGCGGCCGCAAAGATCTGCACGGACTCTTGCTTCGTCGCGTTGTCGGTACACGCTGCAAGCGCGAGCACGGGAAGTAGTGTTGCGAGCTTCATCGTTATTCTCCTCGTTAGGCGGAAGGCGATTGCGACTGTGGACCAAGCACGCAACGAGAGCCCGCCACGCGGGCTAGCAAAGGCTGGCATCAACCCACGACCGCGATTCACTTCGCGCGCTAACCGCGCAGCAATCGCGGCTTAGCGTTGGCCGTGGTCTCGGTCACGGGCTTGTGCAGCACGACATTGCGGCCTGCTTCGCGCCCTGCTGCATGCGCACGGCTCAAGCGAACGCTGCGCCGCACGGTCCGGATGCGCGGATGACGCGCGCGATAGAAGTCGTGCAGCGCGGAGTCGCCGACCCAGACGAGACCGGTGCCTGTGAGCTCGGTGCGTTCGGCGAGCAGCTTCTCGCGGAAGCCGCGGATCACGCCTGACTGATACGAGAGCCGATCGCGTCCATTGCGCACGCGCGCGTCGCGACGGTTCTCGCGCCAGAGCCGATCGGCGGTGGCGAGCAGGAATGCGAACACGTGCGCCGCCATCTCGACGTTCGCGTGCGTGCCGACCACTTCGTAGATGCCCGCGTGGCGTGCTTCGCGCGGCAGGTAGACGACGATCCGGATCACCTCGACGAAGAAGAACTCGGTGAGCAGGCCGATGATGTCGGCTTCGACCGTGTTGGCGCGGCGGCTCGGCGTACCGAGGTGGCGGACCTCGTAGCGCTGGTTCGCTGCGGCTTGCTCGATGTTGTGGCGGAGCATCAGCTCGTGCGCGCGGCGCATCGCGATTTCGGCTTCGTGCTGGTTGTCGCTGCCGGCGAGTGCGAGCAGCTTGCGGATCTTGTCGAGCGCGCGGTCGACCTCGATGTCGGCGGTGGATGGCGTGGGGGCGCCGGCCGCGCGGGCGTCGATGCCGCGCTCGGCGCAGACGCGCTGGAACGTGGCGCCGTGCGCACTCTCGTCGCGGATGCCGAGCACCTCGTCGACGTATTGATGCGCCATCTCGTGCTCGAGCACGCTCGTGACTTCCAGCCACGGTCGCGTGAGCACGAGCGAACGCGAGAGCTCGAGCGCGCGCGTCGCGCGTGTCCATTGGCCGAGCCGCCGCGTCGTATCGGTGAGCGCGAGCACGGGGCGCTTGAGCGCGTTGGCGAACCGCGACTCGTTGATGTTGTCGTAGACCCGGCGCAGCTCGCGCACGAGCGCGGCTTCGAGCACGGCGGTCAGCTCGGCCGAATCGGACATCGGAGGATGACGATGCCCGACGGGCCTGACATTCTCTACGGGTGACGCGGCATCTTGGCTCTTGTCACTGCGGCGCGCTGCGCTTCGCGATCGAGGTCGGCGACGACGACCGCGACGTGCTCGACTGCAATTGCTCGATCTGCACGAAGAAGGGCTTTCTCCATCTGATCGTCGACGAGGCGAGATTCACGCTGCTCGCCGGCGAGCCCGCCGTTTATACGTTCGGCACGCATACTGCGAAGCACATGTTCTGCGGCACGTGCGGCATGCATCCGTTTTACCGGCCGCGCTCGCATCCCGATGCATGGGACGTCAACGTGCGCTGCCTCGACGTGCCGCTCTCGCACTGGCGAATCCGGCCGTTCGACGGCGCGAACTGGGAACAGAACGTCGATTCGATCCGCTAGCGGCCGATCACGTCCATCGTCGGGCGCCGCGAGGTGAACACGCGGAACGGCGGCAGACAGCGCTTCGCCGGTACCGGTGGCGGAAATGTCGACGAGCGCCAACTGATCGCGCAGCTCGTGTCGGTTGCCGGGCGCTGGTGGCTACCCTGGTGGCCTGCAGGCAACGTACAACGCACGCCCTCCCAGAGCTCGCTCTTGCAGAGGTCCGTGTAGAGAGGTTTACGTCTTGTCATGGGTGGTCTCCGTAATTCGGGACACGCCCCTGTGCAAGTCTCGGGTCAGCGCTAAGGCCGCGACGAGCGAGCGCAGCGTGCGGCGAATGCGCGCAGCGTGCGCGTGGGCCACGCGTATGCGCGACCTAAAGTGCGCTCACATGATCGAGAGCAAGCCGCTTCAGTTTCGATCGATGTTCACGCCTCGCGTTTCGCGAAGCTCCCGACCGTGACCGCGGTCAGAACGGGATGTCGTCGACGTCGGTAGAAGTCCCGCGGCCGAACTGCGACTCGTCGATGCGCGGAGGCATCTCGACGTCGCGCGGATCACCACCGCCGTTGCGGTTCCCGCGGCCCGCGCGGGCCGACTCGATCTTCCACACGTCGAGGCTGTTGAAGTACTTCACCTCACCCGCCGGGCTCCGCCACTCGCGGCCGCGCAACGAGAACTCGATGCGAACCTGGTCGCCGACATTCATGCCGTCGAGCTGCGTGCAGCGATCACCCGTGAGTTGGAACAACACGGTCTGTGGATACTTCGGGTTGTCGGCCAGCTCGACGACGAACTCGCGCTTCGAAAATCGCTCCGACACCTGCTTGGTCTCGAAAATCGTGTGGAGCTTACCGGTCGCTTCGATTCCCATGTCTCGACGATACGGCGGGGGTCTGACTGATAGACTGGAAGGGTGCGCTGGCTCGTCCTGCTCGTTTCGCTGACCGCCTGTAAGGCGAGCATTAGCGATGGGATGGACGGGAGTGTCGTCGGCGATATCGGCGAGGGGAGCGGCAGCGACGCCACGATCCAGCTCGGCCCGTGGGGCCCGCCCACGGCGCTCGACTTCGCCGCGGTCGGCGACGACGACCCAACTGCGACCGGCGACATGCTCGAGCTCTACTTCAACCGCGCCGCCGACATCTACGTGACGAGGCGCTCCGCCATCGGTTCCCCGTGGCAGACCCCAGAGCCGGTGGCCGAGCTCAACACCGCCGAGGCGGAAACAACCCCCGAGGTCAGCTACGACGGGCTCACCATCTACTTCGCGAGCGCGCGTGCCGGCACGCTCGGCGGCAATGACGTGTGGCGCTCGACTCGCATATCGCGAGGGGCGGCCTGGAGCTCGCCCGTGCACGTCAACGAGCTGTGCTCGACGGCTCCCGATGGCGCGCCGACCGTCGTCGATCCACTGATCGCCACGCTGGACAGCGCGCGCGCCGGCGCCTCGCTCGACATCTTTATCGCGACGCGCTCGTCGGCGACCACCGCGTTCGATACGCCGGTGGTGATCGCCGAGCTCAACAGCGCGCAGGACGAAGGCAACCCGATGCTCACGCCCGACAAGCTGTCGGTGTACTTCGACTCGAATCGCAGCGGCAATGGCGAGCTCTACGTCGCGACACGCGCGACCTCGAGCGGGCCGTTCGGGACGCCGGAGCGGATCGTCGAGCTGTCGTCAACGAACGCCGACACCGATCCCTGGCTGTCGCCCGATGGTCGCACGATGTATTTCACGAGCAATCGCGACGGCACGCTGCGGTTGTGGCAAACAACCCGGTAGTGCCGTTGCTACAAGACTTCGCCGAGGCCGCACGCCGCGAGCTCATGTCGTGCTCGCACGCGCTCGACGAGGCGAACCGGCTGCGCGGCAAATTGCTCGATGTCGTCGAGCGGCCGTTCCTGGTGTGGAAGCTGCGCCTCGTCAAGAAACACCGCGCAGCGGCGAAGCGGCGGATCGACGCCCTGCACGCAGCGCTGCACGATCGTGCCTCGCTCGGCGTCGCCAACGCAGATCTATGGAGCGCGATCACGCGCGCGGTCGATGCACTCGCGCTCTCGCGCTGGCTCAACACGCGTGAGATCGCGATCGTCGACATCGCGCCGGCGCGCGAGACCGTGCACCTGCTGCTGGCAGAGATGACTACGCTGCTCGCGCTGCTCGACGAGCTGTCGTGGCCCGACGAAGCAGAGCGCCAGCCTCCCGGCAACTAACGGTCGCTCGCGGCGGCCGCCCACCAGATCGTGCCGAATAGCTCGAGCCAGCTCGCCGCCCACGTCAGCTCGGCGCCGTGCCGCCAGTCGCCGAACATCATCGCGACCGGGAACACGAGCACGAACGCGAGCACGAGCGTGAAGCAACACAGCGCGACGGCTTCCTCGTCGGTCAGGCTGCGCGTCAGCGCGAGCACGATCAGCACGGGAATGCCGAACACGCTCATGATCAGCACGGTCGCGGTAGCGACGCCGGTGACGAGCAGGATCGGTCGACGCAGCGGACGCCACTGCCATGCGACCGGGAGGATGCCGACGATGGCGAGGACGATCATCAGCGGCCACGTGTTCGTGTCGAACGCGGTCTTGACCTGACCGTTGCAGTCCTTGACCTGCGGCAAGAACAGGCAGACGACGAGCATAGCGCTGGCGGGAACGGTGCAACACCAGGTGACGAGCTTGCGAAGATGTGGACGGAGATATGGACGGGCCATGAGGTGCGCACGAGCAGCGGCCGTGCCGTGCGCGTAACGGGTGGCGCGTGACGAAACGCGCAACCGCGGCACGTAGAAGCGCGACCGCGCATGACGTGACGACGCGACTACGCGCCCTGCTTCGCGCCGGTGGCGTCGCGCGCGCGCCACGCACGCTGACGGTGATGTCGCGTTGTACGATGCGGGCGTGGAGGCCACGCTGATCGCGATCATCTTGACGCTCGGCGGCGGCATCATCGGCTACTTCGCGCACAACACGTGGTTTGGCTCGGATGCCCGCCGGACCCGCCGCGTGCTGCGCCGCACGCGCGTGACGCCGATCGCCGACCTCAGCGACGGCATGCTCGTGTGCGTCGTCGGCACCGTCGTGGCCGAAGGCGAGCTTGCGCAGGCGCTGATGTCGCGCAAGCCGTGCGTCGCGTTCGAGACGGTGGTTCAAGTCTTTGGCAACCTCGATATGACCGTGCCCGCGCGCGTAGACGTCACGCGTAAGCTCATACCGTTCATCATCGTCGATGCCAGCGGCCGCGCGCGGGTCGATGCCGCGGAGGCCGCGCTCGCGAATCGCCCGATCATGAAGAGCGAGCGGTTCGAAGAGCGAGTGATCGAGAACGGCGCGCGCGTGCGGATCGTCGGGAGCTGCGTGCTCGACCCGACGATGCAGGCGAACGCCGAGCACGCCTATCGCGAGGGCGCGTACAAAGCGACGATCACGGGCACGAGCAAGTACCCGCTGCTTATCGATCTCGAGGACTGAAGCCGCCGCACGCTGTCACTGGCTGGCGCGGATATTTCGGCAGCGACGGTTCCTGGCACATCAGGAACGTCGATCCCTTGCCGCTGTGCACGAGCTTCAAGAACCGGCAGCGGTGACAGAGCGAGTCGGCAAACGGGACTTCGCTCATCCGCGCGCACGATACAGCGGACCCAGCGCGGTTTGACAGTTGGGTGTGCGCCGACCCGATCGCGCGGCTAACTGCTCGACTTCGCGCGCCGCGTCGTCGGTACGCGCCGTGAACTACGCGGCCGCACGAAAGGACATCCACCATGACTCGCATCTCGGTTCTGCTCATCGCTGTTGCACTGTTCGCTGGCTGCAAGAAGAAGGAAGAAGGAGGCTCGTCGGCCGGAAAGGCGACCGAAGCCAAGTCGGCAGGCCCGACGAAGCTGCCCAAGCTCGGCCTCTCGGTCGACGTGCCCGGCAAGGTCGAGGTCGGCGATGCGATCATGGGCGAAGGACACATGCTGCAAGGCGCCGGCATCGGCGCGATGACCGTCGAGATCACGGCGAAGCCGCAGACGCTCGAGGAGGCGAAGTCCGACGCCGATCTCTACACGCCGAAGAATCTCAAAGAAGAGAAGCTCGCCGACGGTTGGACGTTGACGTTCGACAACACCGGCAGCATGGGCAAGAACTACTTCGTGCAGGTGCGCCGCGACATCGGCGGCAAGACGTACAACTGCTCGACGACGGGCGCCGATCCGAACCAAGCGGGGGCGGTGCTCGCCGCGTGCAAGACGCTACGGCCCTAGCCACGCTTGCGCGTAACGGCGGTTAACGCTTCGGGGGCTGCTTCGGCTTCTGCTCGTTGCACCGGCCCGGCGTCCGGATCGTCCCGAACGACTGGTTGCGGTTGCCAAACAGCGACGTGTAGCAGGTGTCTCCGCCGCCGTCGGACTCTTGGGTCAAGCGCGGATTGCCGATGGTGGGGATGCCCGGGATTCCCGCGGTGCCGCCGCTCACGCCGGTGAGGTCGCTAAGGTCGATCGTTTCCATGGGGACCGGTTTTGCAGCGGGCATGCCACGCGGCTGCGCGTACCGCAGTCGTCAACTCGTAACGCATGGTTCACGGAGCGATCGCGCTAGATCCGCGACGACTCGATGGCGCCGCGCTGCGCGATACGCCGGTGCGACCGACGAGCCGGCTCGCCGGCAGCTGATGTATCCGGCGACTTCAAGCCGAGGAAGGAGGTCCGACGCCGCGTTGCCGCAGAAGCGACACTATTCACAGTCGAGCGTGTCGTCCTGCACGAACGCTCGATACATCGCGCACGACGCGAGCTCGACGAACGGAACTTGCCGGTTCCAGAAGTCGGTGCCACGACGAGCGAGAATCGAGACCGCGTACGCTCGGCCGAACTGCGTCGTGACGATGCCGATCTCGTTCGCCGTGTTGTAGTAGGTGTCGCTGCTGCAGCAGCCCGGCGGCAACCAGCCACCTTTGTGCATGCCGGTCATCTGTTCGGATGCGGGGAGTCGCGCGAGCAACCAGCCGCCCGTGCCGGTGTTCGGCGAGAGCGTCATCCATTGCAGCAGCTGCTCGCCGGTCGCGCCCGCGAGGATCTCCTTGCGGTAGACGCGAACGAGGAACGTGACGGCGTCGTCACTCGTCATGTAGTTGTCGCTGCCGAGAGCGCGCGGCGAGTTCGTCGCGACGCGCTGCTTGTCGTAGTTCCACTGCGTGAGCGCGCTGTCGGTCATGCCGGCGACGTCCCACATCCACGTGTTGACCGCGTTGGGTCCGATCAGATCGATCACGCTGCCCGATGCCGAGTTATCGGAGTAGCGAAAGATCGACGATGCGTACGGCGTGACCGGCATGATGCCCTTGGCGTCGAGTGCCGCCGCGACCCACCACGCCTTCGCCGAGCTCGCCGACACGTGCTTGGTGTCGCCGCCGAGGGAGACGCGATAGCCGGTCTGCAGATCCTCGACGGTGATGCTGAGCTCGGTGCCCGGTGAGCGCACCGGCAGCTCGGCCGCGAGCCACGCGACCACGTCGTCGATCGAGGCCGTGCTCGGCGGCAGCACGCCGGCGACTTCCACCTCGCCCGTGGAGCCCGGCTCCTCGTCGCTCACCATCCCACCTTCGCCGGCGCACGCCACGACGAGCGTGAGGAGCAAGGTGGGCCGCAACATGCGCGCAGTCTAGTCTTTATGCTGCCCGGCGTTCATGTGAAATTCGTACCTATGCCTGACGAGGGAGTGGTCGTTCAGCTACCGGGGGACGCTGTGGCGCGGCTCTCCACCGTGATCGCGTCGCTCGTCCCGAAGGACGCGAATCGCTTCATGGCCGCGCTCGAGCTCGGCTACCTCGCCGCGTCGGCCGATGGACTCGACGGCAAGGAGCGCGAGGCGCTGGCAACAACGCTCGAGCGCGTGACCGGCATCGGCTTCGATCACGACGCGCTCGCCGCGCACTTCGCCGATCTCGATGCCGCGGTCGCCACGCTCGGTCGCCGCGAGCGCCTTGCGCGTACGGCCGCCGAGTTCGACAACGACGATGCGCGCGCCGACGCGATCCGGTTCGCAGCACTCGTCGCGATGTGCGACGGCACGCTGCGCTCCGACGAGCTCGAAGTGCTCAACGAAGCGGGCACACACTTCCAATGGAACGCCGACAAGGTGCACGGCCTGGTAACCGATGCAGCTGCGCGCGTGCGAGGTGAGCGATGAGCTTCGTCAACCGCATGTCCAAAGAGGTCAACTGCAAGATCGTCTATTACGGCGCCGGTCTGTGCGGAAAGACCGCGAACCTCAACTACGTGTTCGCGGCGACGAAGCCCGAATCGCGCGGCAAGATGATTTCGCTCGAGACCGAAACCGAACGCACGCTGTTCTTCGACTTCCTGCCGCTCGATCTCGGCAAGATCGGCGAGTACAAGGTCCGCTTCCACCTCTACACGGTCCCCGGTCAGGTGTTCTACGACGCGAGCCGCAAGCTGATCTTGAAGGGCGCCGACGGGATCGTGTTCGTGTGCGATTCGCAGGCCGCGCGCATGGAGGCGAACATCGAGAGCCTCGAAAACCTCGAGTCGAACCTGCAGGCGTACAACGGTTCGCTCAAGCAGATGCCGCACGTCGTGCAGTACAACAAGCGCGACATGCCGGAGCTCACGCCGATCGAGGAGATGCGCGAGCAGCTCAATCTGCACAAGGCGCCCGAGTTCGAAGCCGTCGCCAAGACGGGGCAAGGCGTGTTCGAGACGCTCAAGGGCCTCGCGAAGCTCGTGCTCAACAACCTGGCGAAGTCGGGCGTCTAGCCACGTTCCTCGCGTGCAGCTGCGGCGGCCCACCGATGATCGCGTGCGCGCGTTCCTCTCGGCGCAGCGCGACCTCGCTGTGACCTACGACGCGGTCGGTGCGAGTAACGACGGCTCGACACCCGCCGGTTTCGTGCTCGATCACAACCGCCAAATGCTCGGCGCGGGCGTGGCGGCGTTCGAGCGCGCGAAGGGCGCGATCCGCGCGTGGACGATGTTCCCGGCGCCGTGGACGGCGGTCGAGCCGCTCGTGCCGATCGAGAAGGATCAGGTCGTCGCGGTCCACGTGCGTATCCTCGGTCTGTGGTGGCTCAACGCGGCGCGCATCGTCTACGTGATCGACGAGCCGCGGCGATTTGGTTTCGCCTACGGCACGCTCCCCGGCCATGCCGAGTGCGGGGAAGAACGCTTCCTGGTCGAGCACCTCGCCGACGACACGGTCTGGTATGACCTCCGCGCGTTCTCGCGCCCGCGGCACTGGATGGCTCGTCTCGCATCCCCGATCGCCCGCGCCTACCAGCGTCGATTCGCCCGCGCCTCGAAGGCGGCGATGGCCGCGTACGTCGCAACGCGCTAGCCCGTCGCTGAGAGCACGGCCTCGAGACGCTCGAGGAACTTCGCGGCGTCGTGCGAGCCGGTCGTCGCCGACGAGTAGCGCTCGAGCTGGATGATCAATGTATCGGTCGTCGCGTGGCGACCGCGCAGACGCATCGCGGCTTGATACGCGCGCTCCATCTCGGCGCGCGCGGCGCGTGGGCTGAGATCGACGAGCTGGCGCGCGGATGCGATCGCGTCGCGCATCTCCTCGATCGTGCGCTGGTCGTGGAGCACGAGCACCTCGCGCTGGTTCACCGACGACAGCGACTCGACGTATTTGACGAGGCCCTCGCTGGTCATGCGTGCGACCGACAGCGGCTGACCGGAGAGCTCGCGCTCGAACTCGACCATCTGCCAGCGATCGGCGGCACGCATCGCGCGGCACACGACCGAGCCGACGAACTGGCGCATCGTGGTGCGGGCGGCGGTGAGCGCGTGCTGATGCTCGTCGGTGTGGGTGGACTGCAGGATGTCGTTGTGCGGGGCGAGCTTGAGCGAGAGATCGGCGAGGCCGCGCCGCACGAGCAGCGCACGGCCGAGCGTGGTGAGGTAGCCCGGCACGACGCTCGTCGGCGAGACATCGGGCAGGAACGCCTCGAACACTGCGGCGACGAGTGCGTGCACGCCTTCGCTCGCGGCGCTCGTGGTGTCGTCGAGTAGGCCGAGCACGCGGTTCATCTCGCCCGTCGACAACGCGACCTCGCGGCGCTCGCTCGCTTCGTTGTATTGCGCGCGTAGGCCGTACTCGATCGAGCTCACCTTGTCGACGACGGGCTTCCAGCGCTCGGTGTCGCTTTGCTCGCGGTCGTCGAGCCCAGCGAGCAGCTCGCCGAAGTCGACCGAGCCGAGCTCGAGCTGATCTTTGGAAGCGACCGGCGCGGACTCGCCAAAATCGCCGAAGTCGAACGCGTCGGAAGCCTCCGACACGGCCGGCGCCTCGCCGGTCAGCGTCTTACAGAAGTCGAGCAGGCCGAGCAGGCCGCGGAACGTTTCGTCCCACAGCTTGCGGATGCGGTTGGCCGCCGCATGGGGCCCCTCCGGAGATTTGCGCGTCTCGAGGAAGCGCTCGTAGAGGTTCTCGTCGAGTTGACGCAAGTCTTCGAGCGCGCGCAGCGAGCGGTCGACAAGCTCGCCGGCTTGCTGCTGGATCTTGGGCGTGCCGATGGCTCGCTGGAGTCTTGAGTCCACCGCCTCGTGAGTGTCGCATGCCGCGAGAAATCCGGCCAATTCCGCGCTAGAACCCCGAGGTGATCGGCGAGCTGGTCAAGGGCGTCTACGACGGCCTTCGCGGCGCCGCATATTTAGCCCGTCACCCGCGGCTTTGGGTCTGGGTGATTGCCCCGGCGATCCTCGCAGTCATCATCCTGGTGGTCGTGGTTGGCAGCATCTTGGGGGCGCTGAGCGGACCGATCGCCGCACTTGCCGCCTCCCTGCCCGGCAGCTGGGCCGACAACGTGCTGAAGCTGATCGCCGGCATCGTGCTGTTCGTGGCGAGCGTTTCGATCTTCGTGTCGCTCGCCGCGCTGATCGCGGCGCCGTTCAACGAGGAATTGTCGGAGTCGATCGAGGAGCAAGTCACCGGCGTGCCCGGTCCGAAGTTTCGGTTCGGCAAGTTCCTCGTCGACCTCGTCATCGGCATGGCGCATGCGGCACGCCGCGTGTCGATCTACGTCGTCGTAATGGGCACGCTGCTGATCGTTGGCGTCGCGGTGCCGGTGATCGGAACCGTGATCGCAGCCGTGCTCGGTGGGATCGCGACGGCACGGTTCGCGTCGTACGACGCGTTCGATGCGGTGTGGGCGCGCCGGCGCTGGCGGTATCGGCAGAAAACCGCCTACTTGCGCGAGCACCGGTGGCGCACGCTCGGCATGGGCGGTGCGGTCGCGGTTTTGCTCGTGATCCCCGGCGTCAACGTGATCGGCCTCGCGATCGGCGCCACCGCCGCGACGCTCCGCGTGATCGACCAGGACCGTGCGAAGTCGGGCGCCAAGGCTGCAAACGCGTAGCCCCCGGATCTATCTTCGCTGCCTATGCGGCGCTTGATCTTCGTGCTCGCGTTAATCGGGGCCTGGCTGTGGTGGCGCGGTAACGACCGTGTGAGCCATGACAACGGTGGCCAAGCGGCGGTGCTCTCCGATGGGTTCGCGTTCTACGACGGACACCGCGTGACCGAGCTCGACCGCAAAGGCACGCAGCGCAAGCAACACGCGTTCGCGCGCGACGGCGAGGTCCGGATCATCGGCACGCCGCGTGGACCTGAGGCGGGATTCATCGAGAGCAAGAAGGTGAAGCTCGTGCGCGTCAGCACGGGCACAGGAACCGTCTGGGGCAAGTCGGTGCGGATGCTGTGCGAGGGCGTGGCGACCAACGACGAGCGGTTCGCGGTCGGCTGGCTCGAAGCCGATGACTCGGTCTGGTTTGTCCACGGCGACACCCGCGCGCAACGCACCGAGGCGGATGTGGTCGCCCCCGACGATGTGGTCGCCGCCAGCGAGCCGGGGATCGCGGATCCGAAAACCTGGTGCGGTATCGCGTCGGCGCACGACCTCGTCGCATTGTTCTGGCGCGGCCGCGATCGGTTGCTCATGCAGACCTGTACGCGCAAGAAGTGCTCGAACGTTTCGGCGACGATCGCGTTCGATCGCAACGAGACGTTGCTCGGCTTCGGCTGCCTGCGCAACGTGTGCCTGCTCGCCGCGCGTGACCGCAGCGGCAAGGCGCGGCTCCAGCTGGTGACCGAGGCCGGCAGCACGAAGTGGAAGAAGCCACTCGAGACCGACAAGCTCGAAGTTTCGATCGTCGGAGCAGGCGACAATGCGTTTGCCGTTGGCTACTCGACCGACAGTGCGAGCGAAGTGCTCCGCGTCGACCGCAAGGGCACGTTCACCAAGCTCTGGCAGGGCCCGCCAAGCCCGCACGCGCCCGCGCTCGCGTGGTCGCGCGATCAGCTACTCGTCGGTCATCCGAGTGGCAGTCCGACCCTCGTCGCATTTCCGCGCTAGCCATGGACGACGTCGCACTCAACGCACTGCTCGCCGCGCTCGCCGCTTCACCGGAGAACGTCACGTTGCGCGTCACCGTCGTGCGGTTGCTGCTCGACGGCGGTGCTCACGCGCGCGCGCTCGAGCACGCGACCGGCACAGAGCCGGAGCTCATGATCTTGCGCGCCCGCGCGCTGTACGCGATGGATGATCAACCGGCTGCGCTGGCTGCGTACGAAGCGGCCGTGCACGCAAATCCGACGCTCGAGGATCGCGACCTGCGCGTCCG
>DATDCH010000416.1:0-31444 GCA_036524455.1 Kofleriaceae bacterium | reverse complement strand
GACGAACGAGCGGCTGCGCAAGGCGGCGGGCCGCTGGGAGATCGTCGGCGACTCGCAGGCGATGCGCACCGTGATGAACAAGATCGAGAAGGTCGCGCCCGTGCCGAGGCCGGTGCTCGTGCTCGGTCCGCGCGGCACCGGGAAGGAGCTCGTCGCGCGCGCGATCCACATGCTGTCGCCGCGCGCGAGCGAACCGTACATCACGATCAACTGCGCTGCCGTCGCCGAGAGTTTGCTCGAGAGCGAGCTGTTCGGTCACGAAGAGGGCGCATTCACCGGCGCGACGAAACAGAAGGAAGGCAAGTTCGAGCTCGCCGACGGCGGCACGCTGTTCCTCGACGAGATCGGCAACATGTCGCTCGAGTTCCAGGCCAAGATCCTGCGCGTGCTCGAGTACCAGCGGTTCGAGCGCGTCGCCGGCAGCGAGTCGATCCAGGTCAACGTACGCGTGATCGCGGCGACCAACGCCGATCTCAAGCAGGCGATGGCCGACGGCAAGTTCCGCCCCGATCTCTACGATCGGCTCGCGTTCGAGGTCATTCACCTGCCGCCGCTCGCGCAACGGATGGAGGATGTCCCGGTGCTCGCGACGTACTTCCTGATGCGCTTCCGCCAGGAGGTCGCGGGCATCACGGTCCGCGAGATCAGCGCTGAGGCGTTCGACCGGCTCGCGCAGTACGACTACCCGGGCAACATCCGCGAGCTCAAGAACGTCGTCGAACGCGCGGTCTACATGGCGCAGAGCGACGTGCTCACCGCGGCCGACATCGACCTCGCGCTCCCGCCCGAAGCAAAGCAGGCGCCGGCCCCGGGCATGGACTTCGAAGACGACGCGAAGCTGCCGCTGCCCGAGCGTGTCGACGCGTTCGAGGCTTGGCTGTGCAAGGACGCGCTCGAGCGCACGCGCTACAAACAGAAGGAGGCCGCGGCGCTGCTCGGCCTCACCTACGATCAGTTCCGCCAGCGCTACCGCAAATACGCGCTGGGCAAGGAATAGGCGCTATAACAGGCCCATGGGCATCTTTTCGCGGATCAAAAGCGGCATCTCGAGCAAGGCGAACGCCGCGCTCGACAAAGCAATCGATCCAGAGAAAGAGCTCGACATGATGATCATGGAGCTCGAGGAAGGGCGCAAAAAGGCGCTGCAAGAGCTCATCACGTACAAGGCCACCGCGAAGCAGCTCGACAATGACATCGAGAAGTATCGCGCCAAGGCGGCCGAGTGGGAGAGGCGCGCGATGATGGCGGTACGCGCGGGCGACGACGAAGCCGCGAAGATCGCGCTGAAGGAAAAGAAGAACGCCGAGACCGAGCTCGCGAAGATCGAGCGCGATAAGCACGAGGCCGCGAGCTACGCGATCCAGCTCAACCGCAGCCGCAAGGACTTCGAGACGAAGCTGACGATGCTCAAGCTCCGCAAGGGCACGCTCGCGACGCAAATGGCGGCGGCGCGCACCGCGGGTGGCGATGCGTTCGGCAATGACTCGTCGGTGTGGGACAAGTTCCAGCGTGCCGAAGACCGCATCGATGCCGAAGCGATCGAGACCGAGGTCGACGCGGCGATGCGCGGTGAAGACGCGGACGCGATGATGTTCGACGCCAAGCTCAATGCACTGCCGGCGGCTGCCGCCGAGGGCGACGACGCGCTCGCGAAGCTCAAAGACAAGATGGCCGCGGACAAGCTCGCCAAGCAGAAGGCGCTCGCCGCGGGCGCCGACGCCAAGCCCGGCGACGCGAAGCCCGGCGACGCGAAGCCCGAGCCCAACAAAGAAGACAACAAGAAGTGACCCGCCGGATTCGCCATATGCAACTGAGTTGCATATCGTCTGTGATGGTCGTGGTGGTTGGTGGTGGGGTGATCGCGTGATCATCGAGACGCGACATGGCTCGCGCGATGGCCGCGCGATCGATCCGGACGAGCTGCTCTCGACGCGGCTGCGCGATCTGGCGCTCGTCGATCTCGACGCGCTCACCGTCGGGCTCGATAGTGAGCGCGGGAAAGCGTTGGTCGCGGCCTACGCCGACGACTGCGCAGACGCCTTGCGCGAAGCACGCGCGCGACTCGCGACGCTGCGCAAGGAGCTCGCCGGACCCGATCCGCTGAACGTGCTCGACATTACAGCTCGCCAGCGCGCGTCGGATGCCGGGCATGCCGGCGCCACGCGGGTCACGGACCGGCTCGTCGCCCAGGCCGAGGCGGCCCGCACCTTTGCGAGACTTGCCGACCTGGCCGGCGGGCTCGTCGGTAAACTGTTCGAGGCGGACCGTCGCCGGTAGCTGCGGCACCCTGCGACGCCCGCTGATAAAGAAGCTCAACGCTGCGGCAAGTGGCAAGCTAAGCAAGTTCCGGTGATCATTCTCGACATACCTACCCAAAGCTCGACGATGAACTGTTGTCCAAGCCTTGGTCACCTTATAGTGCCCTCCGATGGGTGACGAGGACCCCGATCTCGATCGGGCTCGCAGCGGTGACCGAGACGCTTTCGGTCGCCTTGTTAGGCGCCATCAAAGACGCGTGTACGCCGCTGCACTCCATATTCTCGGCAACCACAGTGACGCGGACGACGCGACGCAAGAAACGTTCGTACGCGCGTTCCGAGGTCTGTCGACGTTCGACGGCCGCGCTGATTTCTTCACGTGGCTGTATCGCATCACCGTGAACACGGCGCTGAACGCGCTGCGCGGTGGCAAACGCGGTGCTGCGCTGTCGCAGAAAGGCGGCGCGGAAGCAGCGCACGTCGGCGGGCGGCCCGAATCGCTTGGGCAACACGCGTCGGATCCTGCGCAGAAGGCGCAACACGGCGCAGAAGTGCAACGCGTGCTCGAAGCGATCGCCGAGCTCTCGCCATCGCTGCGTGTGACGCTCGTGCTCGCCACGATCGAGGATCTGCCGCACAAACAGATCGCCGAGATTCTAGAGATTCCTGAAGGCACGGTGGCATGGCGCGTCAACGAGGCGCGTCGGTTGCTGCGCCAGCGCCTCGCCTCGACCGAGCCCTTGTCAGCCGCCCGTAAGTAAGTAAACCGGCAAGTAACGCCATGCCCGACGATTTGGACCAACTCATCCGCGCTGCGATGAAAACCCTTGATGAAGGGGTCCCGTCGGGTTATTTCGAAGCCCTTCCGAATCGGACGCTCGCGCGTCTGGAGGGCAGTATGCAGCACGGATCCTCGGGGACGGACTCTCGCGATAACGTCATGCGCGGCAACGTTGCACCGCCGTTGACAGCATCCGCTGTTGATCAGCCATTGTCGCCGGAGGCGTCGCCAGTCAGTCGGCAACCGATCATGCAGCAAGATCGCGAAGAAGACAGCGGCCTTCACGACATCCGCAACCTCGCGCAGTCGACGAAGCAGCGGCTATCGAAGCGCGGCATCACGAGCCCGCCGATCGACGACGACATGCTGTCGGCGTCATCGGGTGCGTTCAAGAACATCGCGCTGCCTCAACCGGCGAAGATGGTTTCGCTGCCGGCGGTCGAAGAGCTGCCGTCGAAGGCAGAAGTCGCAGCGGCAGAGAAGGCCGCGAAGAAAGCCGGCCGCGAATCGAAGAAAGACATCGCGGCAGCTGCAGCGGTGACGGCTTCGGCCACGTCGGCGGCATCGTCAGCGGCGATCGAAGCGCCGGCACCCATCGTTCCCGCGCGGTCGGCGTTCACACTGCCGTCGCAGCAGCGCAAGAGCAGCAAGGGTCCCGTCCTCGCGATCCTCGGGCTTGGTCTCGCGGCCGCGGCAGGCGGCGTGATCTTCATGCAGGTGAACAAGGACAGCGCCAGCTCGCCAGCGGCTGTGTCGTCGTCGGAGCAAGCCGCACCTGCGGCCGCGCCCGAACCGGCGAAGGAAGCCGCGGCAGGCTCGGCAGCAGCGGTTGTTGCAGCACCGACCGTGGAGCCCATCGAGGTTCCGGCCGAGCCCGCGCCTGCGGCAGGCGCCACCCAGCAGCTCGCGACCGATGACGTCAAGGCCGCGGACACGGAGGCGAAGGTCGAAGCAGACAAGGCCGAGTCCAAGGCGACGAAGAAGAACCGTCCAGCGAAGGGCGGCAAGGCGAAGGCCGACGAGAAGGCCGAGCCAAAGAAGATCGAAGAGAAGCAGCCCGAAAAGATCGAGGTCAAGAAGCCCGTCGCAACGAAGGGCGGCGGTGAGGCCGAGGGCGAGCCGTCGTTCGATGCGCTGCTCAAGGAAGCCGGCGTCGATGGCGCGAAGAAGGAAGTGAAGCCGAAGCTCGAGAAGAAGGCGCTGACCGGCGACGACTTCAAGAAGGGCATCGGCGCCGTCGCCGGTAAGGCGAAGGGTTGCTACAAGGGCACCCAGGGCACCGCGATGCTCAAGATCGTGATCGCGCCGTCGGGCTCGGTCAGCAAGGTCACCGTCAGCGGCGAGTTCGCAGGCACGCCGGAAGGTACGTGCGTCGAGAGCTCGCTCAAGGGCGCCTCGTTCCCACCGTGGGATGGCGGACCGCAGACGTTTACGTACTCGGTATTGCTGTCGGATTGACCTGCGCCGAACCGGCCGATTAGCCCCTTGTTCTGAGACGTAGGTGCGGTATAGGGTCGCCGCCCGCGTGTCATGAGCAAGGTCTTTTCCGGACGCTATTTCGAGGACTTCACCATCGGTCAACCGCCGCTGGTGCATCCCGTTCCTCGCACGCTGCATGGCGGCGATATCTCGACGTACATCTCGCTGACCGGTGATCGCTATCCGCTCGCGTCGTCGACCGAGCTGGCGCGCTCGCTCGGCTTTCAGCGCGAGGTCATCCCCGACCTGCTCGTGTTCCACATCGTGTTCGGCAAGAGCGTCATCGATATCTCGCACAATGCGACGGCGAACCTCGGCTACGCCGACGTGCGGTTCGTGCGGCCGGTCTATCCGGGCGACACGCTCGTCGCCGAGAGCGAAGTGATCGGTCTGCGCGAAGTGTCGAGCGGCGAAGCGGGCGTCGTCTACGTGCGCACGCGCGGCACGAATCAAAAAGGCCAAGAGGTGCTGACGTTCGTGCGCTGGGTGATGGTGCCCAAGCGCGACAAGAACGCCGCACGCGGCATCAATCAGGTCCCGCCGTTGCCGGCGGTGGTGACGCCCGATCGGTTGCCGGTGCCCGACGCGCTCAACTTGCAGCGCTACGCGGATCTCGCGTGGGCGATGAATCCGGGCGGCCGCTGGGACGAATACGAAGTCGGCGAGCGTCTCAATCACCCCGACGCGATGACGATCGAAGAAGCCGATCACGTGCAGGCCACGCGGCTGTATCACAACAGCGCGCAGGTGCACTTCGATCAGCAGGCGATGGCGTCGACGAAGCACGGCAAGCGGCTCGTCTACGGTGGCCACGTGATCAGCGTCGCGATGGCGCTGGCGCAAAACGGGCTCGGTACCGCACTGCGCATCGCTGCGTGGAATGGTGGCGCGCACGTCGGTCCAACGTTCGCGGGAGATACGGTGCGCGCGTTCACCGAGGTCGTAGAGAAAGCCGAAGTGCCGCATCGCCGCGATGTCGGCGCGCTGCGCCTCCGGCTCAATGCGGTCAAGAACGTCCCGGGCAGCGAGCTCGCGTCCGTGCCCTCCCTGCTGGCCGGAACGAAGGAGCCTCGGATCGTTCTCGAGCTCGATTATTGGGCGCTATTACCGCGCATTGGGGACGGCTCGAAGCTATCGTCCCGCGCATGAAGCGCACAGCCCTCATCCTCATCCTGATGGCCGCCGCCTGTGGCGGTAAGAAGTCCGAGCCGGCGAAGCCCGAGACGGGCACGACGGAGCAACCGGTAACGACGGAGCCGGCCACGCCGGCGACGCCCGCCGAGCCCGCCGCGCCCGCCGAGCCGGCCAAGCCCGCCGAGCCCGACCCGGCCGTCGTCGCCGCCGCCGCTCTCGCCGAGCAGTACGAAGCCGGCAAGAAGGTCTACACCGACAAGGGCTGCGCCAAGTGTCACGGCGACAAGGGCGAGGGCAACAAGAAGAACCCGGCCGTGATGGGCGAGAAGGCGCTGCCCGAGAAGGCGGCGAAGACCGCGAAGCTGCGCAAGGGCGTCGCGTTCAAGACGGCCGCCGACGTGCTGGGCTTCGTGAAGGCGAAGATGCCCGCTGGCAAAGAGGCAGGCACGCTGACCGACGACGAAGCTGCTGCCGTGACCGCGTGGATCCTCTCGGAGAACAAGGTCAAGGTCGAGAAGAAGCTCGACGCGACCAACGCCGCGGCGATCAACCTTCGCTAGCTAGAAGCGCCCGTCGAGTAGCAAACCGCCGCCGCCGATCGCAAACATCGGCTCGACGGTGACGCCGCGCGCGGTCGTGGTCGGTTCGCTGCTGCCGCGCGAGCGCACGAACAGCCACACCGCGACGCCAGCGGTCGCGAGGCCCGCGACAGCGAGGCCCTGCGCGATGTAGCGCTTACGGTTCGCCGATTCCCACAGCTCGTCTTGCTTCGCGTTGTCGACCTCGACCTTCGCGTCGTCGTACGTGCTGCGCGCGGAGAGCTCCAGGGCGAGCCCGCCGCCGAGCAGGGCGAGCGCGCCGGCGCCGACGACGATCGGCACGACCTTCGAGCCGCCCGAGCTCGCCGGAACCTCGTCTTCGATCGTCTCGTCGGGCTCCTCGTCGGGCGGCGGTGGCTGCACGATCTGCTTCGCGCTCTCGGTGAGCTTGGGAATCGTCACCGTCTTCGTATCGCCGGAAGCAGCGACGGTGATCGACGTGGTGAACTCTTCGCGGCCCGGTGCCTTGGCCACGATCGCGTACGTTCCGCCATCGATCGGCAGCGTGCGGCCCCATGTGCTCGCATCGAGCGGTTCGCGGTTGCGCGTGATCTGGAGGCCGTCGACCTTGGCGTCGGGCGCGATGGTGATTGTCAGCTTCGACAGCTTGGGCTCGAGCTTGGCCGCGCGTTGGCTCGCCACTTTGTTCAGCGCATTCGACGTCGAATCGCTCGCGCCGCGCGTCTGGTTGCTGACATCGACGAACAGGCCCCACGCAGTCGCGAGCTGACCGTTCTGTTCGCGGCAGTCGGCGTAGTTGATCAGCGTGTTGACCGACGGCGCCAGCTTCTGGCTCGCGTCGAATGCATCGCACGCTTCGGCGAACTTCTTCGCCGCCATGTGCTGCTTGCCCTGGCGGAACAGCACCTCGGCCTGCGCCGATGCGGGCTGAGCGTCGACGCGCGTCGCGAGCGCGACGACGAGAGCTACGGTCGAAACGGTGCGCAGCATGCGGCTCCTAGCGGTGGTCGGGGAGGCCGTCGCCGTCGAGATCGCCGGGAACACCTGTCCCCGGTTTCGTCGTCGCTGGCTTGGTCTTTGGCTTCGGTTGCCGGGCTCGATCGACAGGCCGCGATGTCGCGACCGCCTTCGGCGCCCACCGCGCGCCCTTTAGCGCGACTTTCGCAGCGTCCACACTCCACGATGCGACGTCATCCGCGGTACCGACCGCGCCATCGGCGCCAACCGATACGATGCCGACGATCTGATCCGCGGGCTGGTCGGTGCACGTGAGCGATAGCGGCTTGCCCCAGCCGTCGTCGATCGATTTGCCGGCGACGTCCTCGAGCTTGGGACAGGCAGCGCCGGCGTGCGACGCGGCCCACGTGACGAACGCCTGCGCGGCGCTCGCGATCTGTTTCTGCGTGGTGGCCGGTCGTTCGTCGACGGGCGGTGCCGGCTTGGGCGGCTCTGGAGCCGGCGGCGTTGGCGTCGCCGCGACGGGTGCAGGCGCGGGCGCTGCCGCAGGTGCGGGCGCTTCGCCGGAGCTCTCTGCGTTCGACGAGCTCTTGAGCGCGATCACGGTAGCGGCACCGGCGATCACGGTGACGGCGAGGCCCGCGTAGACGAGCCCTGACTTCTTGCGCCCCGGAATGCCGGTGGTCGACGTCACTTGCGCAGCCACCGAGGACAACGTGGTCGGCTGCGGGTAGGCAGCGATCGTCGGCGCAGACGCGTTGCGCGGCACAGTGTCGAGTGTCGGCTGCGTGACGAGCGCACCGACCGCATTCGCGAGCTCGCTCGCGTTCGCGTAACGATGCGACGGATCTTTCGCGAGGCAGCGCAGCACGAGCTGATCGACGGTCGGCGGGATCGTCGGTACGCGCGACGACGGCACCGGCGGCGGCAACTGCATGTGTCCGACGATCAGTTCGCCGACGCCTTCGCCCTCGAAAGGCTGGCGACCGGTAATCAGTGTCATCAGCACGCAGCCGAGCGCGTAGACATCGGAGCGCGCGTCGACGAGGCCGGCACCGCGGCACTGCTCGGGCGACATATAGGCCGGCGTGCCCATCACCGCTTGCGTGTTCGTTTTCGCGGCCGACGCATCGCCGGTGAGCTTCGCGATCCCGAAGTCGAGGATCTTCGCGCGAATCCCGCCGGGCACTTCCGGATCGCGCACCAGGAAGATGTTCTCGGGCTTGAGATCGCGGTGGATGATGCCGCGTGCGTGCGCCGCGCCGAGCGAGCTTGCGACCTGGCGCAAGATACGCAGCGCTTCACCGACCGCCATCACGCCTTGGGCATGCAGCCGCCTGTCGAGGGGCTCGCCATCGAGCAGCTCCATGACGATGTACGCGCTGCCGTCGGTGTGATTGCCGAAATCGAAGATCTGGACGATTCCCGGATCGGAGATCGCGGTCGCCGCGCGCGCCTCGTTGAAGAAGCGCTGCACGATCGCGGGCTGCATCGAAAAGCTCGGATGCAGCACTTTGACGGCTGCGCGGCGACCGAGCATCGAGTGCTCGGCCATCCAGACCACACCCATTCCGCCTTCGCCGATCCGCTGTATCAGTCTGTAAGCCCCGACCTGGGTACCCTCGACCATTGCACGGTTGTAGGTGACCCCGGGCCCCCGGTCAATTGCGTTGTGTTGCAACGCAGGATCGGTGCAGGCTATAGACCTCCAAGTGCGGATCGTCGTGGGGATACTGGTTTGCGTCGTGGCGTGTGGGTTTCCCAAACCTGCGGATGTCGGCGACGACGATGATGCTGATGTCGACAGTGCCGGTCCCGATGACGGTGGTTTCGAGGACGCACCCGACGTGTTGCCGGCGCAATGCGATTTCTATGCGCAGACCGGATGCGCGACCGGCCAGAAGTGCACGTACATCCATGACACCGATATGCCACAGCTGACCGGTCACATCGGCTGCGCGCCGAATGGCACCGTCGCCGATAAGGGCGCGTGCACGTACAGCGCGGCACCGAACGGATTCGACAACTGCCTGAAGGGCAGCTTGTGCACCACCGGGACGTGCAGTCGGATCTGCAACCCGATGGCTGCGAATACGTGTGGCGCAAACGCCTCGTGCGCCGCGATTGCGGAACCGCAAGGCGCGGGGATTTGCCTGGAGACGTGCAGCCCGCTCGACGACAACATCTTCAGGGCCGGCGGTACGAAGCCGGGGACGGCGTGCGTGGCCACGCAGGGCTGCTACGGCCAACTGAAGGACGATCCCGCGAATCCCACGCGGTTTTCGTGCGCGGCCGATCTGCACATCACGAATCGAGTGGTCCATCGGTCACCCTGTGACAGCGCGAGCGGCTGCGCGAACGGATCCGGTAACCCGTACCTCAACGGCTGCTCGCAGGGGTACCAGCCGATGTTGCGAGAGAGCTCGTTCGTTACGAGCGTCGTGTGCATCGCGTTCTGCAAGCCGGCGACCTGCTATTCAGGCAACTGCGCTGGTGGCAACAACGCGGCGGGGCTCTCGCCGCATGCATGCAACACGACGAATGCGGAGGGAACCTTCGATCCTGCGACGGCAACGAACAACGGCGACCACTGCATGTTCTCCTGGTGGTTCGAGCAGACCGCCACCGGCATCGCGCGCTCGGCGACGAGCGACACCGTCGGGTTCTGCGTCAATCACAAGCGGTACAAGTACGACTCCGACGGCGACACCGTACTCGAGGCGACCGATGCAGACTTCCCACTGTGCGCATCGGCGCCGCTCGCACTCGCGGTGACGTTCGGCTGCGTCGACTCGCTCACGGCGGGCTTTCCATTTACTGGCAAGAAGCCACTCGGCACCGAGCTCCGCCTACCATACGGCCGGATCTCGGATCCCGCGCGCATCGCGCGTTAACGATCACGCGCGCGGGTGGATCGCGATCAGAAGATCACGGTGCCCGGCGTCGATGCGTCGACGGACCACTCGAAATTATCGAGGATCGACAGCGAGTCGAGCGCGCCGTCGCTCGTGTCCCAGATTGCGATCCGCAGCGTGATGATCTCGCCGCCGACCACGTTGCCCGCGGTGACGAGCCAGCCGGTACCGCCGCCCATCAGGTTGTTCGTGCCGCAGTAGCCGAACAGGCCGCCCGGGTTCGCGACGTCCATGCCCGTGCCGGTGAGCTCGCCGGTGCCGGTGCACGTCGAGATCGTGCCGGCGGTCGCGCCGAGTGCGCAGCCGGTGCCGCCGTTCTTGCACTGCTGGAACAGGCCCGTGTTGCCGTGCGCGAGGTTCACGCCGACGGGATACGTCTGCATCGTCGGCGCGCGGTAGACCGCGAGGTTCTTGTCGGCGGGGTTCGCAGGCTGTCCGCTGTACGTCGAGTCGAGCAGGACGACGAAGAAGTCGTTGAACGCGCTGCATGTCCACTCGGGATATTCGGAGCTGAGGAAGTTCGTCGACAGCTTGAACGACTTTGCGTTCGTCGGCGTCCTGATCTGCAGTTCGAGCATGATCGGATCGTTCGCGGTGGTGCCGGTCGGCGCCGGGCAGCCGGGCGCGTTCGGCAGCTTGTTGCCGTTCGCCGCGATCCAATCGGCGGGTGCGGGGCTGCTGCCGCCGATCGTCCTGCCTTGCTGAAACGCGACGTAGTTGGGATTCGTCTGACCCACCGCGGCGGCGTTGCCCGTCGACAGCACGGCGAACGAGCTACCCGCGCGCACGGTCGTGCCGCCAAACGAAGGACGGATCGAGCGCTGGTCTGCGTTCGGCGCGCCGCTGCCGTTCGTCAGCGTGAAGCGCGCGCTGATCAATCCCCACTTCTTGTCGCTCATCGTCGCGGACTGGCAGAGCTCCATCGCCTTCGCGTAGTCGACCGCGTTCGCCGAGTTGCTGGTGAGGCTCGAGTCGCACGTCAGCGCGACCGTGTTGTCGATCATGCCGTCGCAATCGTCGTCGACGGTGTTGCCCGGCGCCTCGAACGCACCAGGGTTGACGAGCTTCGGATCGCCGCAGCCATCCGTGGTCGCATCGCAACAGTCGCCGCTGCACGTGCGGAACCCATCGCCATCGGCATCGTTGTCTTCGTCGGCGGTGCCGTTGCAGTTCTCGTCGACACCGTTGCCGCACGATTCACCTACCGGCACCACCTCGCCGGCGCACACGCCCCAGTTGCCGGTCGCATCGCATGTCTGCGTGCCGCCGGTGCACGGACCAACGCCTGCGGTTCCGGGCGCGCCGGTGTAACACGCCTGGGTTTTACCGGGCGCGCACGCGGGTTGCTGCGCGTCGCCGGTGCCGTCGTCATCATCATCGCCACCGACAGCAGTCGGCCCGCAGGCAGCGATGACGATCGCGAAAAGAAATACAGCAGCGCGAGCCGATCCGATCATGGCGGCGTCCCTCCGCGGCGGAGCGTCGATCTAGACCGCCGTTGCTCGCAATCTCTAAATCACACAGCCTGCTGATTTGTGTGCATCACATCGGATCTCGACGGCGAGCGGAGGTTAGCCCACACGCGGATACAGTGGCGCCTTACCGTCGAGGAACGCGGTCCGTCAACCGCCAACGCTCGCGCCACGCGATGAACGCGGCGAGCGCGACGATCAGCCCGAGCGCGATCGCGAACGTCGCGACGATCCGCGGCTTCGACCGCGCCTCGACGGTAAACGGTCCGACGCTCGCGAGCGCCGGCCTCACCGCACCGAGCTCGACGACGATCGACGGTTCGCTGATCTCGGGCGCCGTGCCGCGCACGAGCGCGATCGCGGAGCGCTGGATCGCGCGGGCATCGGCCTTGTCATCGATCACGACGAGCACGGCCGCGCTCGCCGGCCTCGACGCTTCGGTCAGCGGATCGACGATCGGCCGGTGCAGCGTGACCTCGGCATGCACCGCACCCGGCAGCTGGGCGAGCTGCGCTGCGAGGCGCACGCTGTCGTCGCGATCGATTGTTCGCTGCTGTTCGACCGGTCCGTCGATCTGCGGCGCGCACGCGGCAAGGAGGACGAGCAGCCACCGCACGCGATCACGCTATCACGCACCGGAGATCGTTACGGCGCATCGCGGCTGTTGCGAATCGCGCAGAGACAACGCTCGATCATTACGAGGCCATAGATCGCCGACCCACTGGCAAAGAGTGCGGCGGTCAACGACATCGACTGCGTTCCGCGATGGATAACCTCGGCGAGGCCGAGCGGGTCCGGTTCGCGGGGCGGTTCCAGCGTTGTCGTGATGAACGCGGCGCTCGCCGCCATGAAGACGATGGTATCGACAACGGGCGCGGCCGCAGTCGTCGTGCACTCCACGGGTTCGTCGGGAGCGCGGTCGCGAACCGGCCCGCGCACGAACGCGAACGAGCATCCGGATACGAGAACCAGCGCGAGCACACGCACGCAAGGATCTTGCGCACGACACGCGACTCGTGCGGCTGGCAGAGATCGGTACGAAAGGTCGTGTCGAGCGGCGTTTGCGTTTACGTTCGAGGTACGTGAACGCGGTCGAGTACTTCAGCGAGCTGCTGGCTCCCGAGGCATTGCGCCGGCTCGCCGCGTTGCGCGTGATCCGCTTCGAAGCACACGACGTCATCGCCGAGCGAGGGCTCGACATCGCGAGCGCACACGAGCGCGTGCTCGCGCGCTGGGACGGCGATCTATGCGGGTTCCTCAATGCACTCACGCGCGGAGAGCTCGCCGCGATCGCAGCCCGGCTCGTGGTGCCAAACGACGGCCCTGCACCCGCATTGCGCGAGAGACTCTGGCAGCACGGCGCGCGGCTCGAGAGCGGCGGTGTCGAGCTGCCACCCACGCTGCAACCGCGACCGATCGTGCTCGGTGGTCACCTCGTCGTGCAGGCGCCGCCGCGCGGTCTCTACGCGGCGAGCTCGACGTGGCCGCGCGAGCTGCCCGGCCCCAAGCTCGCGCTGCCGCCGAGCGAAGAGCCCGAGACGCTCGACGATTTGCTCGCCGCGGCCGATCGCGCGATCGGCGTGCGGCTCGGTAGGCGAGGGCGCGACAAAGGCGCGTGGGGTCTGCGCGCTGCGCGCATGCTCGGCGTGATCGAGCGCGGCGTCGACGAGCCCGATTGGCGCGGTGACGTCGAGATCAAGACCGTGCCCATCGCGCGCGAGTCCTCCGGCCTGTGGCGCATCGTCGAAGATCCTGCGATTGCGATGCTCGGCGAAGCGAACGCGCTCGCGAAGCTGCAACGCACGTTGTGGCTCGCGCGTGCTGACGTCGAGGACGACGATGCGACGATCGTGTCGTGGTACTTGCTCGAGTGGGACGCGGCGATCGCGCAGCTCGCGCGGCGTTACCTGCACGTGCGCCCGAAAGGCCCGGCGGGCACCGACCAGCGCGGCCTCTATCTCCACAAGCGGTTCTTCGCCGACGCCGGCCTACTCGCGACGCTGAACGGTCAGCCCGGAGCGTCGTGATCGTCGACGAGCTGCGCATCATCGGCTCGACGCAGACCAACGTCGTGATGGCAGCCGAGCTGATTCGCATCGCCCAGCGCGCGATCAAGCAGCGCCCTCCCGAGCCGCGCAAGGAAGGCCTCGGCCAGCTCGTCTATCCGTTCGATCGCGACCTCGCGTGGGCTGCGGTCACGTACATGCGCACGTCGACGCGCGTGGTGTGGGACGTCTATCGTTCGCGCGCGACGCGGCTCGAACCACTCTACGACGAGCTCGTCGCCGACATTCGCGACGATGCGCGCACCCTGTGGCGCGACGGTGATGGCATCTCGGTCGAGGCGCGCCGCGTCGATGACTTCGCGGCCGGCGAGCGCCAGATCGTCGGCACGGTCAAGAACGCGCTCGTCGACACGCTCGCCCGCCGCGGCATTCGCCTCCACGTCGATCCGGATCGCCCAGCCACGCGCTGGGTCGCACGCCAAGACGAGCGCGGTGACCTCGTCATCTCGATCGATCTCGGTGGCGGCTCGCTCTCGCAACGCGGCTGGCGCCGTGAGGCCGGCGAAGCGCCGCTCCGCGAGCACCTCGCAGCGGTACTGCTCATGTTGTGTCGCTTCGATCCGCGTAAGGACGCGCTCGTCGATCCGATGTGCGGCGCGGGCACGATTCCGATCGAAGGTGTGCATCTCGCGCGCGCGACGCCGCGGCCGGCGCCCGCACTCGCCGCGCTCGGCATCAAGTACGTCCCGGAAGGCGCGACGAGCTTCGAGCCGCCGCCGCTCTACGCCGATGCCGCGCCGCTCGTGATCGGCTGCGATATCGATCTCGGCGTGCTCGCCGCCGCGCGCGACAACGCACGCGCTGCACGCTGTGCCGAAGCGATCACGTGGCAACGCGCCGACGTCGCGGCGCTGACGCCCGAGATGATCGCCGACATCGCGCGTGAGCGTGGCCGCGAGCCGCCGCCGACCGGGCTCTTGCTCGCGAATCCGCCGTACGGCGAGCGGCTCGACGAGCACGACCTCGAAGTGATCTATGCCGCAATCGCGGACACGTGCCGGCGGTTTCGCGGCTGGCGCGCCGGTTTTCTCGTCGGCAACCCGCTGCTCGAGCAGGTGTTCATGCGCGTGATCGGACGGCCAAGAATCAAGAAGCCGCTCGCGAACGCGAACCTGCGCGCGTACTTTTATCTCTACGAGTTATGATCGCAACGTGCGCAGCGCCGCGCGGCGGCGAGCTCTACTGATCTTGATTCGCGGCCCACGCGCTGATCAGCTCGAAGTCGTCGATGATGCGCGAGTGGTAGTGACCCCAGACGTCCGAGACCATCACCATCGAACCACGTGACAGTTGCGGCGTTAGGTAGATCGCGAAATATCGCGCGCCTGATCCGTCTTCGACCTCGCCCACCACGTCGAGCGGATCGCCGGAGACCGGGCAGATCAGCTCGCAGCGCGTGCCGGGCTCGATATCGACAAGGCCTTGCTTGCGACTATCGCCGTGAATCGGCGACAGGTGCACGAGGCCTTCGCGCCCAGCAGCGCGGATTTTCAACGTCACCGCGGGGTGGTCGTCGAACGTGACATCCGAAATCCCGACGAGGTTGTCACCTCGAGGCCCATAGGCCTGGGTGACAATGACCACGACGCCGTTCTGCACCGCGTCGTTTTGGACTGCGACATGCGAGTCGCTAACGGTGCGGTGTTTACCGGTAATGCGTAGGTTTCGGCGATCGACGGGGTCCACGCGGTGAGCTGACAACGCATTGCGGCTTCTTGCAAGCGTTGACAGCTTACAGGTGCTTCGGGCACGGGCCCCTGTCGGTGTATATAATCAATGCTGCGATGGGGCGAACACTCGCAGTGTTGATCGGAGTGGCGAGTCTACTGCTGCTAACAGTGGGCACCGCCGAAGCCAAGATCCGCGTCGCAGTGGTCGCCTTCGAGGGCGATGACAACGGCGCCGTACAAGAGGTCGTGACGGACCTCCTCGATGACGACTACTCGGTGTCTGGAACCAAGGCCGTCAACCGCACGGTCGACAAGCTGGGCCTCGAAGGAAACCTATCGGACAAGGATCTCAAGAAGCTCGCGAACGAGCTCGAAGTCGACGCGATTCTGCGTGGTGACTTGCAGCAGAAGGGCTCGAAGAAGCTGCTCCACATCAAGGTGTACTTGAACGGCAAGAAGGTGCGCGGCTTCAAGGTCGAGTTCGCGAGCATGAAGAGCGAGAAGTTCAAGACGGCGCTCAAAGACAAGATCGACGAGAAGCTGGCGGGACAAGAAGCGAAGAAGAAGAAGGCGGCCGAAGAGCCCGCGGAGCCGGTGGCCGACGAGGAAGATCCGCTCGGCGGCAAGAAGGGCAAGAAGGGCGCGAAGACCGACCGGTCGGCCGAGAAGGCCGCATTGAAAACGAAGACCGACGCGGTCGACGAGGAGGCCGACGAGAAAGCGGCCGACAAGGACGACGACGAGAAGAGCGACGAAGAGCAGTCGGGCGACGACGAGGATCCCGATGGCAAGAAGAAGGTCGCGAGCGCGGATATCGACAACGAAGACATCGACGGCATCGAGTCGGGCGTTCAGATCGAGCGCTCGAGCGGCGGCCGCAGCGCGAACGTGGCTGCAGTGCGGCTCGACGTCGGCCCGTCGATGTCGGCACGCACGCTCAAGTTCAACTCGCGCAATTTCGAGGAGGCGCCGAAGCCGTATCAGAACGCGCCGGTGGGTGGTGCACGCGTCGCGGGCGAGATCTATCCACTCGCGCTCGGCAACCCGCATAGCTTCATCAGCGGGCTTGGCATCGCCGGGCACTACGACAAGACGCTCAAGCTCAACCTGCAGAGCACGGCGCAGCCGGGCACGAAGTTCGAGGTCGACCAGAAGCACTGGGGCGTCGGGCTTCGGTTCCGGGTCGCCTTTGGCTCGAGCGCGCGCGCTCCGACGGTCACGCTCGGCGGCGGCTATTTCCACCGCGTGTTCAAGGTCAATCGCAGCGCGCTGATGGAGGGCAACATCATCGATCTGCCCGACGTGTTCTACAAAGGCTACGACCCGGGCCTCGAGTTCCGCGTCCCGATCATCAAACAGGTCGCGCTGCTGCTCGGTGGCCAGGCGCTACTCGTCACCGACACCGGCCAGATCCAGAAGCTGACCTCGTACGGCCGCGCGAAGATCACCGCGGGCCAGGCGATGGCCGCGATCGATATCGTCATTGCGAATCGCGTCGCGCTGCGGATCAGCGGCGAGATGGCGCAGTACGGATTCGCGTTCGTCGGCAACGGCGAGCAGACGTACAACCGCGACAACGATCCCGGCTCGCCCGATGTCGGCGGCGCATCAGATCGGTTCATCGGCGGCGCTGCGACGCTAGCAGTGCTTTACTAGCGAATCGCTGCGCGGCATGCTTGCGGGTCCGTGAGCAAGATCGTGGTCGCGCACCCCGAGCGCAAAGCGCAGCGCACGCTGCAGCGGCTCGTCGGTGCGACGTTGTGCCCGGTCGAAGTCGTCGCCGACCTCGACGCGCTGGTCGCGGCGCTCGATGGCTCGACGATCGCGGTGGTCGACGCGAGCCTCGCGAAGGAGCGCGCGGATCTGCGCCAGCACGCCGCACGCGCGTGGATCGCGGTGCCCGGCGAGGGGCTCACGCCCGCGGATGCGGCCGCGACGCAGGCGCTGCTCGCCGCCGGCTGGGATCACGTGGTGGCGCATCCGATGCCGCTGCTCGCCGAGGAATTGCTCGCGACCGTGCAGAAGCTGATTCGCAATGACGTGTTCGGGCTCGAGAAGTACATGGCGTGGGGCGCCGAGGTGCGCAGCTACGCGCTCGACGATGCGCGCGATCGCGATGCGGCGGTTGCCAAGCTGGCGGCCGACGTCGTCGCAGTCGGGCTGCCCGATCGGATCAGCTCGCTGGTCAGCGTGATCGCCGACGAGCTGATCGCCAACGCGGTGTATTCGGCGCCGGTCGATGCGAGCGGCGCGCGGATTCACGCGCACGATCCACGCGATCAGTCGCGCGCGCTGACGGGCCGCGACGCGGTTTCGGTGCGGTGGGCGACCGACGCGCGCTACCTCGCGATCGAGGTCCGCGATCAGTGGGGCTCGATCGACTTGACCGAAGTGACGAAGCAGCTCGCGGCAGGCGGCAACCAGGTGACCACCGACGGCGAGGGCGGCATGGGCCTGCCGCTCGCCTATGCGTGCAGCAACCAGTTCGTGATCGGCTGCGAACCGAACGTGATGACCGAGGTGATCACGCTCGTCGACGTGCGTTACAAACCGACCGAGCTCGGCCGCACCGCATCGTTTCACGCGTTCCGGCGCCAGGCGCCCTGAGCCGGGTGCAAACCGGGCGCAGAGGGTGCTAGGGTGCGCCCGTGCAGCCGGACGTCCTCGCTCCATCGGATACTTTCGCACGCCGCCACATTGGACCTCAGAAGACCGAGACCGCCGAGATGCTCGCGCTGCTCGGCTACAAGTCGCTCGACGAGCTCGCGGCGGCAACGATTCCGCCGGCGATCCGTTTGAAGAAGCCGCTGGCGCTCGGTGAACCGCTCGGCGAGCACGAGCTGCTCGAGGAGATGAAGAATCTCGCGGCGGATAACCAGGTCATGCGCTCGTTCATCGGCCAGGGCTATTACGACACGATCGTGCCGCCGGTGATTCTGCGCAACGTGCTCGAGAACCCGGGCTGGTACACGCAGTACACGCCCTATCAGGCCGAGATTTCGCAGGGCCGGCTCGAGGCGCTGATCAACTTCCAGACGATGATCGAGGATCTCACCGCGCTGCCGCTCGCGAATGCGTCGCTGCTCGATGAAGGCACCGCGGCCGCCGAAGCGATGCACATGTGCTTCGGCCACGGCGACGGCAAGCGCACGGTGTTTTGGGTCCACGACGCGACCCACCCGCAGACGATCGCGGTGATGCGTACGCGCGCAGAGCCGATCGGCATCGACCTCCGCGTCGGCACGCTGCAACAGATCGTAGCCGCAGTCGATGCGAGCGTCGCGGGCGTGCTGCTGTCGTATCCGTCGACGGATGGCCAGGTGATCGATCTGCGCGACACGATCGCGAAGGTGAAAGCGGCCGGCGCCGGCGTCGCGTGCGCGACTGACTTGCTCGCGCTCACGCTGATCACGCCGCCGGGCGAGCTCGGCGCTGACATCGCGATCGGCACCGCGCAGCGCTTCGGCGTGCCGATGGGTTTTGGTGGTCCGCACGCCGCGTTCCTGTCGGCGAAGGACGACTACCGCCGCCAAATGCCGGGTCGCATTATCGGCGTGTCGCGCGACGCGAAGGGCAAGGTCGCGTTCCGGCTCGCGCTCCAGACCCGCGAGCAACACATTCGCCGCGAGAAGGCGACGAGCAACATCTGCACCGCGCAGGTGCTGCTCGCCGTGATGGCCTCGATGTACGCCGTCTATCACGGGCCGACGGGCCTCGCGAAGATCGCTGCTCGCGTGCGCGCGTTCACGGCGCTCGCCGCCGCCGGCCTCGGCAAGCTCGGCTACAAGCCGCGCGCCGGCGCGTTCTTCGACACGCTGCGCGTCGACGTCGACGCGCACACGCAAGCGAAGGTGCTCGCGCGCGCACTCGAGCGCGGTATCAACCTGCGCCGCTACGACGACGGCCTCGGGCTCTCGTGCGACGAGACCACGAGCCACACCGACGTGCACGACCTGCTCGAGGCGTTCGCACCGGGCGAGCTGTCGTTCGAGATCGCGGAGCTGATCAAGACCACCGACGTGCCGAAGCTACCCGCGGGCCTCGAGCGCACGAGCGCGTTCCTCACGCACCCCACGTTCAATCGTTACGACTCCGAGCACGAGATGCTGCGTTACCTGCATCGGCTCGCCGAGAAGGACCTGTCGCTGACCACGTCGATGATCCCGCTCGGCTCGTGCACGATGAAGCTCAACGCGACGACCGAGATGATTCCGGTCACGTGGCCCGAGTTCGGGCGCATGCACCCGTTCGCGCCCGCCGAGCAATGGGGCGGCTATCGCGCGATGTTCGAGCAGCTCGAAGGCTGGCTCGCCGAGATCACTGGCTTCGCGGCGGTGTCGCTGCAACCGAACTCCGGCGCGCAAGGCGAGTACGCGGGCCTGCTCGCGATTCGTGCTTATCACTACGCGCGCGGCGACAAACATCGCAACGTGTGTTTGATCCCGCAGAGCGCGCACGGCACGAACCCGGCGAGTGCGGTGATGGCGGGCATGCAGGTCGTCGTCGTCGCGACGGCCGCCGACGGCACGATCGATCTGGTGGATCTAAAGAAGAAGGCCGAGCAGCACAGCAAGAACCTGTCGTCGATCATGGTCACGTACCCGTCGACGCACGGCGTGTTCGAAGAAGGCATCACCGAGCTGTGCGCGATCGTTCATCAGCACGGCGGCCAGGTGTACATGGACGGCGCGAACATGAATGCGCAGGTCGGGCTGACCCGGCCCGCCGAGTGCGGCGCCGACGTTTGTCATCTCAATTGCCACAAAACCCTATGTATTCCTCATGGTGGTGGTGGTCCGGGCATGGGCCCGATCGCGGTCGCCAAGCACCTCGCGCCGTATCTACCCGGCCATCCGCTCGCACCCGCGGGCGCGCAGCCGGTCGGTCCGGTGTCGGCGGCGCCGTGGGGCTCGGCATCGATCCTGCCGATCTCGTTCGCGTACATCGCGATGATGGGCGAACCGGGTTTGCGGCGTGCGACCGAGATGGCGATCCTCAACGCGAACTACCTGGCGAAGCGGCTCGGCGAGCATTATCCGGTGCTCTACACCGGCCGCAACGGCCGCGTCGCGCACGAGCTGATCCTCGACTGCCGTGGCTTCAAGAAGACGGCGGGCATCGAGGCCGAGGACATCGCGAAGCGCCTCATGGATTACAGCTTTCACGCGCCGACGATGTCGTTCCCGGTGCCGGGCACGCTGATGATCGAGCCGACCGAGAGCGAGGGCAAGGTCGAGCTCGATCGGTTCATCGAAGCGATGACGCTGATCCGTCACGAGATCGCTGCGATCGAGACCGGTCAGATGGATCGCACGAATAATCCGCTCAAGAACGCGCCGCACACCGCGGCAACGGTCACCAGCACCGAGTGGGATCGCCCGTACACGCGCGAGCAAGCGGCGTATCCGGCGCCGTATCTGCGCACGCACAAGTACTGGCCGCCGGTCGCCCGTGTCGACAATGCGTACGGCGATCGCAACCTGGTTTGCGCATGCCCGCCGCCGGATGCCTATTAGCCACCTATTAGAGGCATAGTACCGGCGGATGGACCTGGTCGGCTTGGTCGCGGTGCTCGGCGCCTTCGGCGTGCCGCTCTTGTGGATCAAGACGCGCCACGAAGAGCGCAAGCGCAAGCTCGAGCTCGAAGCCGGCAAGCAGGGCGGCGGCGAAGACAGCGAGCAGCTGCGCGAGGAGAATCGGCTGCTGCGCGAGCGCGTCGAGAACCTCGAGTCGATCGTGTGCTCGGTCGACTTCGAGCTCAACCAGAAGGTCGCGAAGCTGATCGACGAGCAGCGCTCGATGCTCGTGCTCGCACCAGCGAATCCCGGGCCGATGCAGGTCGCCGCGGCCGAGGCCGCTGCCAAACAGGGTGCCGACGCGAAAGACAAGTCGGGTTCGAAACCCGAGGCGCTCGATCGCACGGCAACCGCGCACGGCGTAAAGCCCGCGCTGACCACCACGCTCGAGCCGGGCCAGGTGCTGGCGCAGCGCTATCGCGTGCAGCGTCTGCTCGGCAAGGGCGGCATGGGTGCGGTGTACCTCGCCGACGATGAAGTTCTGGGCGAGCTGGTCGCGCTCAAGGTGATCTCGAGCGCGTTCGCCTCCGACGAGCAGGCGATGATCACGCGGTTCCGCCGCGAGGCCTCCTCGGCGCGCAAGGTCAGCTCGCCCTACGTTATTCGCATTCACGATCTCGGCGAGGCACGGCCGGGCTTGCTCTATCTGTCGATGGAGTACTTCGCGGGCCGCACGCTCGCCGAGGTGATCGCCCAGCGCGGCATCGTGCCGATCAAAGACGTGCAGGACATCCTGCAGCAGATCGGCAACGGGCTCGATGCCGCGCATCAGGCAGGCGTGATCCATCGCGACCTCAAGCCCAGCAACGTGCTCGTCGGCGAGCGCGGCGCGGTCAAGCTGATCGACTTCGGGCTCGCGACGACCGGATTTGGCGACGGCCTCACCGCGACCGGCGCGATCCTCGGCACGCCGCACTATATGGCGCCCGAGCAGGTGCGCGGTAAGAACGTCGACGCGCGCAGCGACATCTACGCGCTCGGCGCGCTCGCGTATCACCTCGTGACCGGCAGGCCACCGTTCTCCGGCGACAACGCGATCGCGATTGGCTTCGCGCATCTCTCCGAGGCGCCGACACCGCCGCGCACGCTGCGCAAGGATTGTCCCGCGAAGCTCGAAGCGGCGATCCTCGCTGCGCTCGCGAAGACCCAGGACGAGCGCCCCTCGACCGCGAAGGCGTTTCTCGACAAAGCGTTCGCAGCCAGCGCGGCGTGAAGTACTCCGGCGCGATTCGCTACGCGTGACCGCTCGCCGGGAACGGCTGGCCGGCACGTGCCTCGGCGGCGCGCTGCGCCCGATGCTCGCGCAGATAACGGAACAACCGCGGACCGCCCCACATCGCCGCGGCCAGTGCGCCGAGTGCAAAGCCACCGCGCTTGGGTCCGACACTGCGCGCCAGTGCACTCGTACGGTCTCCGACGCGATGCGCGTAAGTCGACGTCGATCCGCCAAACGACCGGAGTAGATTCATCAGCTTTTTCTTCATACGGCGGAGCTATTGCAGCTCACGTTCCGCGTTGGTCTCCGATCCGACGAGCTACCAATCGTTTGGATTGCCGATGGTCCAGCGAGCGGCGGGAATCGTTACGGGGACGCCGTTGGGTTGTCGCGCCGAGCGCATGACGGACCCCCATAGATCGCCGTCTTGAAACTGCGCCGAGATCGTGAGGCTGCGGTCGGTGTGGTCGGTCATGCCGATGTCGAACGTGCCGCGCAGCTCGTCGGCCGGAATCGAGTACGCAAACTCGCTCCACGGAAACGTCGTCGAGCGTGCGACGCCGGTGAAGTACTCGTCGAGCTTGCCGTCGGTGGTCAGCACCTGCACGTCGATCTCGACATCGACATACGAGTACTCGCGGACCTCGGGAATCGCCTCGTGACAAGTCACCGCGCCACCGGTGTAGCGGGCGGAGATCATCATGTTGGTCATGCCGCCGTCGGTGTAGATGAGCGGCACGTCGTAGATCGTCTGGATCCACTGGAGCACTTCATCGCCGGTGCGTCCCTCGGGGCCGCACGGTTCGGCGAGGGGATCGTCGGAACAGCCGCACAGCACGAGGCAGGCAAGGAGTGGGGCGCGCATGCGCGCGACGACAGCAAGTCACGTACCGGTGCGCACGACGCGCAGCAACGGTTGGTTGGCGCTGGGTTTCGCCGCCCGGTCACGGAATTCTGAGCTTCACCGCGGCGGCTGTCGGGGAAACACGACGTTCAGCGGTGCGTGAATCGATAGTGCGCGACGAGCCACTCGCTGCCGTTCGCGTAACCGAACAACTCCGCGCACGCGAGGAAGAACACGCGCCAACGCTGGTAGCGGCGGCGGCCAAGCAAGCGCTCGACCGCCGCGCGCCGCGCGAGCAGATTCGCGTACCACGCCTCGGCGGTGCGGGCGTAGTGCGTGCCGTCGACGAGCCAGGTCTCGGCGATGCGCAAGTCGGCCTGGAAGTGCCGCAGCAGCTCGGTGCTCGGCATGATGCCACCGGTGAAAAATTCTCGCGCCATCCAATCGGTGCCGCCGTTGTCGTCGAACGGATAGGCGTAGCGGCGGTGCGCGAACACGTGCACGAACAGCGAGCCGCTGGGCCGAAGCCAGCCGGCGATCCGGCGCAGCAGCCGCTCGTGGTTGCGCATGTGCTCGAACATCTCGATCGAGACCACGCGATCGAAGCTCGCCGGTGGAAGCTCGAGCGTGCGGACGTCGGCGGTGTGGACCGTGAGGTTACTCAAACCTCGCGACGTGGCGAGCTGCTCGATCAGCTCGCGCTGCGCATGGGCGTTCGATACGGCCGTGATGTGACTGCGCGGATAGCGTGCGGCGGCCCACAGCGCGAACGAGCCCCAGCCGCAGCCCAGGTCGAGGACGCGCTGGCCGTCGGCGAGCTGGGCGCGCTCGGCGGAGAGCTCGAGCATCGCGGCCTCGGCGGCGCCGAGCGTCGTAACCCCCGGAGGCCAATGGCAGGCCGAGTACTTGAGGTGCGGCCCGAGCACGAGGCGGAAGAAGTCGGAGGGGACCTCGTAGTGCTGGCAATTGGCGGCATCGGTCGCGATCGCGATGTCGCTGCGTCGGAGCTCGGCAATGAAGCGGTCCGGGTCGGCGCGGCGCTGCTCGCGGAGCCGGAGCGCACAGATCGCTCGGATGCCGGTCCGTAACAGCGGCTCGGGAACCAGGCCCGAATCGACGATGCGGTCGATCACATATGCAGACTACGCTGATTGACGGATCGGAGGCGTGACCCTGATAGTCGGCGCCACATGAAGCGCGCCTATTTCGTCTCGTTCGGGTTGGCTGCCGCACTGCTCGGCTGCGGCGACAACACCAAGAAGTGTGATCCGGGAACCACGATGGACGTCGACGGTGTGTGCACCGGCACGCCGACCACGTGCACCGACGGCACGATCCTCGTCGACGGATCATGCGTGATCGATCCCAATTCTTGTCAGGACGGCACCGTGCTCGTCGGCGGCGCGTGCGTCGATCCGGGTCACGTCGATGCCGACATCGAAGAAGCGGCCGAGCCGAACGCGCTCGGTCTGTTCGGCGAGGAGAGCACGGCGTCCGCGGGCGAGATCAGCCTCAAGCCGGTCGGCCAGCACTTCGTGCTGCACGGCAAGATCGTCCCGTTCCAGGACGTCGACGGTGACGGCCAGCAGGACCCCGACGTCGACACGTACACGATCGAAGTCACCGGCCCGGTGATGCTCAAGGTGTCGTCGGATGGTCTGCACGGTCTCGCGGCGGGCTTTGTCTCGATCGCGAGCGTCGGTGCGACGCATCCGCTCGCAGCGTGGACGCGCTTCGGTATCAACCCCGTCGGCGATACGTCCAACCGTATGCTCTATCTGCCGGCCGCCGGTACGTACATCCTCGCGGTCGCCGATTCGCGCACGCTGCTGCTCGCGGGCGCGGCACCGGCACCAGCGGAGGGCGAGCCAGAGTTCGAGTACTACGTCGATGTCGAGCTCGTGAACGTGACCCCGACGGCGCTCACGCCGACGGCCGGCGTGGCGACCAGCATGGGTCAGCTGCAGCCAGGCGAAGTGAAGCTGTTCTCGATTGCGATGGGCGAGGGCGTCAATGACGTCGACCTCGACGTCGCGATCGAGCAGGTCACCGAGTCGATTGTCATCGCGAATACGCACAACACGGAGCTCACGATCAAGGACGTCACCGATGGCGACCAGGGTGTCGTCACGGCATCGACCTCGGTCGTCGGTATTCGCACGAACGATCAGACGATCGTCGTGGTCGATAACCTGTTCGACTACGCGATGGAGCCGTATGACTACGATCTGAGGATCGGCGTCGGAGGCGCAGGCGCGCTGTCGACGAGCGGTGGCGACGTGAACCAGCCGGCGGTCCCGGGCAGCTTCTCGACGTTCTATTACGACGTCGCGACCGACAACGTGATCGGCATGAACCTCCATTTCAGTCGCCAGGTCACGGGCGTGATCATCGACGAGAACTTCTTCATCTACTCGCGGTTCACGTTCACCGGGACTGGCTTCGCCGGCGTGTTCCAGGATTATCGCGGCCTGCTCAACCATCAGCGCTCGGGCCGCTACTACTTCCTCGTATTCGATCCGTCCGGCGGCACCGCCAATATCACCGCGACGAGCACGTACAGCCCGGTCGTCCCGGTCACGATCACGAAGGGCACGCCAGTCACGAACCAGATGCTCAACGTGTACGGTTCGAACGCGCATTTCTACGATGCGGGCGTGACCACCGATCCATGGCAAGAGTTCACGGGCAGTGGCACCGGCACCGGGACCGTCCAGGTGTTCTTCTACCGGCCGACCGCTTCGTTCGGTCGCCTCGATCCGCTGGCCAATAGCTGCGGCACACCGTGTGAGGACCGGCCGGTGGCGGTGTTCGCGCACGGCTACGCGCAGACCGGCAGCACGCTCGGCCGCATCCTGCTCGACGACATGACGTCGTCGTACTTTATCCGGGTGCGCCCGGTGACGCAGACCGGCACGCCGACATACAACCTCGACTTCAAGCCGCGCGTGATCACCGATCTCGGTTCCGTGAATGCCGGTGCATCGGCGACGCGGATGGATCAGGCGATCGACGCGACGACCACGATCCAGCGCTACCTCGTGCGCACGCCGAACGGCAACGGCGTCCACATCACCACGCACCCGGATCAGGCGACGCTCGACACGTCGTTCACGCTGCGCAACCGCGACGAGGTCGGCATCGGCACCGTGAACAACGGCATCGCCGGCGCCGACGACACGTTCTCGGGTATCCAAACCGGCAACGGCTGGACCGCTTTCACGGTAACGAGCCTCGCGCCGATCGTCGGCGGCACGTTCGATCTCACCGTGAGCACGACCGCGCCCGCCACGTACGCGCGGTCGACGGGAACCACCGCGTTCTCCGACGCGTGCACAGGCGGGAACGTGGTTGCGATGAGCGACCCCGACGAAGGTCGCTCGAACGCGACGATCGCGACGCCGGCGGGCTTCGACTTCTTCAGCTTCGCGGCGCCGAACGTGCGCGTGTTCGCGAACGGGTTCCTCGCGTTCGACACCAACCTTGCGTGTCCCAACGGCGCGAACGACTGCTTCTTCAGCAACGCAGACATCCCGCTGGCGGCGAGCCCGAACGGCATCGTGGCTCCGTACTGGGACGACCTCGTGGTGACCGGTGTGTGCGAGAAGACGGTGGGCACGACGCTGACCATCCAGTGGACGGGCACCACGTTCACCGGCGCGCAGGCCGTGCAGTTCCAGGCGATCCTCGACGGCGCGAACGACACGATCGAGTACGTCTATTCGTCGACGCAAGTCGCGAATGGCTCGGGCGCGACGATCGGCATCGAGAACCAGGTCGGCAGCGTGGCATCGAAGGTCGGCTTTAACACCGCGATGTCCATCGCGCCGACGTTGTTCACGCCGAACTAAATCACGCGCGCTTGCGCGGCATGGGTACGAACGCACTCGTCGTCTGTTGATACGTGCGGTACGGCTCGCCCTTGCTGCGCAGCGCCTGTGCTTCGGTCGCCGGAATCCCGGTGACCTTCCAGATCGTGAACAGGATCATCGCCTGGCCGAGCAGCGCGAGCCAGCCTCCCGGAAACGCGAGGCAGTAGAGCGCGAAGCCCACCCAGGAAGGGTGGGGCGCCAAGGTGATCGATCGACTCTCGTATGATCTGCGCCAGCGTTCCCAGACATGAGTGGCCTGTCAGCACGAAACCTGAAATACATGCGCGCATTCGCGTCGTCGTGGACCGACCGCGAAATCGTGCAAGCGCCGCTTGCCGAGTTCTAGCCGGAAGCGCTCGACGTGCGCGACCAGCGACGCCTCGACCTCGTGATCCTGGCGCGGGTCCGCGGTGCCGAGGAAATCGAACAGATACGGATCTTTGAACACCTGCGCTGCGAAGTCGGAATCGGGCGGTGGCAGCGTCCGCTTGAAGTTGTCGCGGCAAGAACGAGCTGGTCGTCGAGTACGCGCTCCGCGATCAACGCAGTCCTGCGCGAACGCGAGCACACGGCCGAAGCGCCAATCCGTTTCAGCGAGCACTGCGAGCAGCAACGCGTCGCGCTCGAACGGACGCAACTCGAATGTGCGCCCTACGTACTGAAGCGACACGATCAGCTGAGGAGGCTCCTGGCGATTGCTCGGCGAGCAGTTGTTCCGCGAGTGCGGCGAGGAAGTTCAAGCGCGGTTTCGCGACGGTGGTCTTGCGAGGGGCGGCGGCACGACGGGGATGTGTGGCTCCTGGCTCGATGACCGGACTGCACCGGGTGCGCCGAGTTGCAATCGGGCGAACGACCATCACCGCGGCAGAGCCGGCTAGCCGGCTAGCCACCCCTTGCGCGGAGGCCGCAAGCTATGGGTCGTATGCGGGTCGCTGTCCCTACTGGCACAGCGAATGCTGATTGGCCCGCTGCATCAGGAGCTAAGTCGACATGCTGGTCAACGCACACATCGCTCGCAAGAACACGCAACAATTTGCGGCGGCTGGGGGGGCGGTGAAGCGGGGGCACTGAGGTTAGATTCGCGGGCCGGATGCGCGGTGGCATCGTGTTGGTGGCGACGGTGCTCGCTTGCGGTCCACGTACGGTGGAGGCGCCGCTGCGTCCGCCGTCTCCCGCGCCGGCTGTCGCGGGCCACATCGTCATGCAGGGCGCACCGCCGGTTCCGGTGTACCGCGTACCTTCGTTGCTCTGGCAGAGTGGCCCGCACTGGTCGGGGCTCGTGCGCTCGCTCGGTACGGAGCTCGTCATCCAGGATCCTGCGAGCGGCGCGATCCGTGAGCGGATTCCAACGGCTCACGTCCCGTATTACTTCGGGGTGACCACGGACGGCGCCGTGCTGTGCGTGGCGCAGCTGCGCTGGGCGATCGATCTGAAGGGTCCGATGCTGAAGGTGGACCCGCAGAAGTTGCTCGGTGGCTGGTCGCTCGCCGAGCGGCGCTGGCTGTGGCAGCGCGAAGATCGCGCGAACGGGCTCTTGGTCGGCGATGGCCGCTGCGGCTTCGTGCGCAACGTCGGAGAGCCCGACGCGCACGGCTTCTACCAGCGCGAGCTCGTCGTCACCGACGCACGGACCGGCGAGACGATCGGCGCGCCGAAACCCCTGTCGATTCCAGGAATGAGCGAGACGACGCTGCAAGTATCCGGCGACGGGCGCTGGGCGCTCTATCCGGCGACGACCCAGGTCGGCTACAGCGACGGGCAGAAGCCCGCGTGGGCCTTGTACCGAGTCGACGATTTCACGATCGCAGCGCGATGGAGCGGCCCCTGCGCGGGCTTCGATGCACGCGGCAGGTTGCTGCTCGATGACGCGACGCGCGCGCAGCGGGCCGAGAAGCTCGCGAAGCTCGAGCTCACGACGGGCACGTGCACGCCGCTGCCGACGCACTTCGGTCCGGCAGGGTTGTTCGCCCCTGCACCAGACATAAGCTCCGCACTGACGATGCAGATGCAGCGCAACGGCATCGAGCTCGCGCTGCGCGATCGCGATGGGACGCTACGCACGCGCCTGACGACCCCGCACGAGGTCGCGGGTGTGGCGGCGACGCGCGACGGCTCGCGCGTGTTTGTGGTTGAAGGGGGCACGCTGCGCGAGTGGAAGCTCAGCGGTGCGGGCGGGCCGACCACGATCGCGACCGGTGTCACCTCCGAACCGTGTCTCGATCGCGATGACCGTACATTGGCGTGGATCGCCGGTGGCGCGCTGCATCGCTACGACCTCGCGGACGCGAAGGACACCACGCTCGCATTGCCTGCGAGCAGCACTGCGACCTGGCGCTGTTCAGTCGGACCGAGCGGAGCCGTAGCCGTTCTGGCGTCGGGCGCGCAAACGACACTGTCGATCGCCGACGGCACATCGTGGCGCACGATCGATCTCGACCGTCGCACCGACATCCGTGGCTTCGTGTTTGCCGGCGATCGGCTCGTCGTCCTCGACAAGCGCGGCCTCCGTGCATGGTCCACGAATGGAAAACTGAACGCCAACCATGATGGCGCAGGCCTCGCGCTCGCGACGTCTAGCGACGACACGACGGTCGCGACGGTGCAGCCAGGTGACTCCGGTACCAAGATCCAACTGGTCGACGCCGCGAAGATGTCGCCGCGCGCCAGCGTCGAGGCCGCGGTGTTTGGCCATTCGATCCGCGCGCTCGAGGTCGGGGCCGACGCGATCGCAATCGCTGGTTCGCCGACGATGGACGGCTGTGACGCCGAGCGGTGCTTCATCGAGACGCGCGCGATCGGAGGCGGCGGCGCAGCCCAGCTCGCGCCGCTCGACGGCCTCGGCTCGGTGTCGTTTACATCGTCACTGCTCGTGCAAGCCGCGGTCGATCGGCGCGGCGTTCGCGTGATGTCACGCGATGGGCACACGCGCGTGACGTTCGGATCGATCGGTGACGGTTGGTTTGCCTATGAACCTCACGGACATTTCGCGTGCGGTGGTGATGGCTGCGCAGCGTTTCGTTGCGCCAAGGGCAACGCACTTACTGAGGCGACCACATGCGCAGGAGATCGCGCCGACGGTCTCGGAAAACTGTTCGGCAATCGTTGAAGACTTCGCAGGACTGGAAACAATGCCGCTTCGATCGGGGGATGGATGCTAACTCGTCGCTCACTGAGTCTTCTCGACCTCGTTGGTGCACCCGGTGGTGCGCAAGCGCTGATTCCGGACAATGTCTCGTCCAAGCTCGAGGGGCTCGGCGTCCTCGACTACTCGTCGACGACGAGTGACGGCGCATACATTCACTACGGCACGATCCAGGCGCTCGAAGATGCGCTGCCGAACCTCGATCAAGGTTGGATCGTCCGTGCACCAGGCCTGACAAGCGGCATCCCGTTCCAGGCGACGATCAAGCGCAACGCGCCGTCGACGGGGCAGAACATCGAGCCCGCACCCGAACTCTATCTGATCGACCTGTTCATCGACCGTGTCGAGATCGAGCTGCCGTTCTTGCGCCCCGCAAAGCTCGTCGAAGCAACGCCCGCTCGCATCGGCCGGCTCATCGAATCGACGAAGACGAGGCCGGTGCGCCTCGTCGGCGCCGGCACGTTGCGCATCAAGATCAATGCAAGCGGCGCGCAGGTTCGCTTCGTCGATTGGCCGGATCCGTTCGATCCCGATGCGCCAACCGGCCCAGTGTTCCGACTCAGCTTCGATCCGCCCCACTTTTTCTTCGGCAAGACCTCGCGGCTCGGCATGACCGTGCAGGACGTCCTGATCGATCATTCCGAACAGTACACCCCGGCGGAGATCATCGCGCGCGGTCACGACGACCCGTGGATGGGGCTCTCGATCCGCCAGGCGACGATGTATTTCCCGAAACAGACGCCGCTGCTCGGTGATTTCACAGTCGGCGTGCGCGACGTGCTCATCGGCAGCCCGCTCGGTATTCAGGGCGAGCTCGACATCGAGTTTGGCCACGATCCGCAGGCTCCGAACCTCGCGAACCTCCAGGTCGACTTCTTCGAGGGAATCATCGACGTCGCCGACGGCAAGATGAAGGACTGGGCGATGCCGGTGGACAGCGGCGTTCGCGTCCGCGAGGTCAACTTCTCCGAGTTCAGCGGCGGTCAGGCACGCGTGCGCGCGTTCGCGACCCTTCCGACGGATTACGAGTGTGAGTGGTACATCCCCGGCGTCCTCGAGCCGATCAAGTCGCCCGGAATCCCGTATTTCATCGCGCGTGAAGAGGATGTCGTCGCGCTCCACCTGGTGAAGGTCCAGGCCGGTGGCCGCCGGGTGAAGGGCCCGATGATCACCTTCATCTTGCGCGAGGCGACAAACGATCACCTACGCGCGCCCAAGATCCGCCTCGAGAAGGTCGGCGGCGATCACTGGGACAACGTGATCTACGTCAGTGGCGACGCGAAGCTCCTCGAAGGCTACGTCGTCAAAGCCACGCCACTCGCGGGTGTCACGCTGACATGGCAGGTCGAGGGCGAGACGGGCGGCACAGCCGGCAACGAGTTCGCGGTGCCGGTGATGCCGGAGATCGGCGTCTACGACATCGTCGTCACCGACAACAAGAAGCACCAGCGCCGCATCCGCATCGACATCGTGCCCGACGGCGAGTTGCTGATCGGCTACGA
>DATDCH010000415.1:0-4627 GCA_036524455.1 Kofleriaceae bacterium | reverse complement strand
AAGGCGACCGCGTCGTGCTCGCCCGCCGGGCACCCGAGGGCTTGTTCGGTGGCTTGTGGGAGCTACCGCAGGGCGAGTCACGAATAGACATCGCGAGCGCGCTCGGCGTTACAGCCGACGCCGACGCGGTCGCGTATCACGACCAAACGCTGACCCATCGCCGGCTGCGCATCGCAGTGTTTCGCGCCGGGATGCCGTCGCGGCTAGACGCCACCCTGGTTCCGGGCTACGACGCCATAGCGCTTGTCGCACGCGATACCGCGAAAACGCTCGGTATCGCCGCATCGACCGCCGCGATCCTTTCGAAGTACGAGGACAGTCCATGGAGCTCGATCAAAAAGCGCTCGCTCTCTTCACCGAGGGCTACGAAAAGATCATCGAAGGCCTCTCGCACCTCGGGTTCGACACCAGCGACCCGAACTTCACCGACACGGCGAAGCGCGCGGCGAAAGGTCTCCACGAGCTCATCCACGATCAGAAGCAAGTAAGGCCCGCCGTCGAGGCGCTACTCGCAAAGACGTTCCCCGCGAAGTACACCGAGATGGTGATCAGCAAGCACAACACCGCGTTCGGCGTGTGCCCGCATCACTTGCTGCCGGTGATCTATCGCATCTCGCTCGCGTACATCCCGACGGAGAAGGTGCTCGGCCTATCGAAGCTGACGCGGCTCGCCCGACTCGTCGCTCGCGGTCCGCGGCTGCAAGAGGATCTCACGCACGAGCTCGCCGACATCCTGCACAACGACATGCAGAGCCAGGGCTCGGCGGTGTACATCGAGGGCCTGCACATGTGCATGGCCGCTCGCGGCGTCGGCGCGCACGAAGCACGACTGGTGACGAGCGGTGTGCGCGGCGTGTTCCTCGAGCTGGCAACGCGCGAGGAGTTCATCAAGCTCGTGATCGCGCCGCAGATGACCACGCTCTAAACGCCTCAGGCCTCAGGCATCAGGCCTCAGTGCGTCAGGCCGGCGGCGGTTTCTTGAACCACGCCAGCCATTCGTCGACGAGCTCGAGCAGCTTGTGATCGACAGCGTAGACATGGTTGCGACCTTGCTTCGTGTGCGTGAGCAGGCCGGCTTCTTCGAGCACGCGGAGATGGCGCGTCGTGGTGGGCCACGCGTGCGCGAACCGCTTCGCGATATCGCCCGCGGTCATCGCGCCGCGCAGGTGCACCGTCAGCAGGATATGCCGCCGCGCGGGATGCGCGATCGCGCCGACGATCGCATCGAGCGCTTCGAGCTTCTGGACCGAGTCCACTACAGCGAAGACTCCATGACACGGGGTGCACCTGTGACATGCATCAGACGAGCGACTCCAGCGTCGTCAGCGTCATGCTCTCGAGGTGCGGGCCCATCGTCTCCCACACGGCCATGATCTCCGGCAGCTGGTGCGCGAGGTCGCTGGCCTTGCCGTCGCGCCAGTAGAAGTCCTCGACGAAGTACGGCTCGGCCTCGCCCTGGCGGCGCAGATCGTTTGCAACATAGAGCTGGACCGGGCGGCCCTCGGGGAGCAGGCCCGACTTCGCGAGCACGGGACCGTGCGACAACAGAATCGCCTTGAGCTGGTCGTGGTGACCGGCCTTCGGGCGGTAGATGACGAGGCGGTGGACGGGATCATTCGGGTTCGACATATTGTTAATTAGCCTTCTAGCTAAATAATTCGGCTCGATCAAGCGGTATGTTCCGGGAACCGGATGCGCTGCGCGTTACTCCATGGATTTGCGGGGGATCCGGCTGCATGGGACGAGGTGATCGACGCGTGGGTCCTCCCAGATCCTCCGATCGCCGTCGCGCTTCCCGGCCACGGCCCCGATCCGGTGCTCGACACCTGGGAGGCCAACCTCGAGACCGTCGCAAATGCGATCGCCGGCGCCGATGTCGTCGTCGGCTATTCGCTCGGCGCTCGGGTCGCGCTCGGCTTGGTGGCGCACAGCCGCTGCACGCACGGGGTGCTCATCGGCGTCAACCCCGGCATCAGCGAGCACGAGCGCGAGCCGCGCCGCGGCTTCGATGCGGCATGGACACGGCTGCTGCGCTCCGAAGGGATCGCGGCATTTCACGACGCGTGGATGAAGCAGCCGTTGTTCGCGTCGCAAGCGCGCGTCTCCATCGAGCGGCTCGCCGAGCGTCGCGCGCGCCGCATGATGCTCGATACCGAACAGCTCGCGCGCAGCCTCGAAGTGATGGGCCTCGCGAACATGCCGGACTACTGGTCCGCGATTCCCGCGCATCGCGATCGCATCGCGCTGATCGCGGGCGCCGACGATCCGAAGTACGTCGCGATCTCGGCGGGCCTACCGGCGGCGTCGTTCGAGACGATTCCGAATTGCGGGCACGATCCGACGCTCGAGCAACCCGTCGAGCTTGCGAGCGCGATCGCGCGTGCAGTCGCTTGCCTGCGTTAGTTCAAGAAGACGCGGCCCTGCGCGCCGGCGACGTGACAGCCGGCCTTGTTGCAGCCACCGTTGCCGGCGGTGATCTGTCCGATCATCGGCGCCACGTCGGGGCACATGCTCGCGGTCACGGTCACCGGGAACGTCATGCCCGAGCTCGTGAAGAAGTTGCCGTTCTGGTTCGACACCATCTCGTAGGTGAAACCGTCGGCGTCTTTGATCGTGATCGTCGCGCCGACCACAGGGGTTGTCCCTGCAGCCGAGGTGTAGAGAGTCCCCGACAACGTAAAGCCGTGATTGTGGCAACCGTTCTGACAGTTCATGCCGGGGTTGTGGTGACCGTCGCCGACGAGTGTGACCTTGTCGCGGCATTTGAATCCAGGCGCATCCGGCGTGGTTACGCTGCCGCCGTCGCTCGTGGTGGTGCCGCCATCGGGCGTCTGCTGCATCTGCATCGAGTCGTCATCGCTAATCCCGACGGTGCACCCAGCGCACAGCAAACAGGCCAACCAACGCATCGTGTGTCGTGCACTGCACGACTAGCGCCAACGCGGGAGCCGCGCGTTGGTTGCAATGGGAGTGGAGTCCCCGCTAACGAGATCGATCGCGACGAGATCGCTGGCGTTGCCGCGCATGCGCGCGACCGCGAGCCACTTGCCGTCGGGAGAGAAGCTCGGCTCGAGATCGCGCGCGCCGACCGGCGTGAGCTGGCGATCGACGCCGGTCGTCATGTCACGCACAAACCCGTGCGCACCGGCGACATACGCGAGCAGCTTGCCGTCGCGCGACCACGTCGGCGCGCTCTCTTCCGCGGCGCTCGCGGTGAGCCGGCGCTGACTCGTGCCGTCTGGTTCCATGAGGTAGATGCGCGGCGTGCCGTCGCGATCACTCATGAACGCGATCGTCTTGCCGTCGGGTGACGGCGTCGGTTGCCAATCGTCGCGCTCGTGCGTCGTGAGCCGCTGGCCCTCGCGATAGATCTCGGAGTTGCCGTCGCGGCTCGACACGTAGACGATCGATTCGCCGAGCACCGCCGGCGCGAAGTTGCCGTGCGGCTCGGTCGTCAGTCGCGTCGTCTTGCCGTCGAGCTCGACGCGATACAGATCGCTCGTGCCCTCGACGTTGATCGCGACGGTGATCCAGCGGCCGCGCGGATCGACGGCGGGATCGCGCACCTGCGCCGCTGCAGGCCCAATGCGTTCGACCCGGCCATCGCGGCCGATTAGCGCGAGCTGCTCGCTATCTGCCGCGCCGTCGCCGCGTGACGCGAGCGCAACGAGCCGGCCATCCTCGAGGCCGTGCGCCGACGGAAACAAGTCGCGCCCGATCACCGTGCGCGTACCGGCGGCGAGTCGCACGAGCTGCGGACCCGGCGCGTCCTCGACGAAGTAGATCGTGCCCGGCAGTGGCTTTGGCTGCGCCTTCGACTTGTCGTTGCCACACGCGACGAGCGCGACGAGCGCGACGACGATCAACGCGGACTTCACGCTCGCGGTTAGCGCACGCGGACTGCGTCGGCGATCACGACCGTGCCGGCCGTCGTCCAGCGCGACAGCACGACCTTGTTCCAGCCGGCGGTGAAGTTCCACGTGCCGAGTGTCACCCATTGGCTGCCGCTCGTCTGCTGGCTGACGCTGCGGCGGCCGACTTCGGTGCCCGACGCGTTGAAAGCGATCCACGGCGCCGCGGCAGAGCGATCCGTCGCTGACGTCCACCACGCATCGATCGAGCGCGTGCCGGCCGCGGGCAGGTAGAACCAGAACGTCGCGGGCGCCGAGGTGTTCGCCGCGTTCGCGTAGTAGTAACCGCTGCCGAAGTAGCCCGCGATGTTCGACGACGCGGTCCACGTACCGGTCAGCTCGATCCGGCCCTTCGTCTGATCGTTGTTCGCGTTGTTGCTGTCGATGATGATCGCGGTGCCGGGCGGCGGCGGCGGCGGGTTCATGCCGCCACCGTCGTTGCAGTGACCCTTCACGCGATCGATGTAGTGGCTCCACGGCCAGTTCGGTCCCGGATCGGTGCGGTTCCACGGCTGCAGCTGGCCGTGCGACACGATGTGATTGCGATCGCGCACGATGTTGTGGCGCTTCGTGATGTCGCACGTCAGCCTCGCGGACTTCTCGATGATGCCGTTGCTCCAGCTCGACTGCGACGCGAAGCCTGCGTGCTCGATGCCCACCGAGAAGTTGTTCGTCGATTGTCCGTTGCGGTTGCACTGTTGACCGCCGGCGCGCGA
>DATDCH010000414.1:0-5337 GCA_036524455.1 Kofleriaceae bacterium | reverse complement strand
GTCGAGGACGCGATCGCTGAAGCACTCGCGAGCAATCCGCAGATCGCGGCAGCACGGCTCGGCGTCAAGGTCGCCGATGTCGAGCTCGGCCGGCGCCGCAACGCCGCACTACCCGGCCTCGATGTCAGCGCGAACGCGAGCGTCCTCGGTACCGGCGCAGACCATGGCGCTTCGTTCAAGGCGGTGGGCAGCGGCGCGTCGTACCAACTCGGTGGCGCGTTGTCGTTCCGCTGGGAGATCGGCGGTGCGGCCCGCGCGTCTGCTGAAGCAGCTCGCGTCGACCGCAGCGATGCGCGGCTATCGGCGAAGGACGTCGAGCGCGAAGTCGTCGCCGGTGTGATCGAAGTCGTCAAGCGACTCGGCGCGGCGAAGCAGCGGGCGATCGTTGCCGACCGAGCGATCGAGCTCGCGACGGCGAACCTCGATACCGAAGTGGCGCTGTTCCGCGCCGACAAATCTTCCAACTTCCAAGTGTTCGAGCGCCAGACCGAGCTCGACGAAGCGCGCCTACTTGCTTCACGCGCCGCCGCCGATGCCCTCATTGCGCGCGCGACGCTGGATTACCTCACCGGCAGTCTCCTCGATTCCTACGGTATCGAGGTCATGTCTTCTACGAAAGGAGCTCGCCATGCGGTCCCGTGAAACTCTGGTGCTTGTCATCGCCCTGTCTCTCTCCGCGGGTTCGTCGCAAGCCGACGAGCTCGACATCGCTGCCATGGAATTCGTCGACGTCGTCGAGACGGTCGAAGGCAGCATCTGGAAAGGCGTCGTCACCGAGCAGGCGCCGAACGTGTTCTACAAGATCGAGACTGCCGACGGCAGCGTGCACGTCATCAAGGCGTACGACGTCGTCAAAGTCACGAAGCAGCGCAACCCGAAGTATCGCGCCGCGCAGAAGCGTCAAGCGCTCGCGCCCGACCGCGGCGATGACTTCGTCGACGCAGAGCCAGCCGTCGCGACGTCGTTCCGCCCGCGCAACGGCATGCGCATCGATCCCGAGCTCGCGTTCGCGTTTCCGAGCGGTGACCTCGTCGATATCGGCGGTTCGCTAGACTACCGGGCGTCGTTCGCGCCGGGCGCGCGCATCGGCTACGAGCTGTTTCACAACAACGTCGGCATCAGCTTCGGCGCGATGCTGCGCTGGACCTCGTGGCGGCTGCCCGTCGAGATCGAGAACGCCGGCTCGCACTGGACGCTCGAGACGCAAGCGTATGGACGCGCCGCGCTCCAGATGGGCCGCGCTGCACCGTACGCCGGGATGTCCCTCGGCCTCGACACCAACCACACGTTCAACAACATGTCGGGTGTGTCGTCGACCGCGATCGCGTTCGGCATGAACCTACAAACCGGCATCGCGATCGCAGCGACGCCGTCCGCGCTGCTCGAGCTCGGCGTCGACTACCACCCCGGCACCGACACGATCGAAGCCGGCATCGACGCGAGCATCTCGTACTTCGCGCTGCGCCTCGGCGCTGCGTTCCGCCTGTAACCACGAAAGTCACGGCGTTGAGCGAAACCCTTTCCCACGCGGCGATCGCGATCTCCTGCAACCAGCCGGGCATCACGGTTGTAGTAGCGAGCTCCACGATCGCGATCGCCGCTGGGGAGCCTTGACCATGGCGGCCATTGCAACAGCTGGCGACCCGTACACGATCATGGAACCGGAGACGGTGCCCTCGACGCGAACGGGGCGTCCCTCCGAGCCGATCGTGCCGAGTGCTCGCTACGAGCTCGGCGACCAACTCGGCCGCGGCGGCATGGGCGAAGTCGTCGTCGCACACGACGTGCAGATCGGCCGCGAGGTCGCGATCAAGCGCCTGCGTCATCACGAGCCGTCGGCGCAGATGATGTCGCGGTTCTTGCGCGAGGCACGCATCCAGGGTCGCCTCGAGCATCCGTCGATTCCACCGGTCTACGAGCTCGCGCACGACGAGCAGGAGCGCCCGTTCTTTGCGATGCGCAAGCTGGAGGGCGTCACGTTGGCAGAGACGTTGCGCGAAGTGCAACCACGCTTCACACGCCAACGGCTGCTGCGCGCGTTCGTCGATGTCTGCAACGCGATCGAGCTCGCGCACTCGCGCGGCATCGTGCATGCCGACCTCAAGCCCGGCAACATCCTGCTCGGCACGCACGGCGAGGTCTACGTGATCGATTGGGGTATCGCGCGCGAGCTCGGTGCACCGCCGCCGCCGACCGCGATGGGCACGCCCGGCTACATGGCGCCGGAACAGTTGCGCGCGACGACGATCGACGGCCGCGCAGATGTCTACTCGCTCGGCTGTCTGCTGTTCGAAGTCCTGACGCGCCGCTCACTGCATCCGCGTGGCGATGCCGTCGCGAGCACGCTACGCGGTATCGAGATCGAGGATCCCGAGCTGCCACCCGAGCTCGCCGAAGTATGCCGGCGCGCAACCCGCGTCGAGCGCAGCGACCGGCTGTCGAGCGCACGAGAGATCGGCGATGCGGTGCAGTGCTATCTCGACGGGGACCGTGACCTCGCGCGCCGTCGCGAGCTTGCACGCGAACATCTCGCGACCGCTCACGACGCTCTCGCTGCGGGCGACGACGACACACACCGGAGCGCTGCGATGCGCGAAGCCGGCCTCGCGCTTGCCCTCGACCCCGAGCTGCCCGGCGCCGCCGAGCTCGTCGGCCGCATCATGCTCGAAACGCCGCGCACGACGCCTGCCGAAGTCGTGCACGAAGTCGCGGAGCGCGAGCAGCAGGAAGGCCGCAGTCTCAACAAAGTCTCGGGCTTCATCGGCATCCTCCACTTGCTCGCGTTACCGATGTTCATCGCGCTCGGCATTCGCGACGTCGCGTATCTGACCGCGTACACCGTGCTGTGCTTGATGATGATCGGCTCGTGCGCGATCCACGCCGTGATGCAGCGCGACCGATGGTGGAACATGCTGTTGTTCTTGTCCGGCTGTGTCGGCATGACCGCGCTGTTCGCACGCATGTTCACGCCGTTCATCGTCGCGCCTGGCGCGGGCGCGGTCGCGATCATGACGTTCGCATTCGATCCGCGCTCGCGGTCGCGCCTCGTGACCGCACTGATGACGGTGGCGACGATCGGCGCGGTACTCGGCGTGTACCTCGCCGAGGTGCTCGGTATCGTCAGCCCGACGACGATCAGGTACGACGATCACGTCGTGCTGCGCTCGCCACTCGAGGGCATCGAGGGCTTTCCGGCACTCGAGACCGCGTGCGGTTTCGTCGCGCTCCTGATGCTCGTCGCGAGCGTGGGCTCGCACGTGATCATGCGCGAGGCGCGGCGTTCGCGCGATCAGCTCCATGTCCACGCGTGGCACCTGCGCCAGCTGATCAAGCGCTGATCACGCGCGACGATCTGCTTCACTTGATCGTGAGCACCGGCACGCCACCTTCGTCCTTGACCTCGAGCGAGTCGCCGTCCTTGCACGTTCCCGAGATGGACTTGCCGGCCTTCTTGTCGACGCCTTTGATCTTGCCGGCGGCGATCGACGTCGTCGTGTTGGGGCCGACGCGCTGGTTCGACGTGTTGCCGCTCTCGATCGTGAAGTCCCACTTCGTACCGTTGCGAATCCGGCAACCGGCGTCGGCGGCCGCATGCGCAAGGGTCAGGCTGGTCACTGCTGCTGCGATAGCGAGGAATGCTTTCATGTCGGGAAGAGCGTCGGCGCTGCACCCGGTCGCACGAAATCGTCAGTTACAGGTGCCGTAGCCGAGCTCGACGTTCGGGCTCACCGCCGTGCCGACGCCGGTGAATGCGCCGTCCAGCGTAACGCCTGGATTGATCATGAGATCGGCATTGCTCGCCGACGTGCCGGCGGCCTCGCTGCGCAGCTCCGCGTCCGTGGGCGTCGCGACATAGAACGATGTCGTCGCGCCACCGTCGAGGAACAAGCCGAGCGACGTCGCCACCGGCGTCGACACGAACCGGCCGGCAGACACCACATCCGGCGCCGATGCGAGCAGCTTCCATTGGCCACTCGTGGTCTCGCTGCCCGCAAACGCGCCGCGGCGGAAGTAGATGTCGAGGTCATGCGTCCCTGCTTCGAGCTGGACGCCGAGCAGCGCGAGCTCGAGATCGCGCGTGGGCGTGACGCTGAACATCACGCCGTTGCTCGTCGTCGTTCCGGTCATCGGGGTCGCCAGCGTCGTGCCACCGCCGCGGCGGTAGTGAATCCTGCCCTCCCACGAGCGCGGCGTATTGATGCCGGCGAATCCGGCGGAGCCGAAGTTCACGCCTGCACCTTGATAGAGCGTGAGCTCCGGCGTCGAGACGACGGTGGCGCCGACTTGCGAGCCGTTGTGATAGTGGTTGTTCAGCGCGCGATTCGTCAGATAGAACGCCTGGCGCTGGCCGGCATTGATCGTGACGTTGACGAAGATCGGAATCGGCGTGAACTGACCACCGCCGGCGCTCGTGAAGCTCGCTGTACCGACGCGCGTCCAACCCGTCGAGGAGTCGTCGAAGCCAACGTATGTGCCTGGCCGCGTCCAGATCTCGTAGTTGGTGTCGCCTCCACCCATGTTCGTATCGAAGCTGGTGATCGTGATCGTTTCGGTGGCCATGACGTCGAACATGTTGCCTTCGTCGAGGTTGTTCGCGCCGGTCGGCGACGTGAGCAAGCCCGGGCGCGGTGAGCCACTCGGCGTACACGTCCCGTCGGGGCACGTGCCCTGCGCGCACGTCGCGCACGACTTCGCGCCGGCAGCGCAGTCGTAGCAAGCGGAGCCGTCGGGCTGATCGTTGCTCACGCAGGCGTCGTTCATGCAGGTGTCGCTCGCGCCGCATTCACCCGCGGCAGGGCTTCCGCATGGCATGCCGTTCGGCATCCCCACGCACGCGCCGTTGCTGCCGCTTCCGCTACCGCTGCCGCTGCCGTCGGTGACGCAAAATCCGTCGATGCACATGAGGCCCGACGGACACGCGTCGCCCGGTCCGCATGGTGCGCCCGCTTGCGGCGTCGGCGAGAAGCACGCACCGAGCGCGAATGCGAACGTGTAGCGCGCCAACCCCACCGATCAAGCATATCTCAAGCCTCTCGACGGAACGCAGTAACGTTCGTGCGCTGTGGTACCTGCGCACGTTACTGCGCAAGCCGAAACGCAACGAGCGCCGCTTCCCAGAACGCACCGGTCTGCGTCACTTGCGGCGCGAACACTCCAGTCGCGCTCACCACTCGGTACCACTCGGCTTGCGTGATCGTCTGCGTCGCGAGGCCGGGCAAGCTCGTCCACGTGCCGGGCGTTGGGGCACCGCTATAGCTAGTCGGCGTCTGCGCGGACACGGCGAACAGCACGAGGTCGTTCGCGTTCGTGGTCGTGATCGAACCGGCGCTCACCGTC
>DATDCH010000413.1:0-4373 GCA_036524455.1 Kofleriaceae bacterium | reverse complement strand
TAGATAGGCGTCTCACCTACTCGCACAGGTTGGCCCGACGCGTGAACATCCGGCCCACACCAACGAAGGAGCTGCGAATGCGCGCGAACTGGAAACGAGTGGTGATGGCATCCGTGATGGCAGGCGCCGGCGTGGCGGCCTGTACCGCCAGCGTGGAGATCCTCACGCCGGAAGAAGAGGATGCGGCTCGCAGTGAGCTCGTGTGCACCGCACTGACTGACGTGGTCGACGAGATCGCCGCGTGCGACGAGATCGCGACCGACGACGTCGTCGCGACGTACATCGCGAAGAACGGTAACCCCGGCACCGACCGCTGCGGCACGCGGCACCTCACCGTCGAAGAGCGCGAGTTGGTCGAGCAAGAGCTCGGCGGCCTCGGCGTCGGCGCGGGCTCGCTGAACGTGACCGGCGGAACGATCAACGTCTACTTCCACGTCATCACGAAGGGCAGCTCGCGCGCCGACGGCAACGTGCCCGACTCGATGCTCAACGCGCAGCTCAACGTGCTCAACGGCGCGTTCACAAGCCACGGCTGGACGTTCGTCCACGCGGGCACGACGCGCACGAATAACGCGACCTGGTACACGATGAGCGGCGGCGCCGAGAAGGAAGCGAAGGCAGCGCTGCGCCAAGGCGGCGCCGATACGCTCAACTTCTACGTCGCCGGCATCGGCGGCGGACTCCTCGGGTGGGCGACGTTCCCATCGAGCTATCGATCGAAGGCGAGCTACGACGGCGTCGTCGTGCTCAACGAGTCGCTGCCGGGTGGCAGTGCTGTGCCGTACGACAAGGGCGACACCGGCACGCACGAGGTCGGCCACTGGATGGGCCTCTATCACACGTTCCAAGGCGGCTGCTCGCGCAAGAACGACTACGTCGACGACACGCCGGCCGAGCAAGGCCCGCAGTTCGACTGCCCGGTCGGCGCCGATACGTGCTCGTCGCCAGGTCTCGATCCGATCGAGAACTTCATGGACTACACCGACGACGCCTGCATGGATCACTTCACGGCCGGTCAGGACGCGCGCATGGATGCGCAGTTCACCCGCTACCGCGCGGGCAAGTAACGCGATCGTTTTGCGCCGACCCGCAGGCCGTGCCGCCCGCGGGCGGTGGGGCTTGACTCGCTAGCCAGTGTCCCATCCGGGCACGGCTACTCGACTAGCCACCCTCTGCAAACGCAAGTCGCGGTTCCCGACCAGACTCCCGTTAGATAGCTCGCAAACTTTCTCGCCGGAGTTGGCCCGCGAAATGAAGACGGCTCGCCCACCTTAACCAAGGAGTGCGAGTGATGAGCGCGAAGTGGCAGCGAGTCGTGGTGGCGGGCATGTTGGTCGGAGCCGGAATCGTCGGCTGTGCGGATCAAGAGCTCTCGCCGGAGCAAGAAACGTCAGCCCGCGAGGAGCTCGTGTGCCTCGCCCTGACCGACGAGCCGGTCGAGCTCGAGGAGTGCGACGCGATCGAAGACGACCACGTCGTCGAGAGCTACCTCGAGAAGAAAGGCGACCCCGACACCGGTCGCTGCGGCACACGCCACCTCACGATCGAAGAGCGCGATCGCATCGAAGCCGAGGTCGCAAACCGCATGTCGGTGAGCGGCGGCCCGCTCAACGTCACGGGCGCCACTATCGACGTCCACTTCCACGTCATCACGAACACGTCGGGTGCTGGCAACGTCAGCGACTCGATGATCGCCAACCAGGTTGACGTGCTCAACGACGCGTTCGCACCAACCGGTTACTCGTTCAGGCTCGTCAGCACGGATCGCACCGCGAACAACATTTGGTTCACCGCGGGCCCCGGCACGTCGGGTGAACAGCAGATGAAGAACGCGCTCCGCCGAGGCACGGCCGACGACCTCAACATCTACTCGAGCAACCCCGGTGGTGGCCTCCTCGGTTGGGCAACGTTCCCGTCAAGCTACGCGAGCCGGCCGAGCGACGATGGCGTCGTGTTGCTGTACGCGTCGCTGCCGGGTGGCGGCGCAGTACCGTACGACGAGGGCGACACTGGCACGCACGAGGTCGGCCACTGGATGGGCCTCTATCACACGTTCCAAGGCGGCTGCTCGAAGAAGGGCGACCTCGTCGACGACACTGCGCCGGAGCGCTCGTCCGCATTCGGCTGCCCGGTGGGCCGCGACTCGTGCCGCGGCGGTGGGCTCGATCCGATCCGCAACTTCATGGACTACACCGACGACGACTGCATGGATCACTTCACGGCGGGTCAGGACGTGCGCATGGACGCGCAGTTCACCACGTATCGCTTCGGCAAGTAGAGAAGTGAACGTCGAGGCGAATCGCTAGAACGATCCGCCGAGCACGATGCCGTGCTGCCCGCCGAGACATCGGCATGAGGCGCACGGCGTCTTGCGTTTGCTGCGACGCCTACTGGGCGCGGATTAGATCGAGGATTTCGCTGTGTGCGAGGGCGCGGTCGTAGATCCGAAACTCATCGAGCGTGCCGGGCAGCCACGAGGCCGTCGTTCCGGAATCGATGTCGGCGCCGATGATCAGCGGCCCGTCGTCGAGCGGGATGGACTGCGTGACCGGTGCCCTGAACGGAACGCCATCTTGATAGAGCTGGAGTTGGCTGGTTGCGGCGTCCAAGGTCGCTGCCAAGTGGTGCCACGTGCCGTAGTCGATCGTCGGCCCGACGATCTGGTCGGTGCCTGTGAAGAAATACCAACGGTCCATGAACGTACAGAACTGCCAGCTGTTGCTCAGCTCGGTGCCGAAGCGCTTATTGACGGTGCAGCCGTAGTCGTCGGCGAACGTCGGACCGTCGAGGCGAACCCACACCGCGATCGAGAAGCTCGCGTTCGCTTCGAGCACCGGCGACGACGGGGCGGTGACGAGCATCGTCGCGCCGTCGAACTGCATCGCGTTGCCACGCACACCGCTGACGCGCGAAGGGCACGTCGCGCACGCCCCGTCGTGACTGCCGGCGAGGTCGACGAGTACGCCGCCGGCGATGTCATCCATCGGAAAGTATGCGACGAGACCTTGCGGTAACGGGACGTCCTCGATGTGCTCGAGATCGAATGCCTCGTCGCAGCCGACGAGCACCAGCAAGACCGCGAGTCCCCGCACGTGCGTCGATGGTATCGCGCCCTGCGCTCGCCGGTCAGCCCGCGAACTCGATGTCGCGAATGATGGCCGAGACGCACGTCCCGACATCGCCCACACCACCGACCTGCAGCTCGCCTACCTTGCCGCCGGCGTCGATGCCGAAGTCGACCTCGACCTTCTTGCCGCCGACGCCTTCAGATTTCTCGTAGCACGACAGGATCTCGGGCAACCGCTTCTGCACCACATCGCGGATCGCGCTTGCGTTGTCGCCACCGATCACGATGCACGACACCGAATCGCACGACACGACCGTCATCGGCATCCGCTTGCCGTTCGAGCTCTCGGCCATGTAGTGCTGCCCCGCGGTGCGACCGGTCGACACCGTCGAGTAGTCGCCGGTCTTGACCGAGTCGAAGGCGGGATTCGTGGTGGGGTCGAAGCGACGCTGTTGGCCGTCCTGATTTGCGTCGCTCGCGCCCGTGTCGACGCTCGGCTCCGGCAACAGCGCGGCGGACTCACCCGCGACTGCACCCGGTGGTGATTCCTCCGGTGCGATCAGCGGGCTCTCGCTCGGCGTCTCGTCGGCCGTGATCGGAATCTCCTCGGGTGGGGCCGCGCGGCTGTGCTTCACCGACTGCGAGGGCGTCGCGAACCGCGCGATGCGCGTCGCCCGGCCGTACGAGGTTTCGGTCGCGGGCGCGAGGGCTGGCTCGGTCATCAGGATCGCGGCGAGCCACACGCCGACATGCGCCGCGAGCGACAGGCCTATGTAGCAGTACGGGCGCCACTCGATCTCGCGTCGCGGCACACCCGCACGTGGCGGGCGCACGCGCGATGCCGCGATCGTGACGTGCCCGATCGTCGCGCCACGCTCGACGAGGTCGTCGACCGCGAAGCACGTGTCGCCGAACCGATAGGTGCCGCCCGGCGCGACGTACGCGACGTCGATCAACGTATCCACGAACCGTGCGAGGACCTGGACCGTGGTCGTCACAACTCAGTTTGACACGGCGCGTGCGGGAGGGTTGCACGACCTCGTCTTGCAGCCTGCTCCCGCCGCACCGCACGCGTGTCGCAGGGCGTTATCGCGACGCCTGCTCGCGCGGTTTCGGATCCGCTTGGCGCTTGCGCGGCTCGGTGATCTGGATCTGGCGCGGCAGGCGCACCGTGAACGTGGTGCCCTCGCCGAGCTTGGTCTCGCACTCGATCGTGCCGCCGTGCCGCTCGACGAGCTCGTGCACGATCGACAGGCCGAGACCGGTGCCCTCGCCGACGTCCTTCGTGGTGAAGAACGGATCCCAG
>DATDCH010000412.1:0-17308 GCA_036524455.1 Kofleriaceae bacterium | reverse complement strand
CGTTCAACCTGATCGGTGACCTCACCGTCGAAGAGAACGTCGAGCTGCCGCTCACGTATCGCAACATGCCGGCGGCCGAGCGCAAGAAGCGCGTCGCCGAGGCGCTCGACGCCGTGCGGATGTCGCATCGCGCGCGCCACCTGCCCGCGCAGCTCTCGGGCGGTCAGCAGCAGCGCGTCGCGGTCGCCCGCGCGGTCGCCGGAGATCCTCTGATTCTGCTAGCCGACGAACCAACCGGAAACCTGGACTCCAAGAACGGAGATGCGGTGATGGAGCTTCTGTGTGGGCTGCACGCAAAGGGCGCAACCATCTGCATGGTCACGCATAACCCCGACTACGCGCAGAAGGCGACGCGCGTGGTTCACTTGTTCGACGGGCGGGTGGTCGAAGACCGCCGCGGCTAGTAGGGTCCCCCCCGTGGCCGATCACCTGCCGGTTGCCCCGCGCCTGCTGGTCGCCGACGACCAGCCCGACGTCCTCGAGGCCGTGCGCATGCTCGCGCGCTCGAACGGCTTCGACGTGCGCTCGGCAACCTCGCCGGCCGCGGTGCTCGCCCTCGTCGAGTCGGAAGACTTCGACGTCTGTCTGATCGATCTCAACTACGCGCGCGATACGACGAGCGGCAAAGAGGGCATGGATCTACTCGCGCGGCTGCGCGAGCTCGATCCGACGCTACCGGTCGTCGTGATGACCGCGTGGGGATCGATCGAAGGCGCGGTCGAGGCGATCCGCCGCGGCGCGCGCGACTATCTCCAGAAGCCGTGGGACAACGCACGACTGCTCGCCACGCTGCGCGCTCAGCTCGAGCTGCACAAAGCGCTGCGTGCGGCGAACCGGCTCGACGCCGAAACCGCTCGCTACCGCGCCGCCGAGCTGCCCGAAGTGGTCGCGCAATCGCGCGCGATGCAGCAGGTGATGTCGCTCGTCGATCGCATCGCACCATCGAACGCGAGCGTGCTGATCACCGGCGAGCACGGCACCGGCAAGGAAGTGATGGCGCGCGCGATCCACGCGGCGTCTGCGCGCAAAGACAAGGCGTTCGTCGCGGTCAACGCAGGCGGGCTCTCCGACGGCGTGCTCGAGAGCGAGCTGTTTGGTCACGTCAAAGGCGCGTTCACCGACGCACGCACCGATCGCACCGGCTGCTTCGAGCTCGCCGACGGCGGCACGCTGTTCCTCGACGAGATCGCGAACATGCCGCACGGCCAGCAGGCGCGACTGCTCCGCGTGCTGCAAACCGGCGAGTTCCACCCGGTCGGCAGCTCGCGAGCGAAGAAGGTCGACGTCCGCGTGCTCGCGGCCACGAACGCCGACGTCCAGCGCGCCCAAGCCTCCGGCCAGCTGCGCGAGGATCTCGTCTACCGGCTCAACACCGTCGAGCTCAAGCTGCCGCCGCTGCGCGAGCGCCGCGAAGACATCGCCGATCTCGCGCACCACTTCCTCGTGCACGCGGCCCATGCCGGCCAGGCGCGCAAGCTGTCGCCTGCCGCCATGGAGGCGCTGCTCGCCCATGGCTGGCCCGGCAACGTGCGCGAGCTCGAGCACGTGATCGAGCGCGCGACGCTCCTCGCGCAGGGCGGCGAGATCGGCGCCGACGACCTCATGCTGCGCGGCCGCACCGACGGCGCCCCGCCCCGCCTCGAAGAAATGACGCTCGAACAGGTCGAGCGCTACCTGATCGAGCGCGCGCTCGCCGCCCAGGGCGGCAACGTCAGCGAGGCGGCCCGGGTACTTGGCCTGTCGCGAAGCGCGCTCTACCGCCGACTCTCGTCCCTCGGAGTCCGCGGCGGGAGCTAAGGTCTACGCATGCGGCGCCGAGTTGTGTCGCGACGCGAGTCGCGAGTCTGGCGACACGAGGACGCGGTCGTCGCGCTCGTTGTCGCCGCGCTCGCGATTCCGATCGCGATCGCGATGCCGCTGCTCTGGCTCGGCCCGTACGAGCTCAAGACCAAGCTCACGCTGTCGCTGTTCATCGCGGTCGGTTGCGGCCTACTACTCGCCGCCGTGCGCACGCGCGTGATGCGCCCGCTACAGACACTCGCGAACTTGACCGCGTCGCTGCGCGAGCGCGACTACGCGGTACGTGGCCGCCACGTGCGCAAAGACGACGCACTCGGCCTCGCGATGAGCGAGCTCGGTGCGCTCGCCGATCAGCTGCGCGCCGAGCGCTGGCAAGACGAGGAAGCAGCAGCCGGCCTCGCGCGCGTGGTCGAGAGCCTCGACGCCGCGGTAATCGCCGTCGATGCGTCGAACATCGTGCGGCTCGCGAACCGCACCGCCGAGCGGCTCGTCGGGCGCGAGCTCGAAGGTCAGACGCTCGACGCGCTCGGCCTCTCCGAGCTGTTCGCAACCGATACGCCGCGCACGATCGAGCTGTCGCTGCCGGGCGGCAGCGGCACGTGGGAAGTACGTCCCTCCGACGTGCGGCTGTCCGGCATGCCGCATCGCCTCGTCGTGATGACCGACGTCCAGCACGCACTGCGCGCCGAGGAACGCCAGGCGTGGCAGCGCCTCGTGCGCGTGCTCGGCCACGAGATCAACAACTCGCTCGGCCCGATCTCGTCGATCGCCGAGACGCTGCGAACGGGCCTCGCCCGCCCGACGCGTGCGACCGACTTCGACGACGATCTCGCGCGCGGTCTCGAAGTGATCGAACGGCGCGCCGCCGCGCTCGCGCGCTTCATGCAGTCATATGCCCGGCTCGTGCGCCTGCCGCCACCGCGCCCCGGCCGCGTCGACGTCGCCGCGTGGATCGATCGCAATGTCGCGCTCGAGCCCCGTGCGAAACTGAGCGTCGCCGGCGGACCCGCGCTCGTCGTGCCGGGCGACTCCGATCAGCTCGACCAGATGTTGATCAATCTGGTGAAGAACGCCGCCGAGGCGAGCGAGGAGACCGGCGGCGCCGTGCGCATCAGCTGGTCGCTCACCTCGGGCAGCGTCACGATCACGATCGAAGACGATGGCCCGGGCGTCGCCGACACCACGAACCTGTTCGTACCGTTCTTCACGACGAAGCCGAGTGGCTCCGGAATCGGCCTCGTGCTCGCGCGCCAGATCGCCGAAGCGCACGGCGGCAGCCTCGTCGTGCGCAACCGCAAGCACGCGCGTGGCGCCGAAGCCGTGATCACGCTGCCCGCCACACAGGCACTCGACCGCGCCTCGTGATCACCGCGTGATGCGGCGCACGTACACGTCGCTCGATCCGCTGGAGGCGCGAATGTCTTGCACCGAGGGCACCGACGAAAAATCGACGCTCTCTTCGAACGGGCCGATCACGACGATGTCATCGACGTCGAGCACCGCGATCGCGTTTATCTGATCGTTGCCGGCGCCGCCGAACGTCATCGTCCACCGATAGTCTCCCGCCGGGCCGTAGCTCTGGACGAAGGCATCCTGGCCGCCGTTTGATGTCCGGATATCAGCGCCGTCTCCCGGATCGAAGTCGATGCTGCCCGGGAACCTCCCACCGACGTAGACGTTGCCTTCGCGGTCGGTCGCGGCGGCCATGACATACATGCAGAGCTGTTCGGCCAGGCATGGCCCGACGACTTCGCGCGACCAGCGCAGCGCACCGTCCGCGCGCGCGAAGCTACTGGTTCTGACGACGATCGTATCCATGATCGTCAGATCGCTCTGAACGGCCACGAGCTCGTCGCCCAGCTTGTTTGCGATCGAGTGATACGGGCACCAGCCGCCACGCTGTTCGACGTTGAGCCAGGCGAGCGTTCCATCTGGCATGCGCTGCTGGATGAAGCCGTCGAAGTTACCCGAGTAACTGCGCGTCGCCGGTCCCGGATCGAAGTCGGCCGTGCCGCGGAACGCACCCGCAAGGTACAGGCGGTCGTTCTCGTCGATCGTCATCGCGTAGGTGTGCTCACTGCCTCCGCCACCGAACGTATCCGCGCCGAGGTACTCGCCGTCGGCGCCCACCCGCAAGACGAACGCGTCTCCCCAACCCGCATCGCTGAACGCCTGCGTCGGTCCGCCCCAGCCGAAATTGACGCTTCCCCACACGCGCCCGAACATGTGAATCGCTCCGCTCGAGTCCGCTTGCACCTGATTGACGAGCTCGTACGTTTGGTCCGAGCTGTTGCCCGGCAATTGGCGCGTCCAGGTCGTCGCCCACGTCGCAGCGAGCTTGGTCAAATAGATGTCGCGCTCGAACATCGCCGTCAGCTCGGAATCCGCTGACCCGATCGCGGCCGTCTGTCGAAACTCGCCGGTTACGAAGAAATTGCCGAACCGATCCTCGTCGACGTCGATCGCCAGATCGTCGCCGGGCCCGCTGACCTGCCATGTACGAATGCACTCGAGCTCTGGCGTGAGCTCGATGAGAAATCCATCCGCTCCGCCAGTGGCCGTGATTGACGAGCATCCAAAATCGACGGCGTCGCGAAACTCACCGACGATGACAATGTTGCCCGCCGCGGTCACCGCGATCGCGCGAGGTACATCGGCCTCGCTGCCCCCCAACGTGACGACAACATCGTCCTCGGGCGCGAACCCGAACCGCCCGCAGCTCGCGAGCACGAGCATCGCGAACGCGCAGCAGCGCGCTGTGGCCCCATCGAGCACACTCCATCTAATGCTCTCCTCCACGCGGTACACAACAAAAACGTAGTGCATTGCGCTGCACGAAATGTACGAGCCACAGTCCGCGCAGGCGAAACCGCGCGCTTTGCCGTATTTTAGTCGACGAGGATGAACGAGTCGCGCGTCATGCTCCGCATCGTTTGCGTGCTGGTCGCCGTCGCGTGCAACGGCAAGCCGCGCCGCGAGCAACCGGTCGCTACGCCGCCGCCGATCATTGCGCCCGCCACCGCGACCGTGCGCGCCGGGATACCGATGGACCTGCGCGTTCGCGTCGTCACGAAGACCGGCGAGCCCGCGCGCAACGTCGCCGCGCGCGTCTATCACACAGACGCGGAGGGCTATTACAAGAAGAACCCCGACGGCAGCGAAGCCGGCGGCGAGCACGCGCGCCTCTCGGTCATCATGCGCACCGACGGCGACGGTCGGTTCACGCTGCGCACGATCGTGCCGGCGCCCTACCCGACCGGCGGTCCACCGGCGCACGTCCATCTCCACGTGCCGCCCGACAGCCCCGACGATCTGACGATCATGCTCGACTCCGATCCGAAGCTCGATCGCGAGCGCATTGCGAAGATGGCGCGCACGTGGATCGGCCGCGTCCGCGTCGAAGCCGGCGTCGCGATCTGCGAGGCCGAGATCACCGCGCCCTAATCGAGCAGCGTGGCCATGAACAAGTCGAACGAGCCGCCGTTGCGGTCCGACGCAAAGTAGAGCGTGCAGCCATCGCGCGTGATGTGCGGTCCGTTGTCGGATCGCGTCGACACGTTGAGCCCCGGGATCAACAGCGGCGGCGAAAACACGTTCCCGATGCCGTCGCGCGTGGAGTACCAGAGCTCCCAGTTCCCGGTGCGCCGCGACTCGAATACGATCACGGTCGCGTCGCCGGTCAGCGACGGCGCATCGTCTTCGCCGCTCGCGTGGTTCAGCTCGCTGATCGGTGCGCCGTTGCCGAAGCTCTGCGAGACACTCGCCCGCTCGGCAACCATGAGGCCGGTCCCCCTGTAGCCGTAGTAGATCTGCAACAAGGCATCGCTCAAATGCGGGTTGGTCTGATCACCGGCCCGGTTCAGGTTCTCGAGGTACATCTGGTCGACGCCCCACGTGTCGATCGGGCCGGCGCGATGGCCGCGCCACAGATCCACTCCACCCGTGCCTCCGCCGCGATTGGAGCTTAAGAACGCACGCGTGCCCTCCTTGTTGACGAACACGCGGTCCTCGCTCGCCATCGAGCTCAGCGAGTCGACGCGCATCGGATCTGAGAACCCACCCATCGGCGAAGCGGTCGCGACGTAGAGGTCGTTATCGCGTACGAGGTAGAGCTCGTTGTCGTTGGCCAAAAACGGCATGCGCTCGTTCGTCTGCGTCGAATTCAAGCTGGTCAGCGGTAGCGGCGCGGCGAACTGTGGGCCGGCTTTCCAGCGGTCGACGCACGTGCCGCCCTGCGCGTCACGCGGTCCATCGATACCTTGGCCGTCGCCGGCTGCGTCGCGCATCGGGTCCGGCGAGTCGAGGCCGAACAGCTGACGACAGCCCGTGGCCATCAGCAGGAGCAAGGCCCAGCGCATAGCTCGAGTTTACGCTGATCGCGCAACTCAGAACGACGAATCAGCGCCGAGCTTGATCGCGCTCACGCGAGACGCGGTGCTGCCGTTCAACGACCACTCTGCGGTTCGCGGCTGCGGTCTCGCCCACTCTTCCGCGCCCCCGCAAGGGACGCGCGTAGCTCCGATAGCTCGACCGGATCGGCGGGGTAGCGTTCGCGCAACCTCACAGCGTGCTCGAGGGGGCCGATTGCGGCAGCGGCCTTGCCGAGCCCGAGCCACGCAACACCAGTGCCATACAGCGCATCGATGCGCGCTGGATGGTCAGCTCCAAGCGCGCTCTCGATGATCGCGCCCGCGCGATCGAACCGCTCGAGAGCGCGGTTGAAATCCTTGGCATCGAGCTCGACGTAACCAAGACTCGTGACGATGCGCGCGACTCTCGGATGGTCGGCACCGAGCAGCTTCTCGCGAATCACGAGTGCGCGATCGAGAGCACTTCGTGCTTCGTCGAGCCGCCCAGTCTCTTGCAGCAGCATGCCCATGTTGCCGAGGACGTTCGCCACGGGGTGCGCATCCGTGCCGAACAGCCTCTCGTTGACAACGAGCGCTTGCTGAAACTGTTTGAGCGCCTCGGGCTTGCGGTCCGACGCCGCGAGCGCATTGGCCAAGTTCATGCGCGTACTCGCGACGAGTTGGTGGATCTCTCCGTAGTGCTTCGCGCGGATCGCGAGTGATTTTTCGAGCGTCGTGATCGCCTCGTCGAATTTACCTTGCAGGGCGAGGCTTCCGCCGAGCGCATCGAGCACCTCACCTTCGAGACGATCGTCAGGGGCTTTCCGGCGCACGAGCTCGAGAGCCCTCCGATCGGCTCGTTCGGCCTCCGGTATGCGACCCGATCGCTCGAGGATCCGTGCGTGAATGGTCTCTAGTCGCGCCGAAAGCATGTGATCGCCTCCTGCGGCCTCGATGGTCGATGCGGCGAGGGCGACCCAACGTTCGCCGTCGGCCGTGCGCTCTGCTTCATAACCCGTCAGGTGTGCGAGATCGATCGCCGCGGTTGCGACGATATTCAGATCGCCAATCGCCTGCCCACTCGCGAGCGCCTTGAATAGCACCGGCTCAGCGGCCTGCTGCTTACCCTGATTCTTGAGCGCTCTGCCCCGCATCAGCTCGGCCTCGGCAGCGAGCGCAGCAAACTCTGCCGCATCAATGCTGTCGAGCGCGGTGAGTGCAGCATCGAAGTGGGTGACCTCGACGAGCATCCGCACTCGATCGATCCGAGCTCGCAACGCGTGGTAGCGAGCTCTTGCTACTGGATCGCGCGGCGGCGCCGCACGATGAGCCAGCGCTTGGGCGTCGCTGCACACGGCGAGATCCAGCGCGTGTAACGCGTCGCGGGCGTGCTCGACCACGTCCTTGTCGGCGCGCGCGAACACTGTAAGCAGCGCGTCGAGCTCCGAGCGTCGCCGCTGCAGGCACCCCAGACGCAAGTCTAGAACGGCTTCGGACTGGTGACGGTGCACGCGAGTCGCTTCGCACGTGCTGGTTTGCATGGCGGTCCAGCGGCTGACGTAGTCGTCGATGCCACGCTCGATCGCCACCAATATCTCGGCCGCCTGCGGTGCTTGCGCGGCAACAAACGCCGCATGCACCGCCGTACGTCGACCGACGTTCCAGACCGGAGCGATCTCGATGGCCGCGCCCCGGCAAGGCTGAACCTCTCCGCGTTCCATGACCGCGATCGACGTCAGCGCGATACCGGCGACGGCAGCCACGCCTGCCACGGCAAACGCCACGCGTTGGCGTCGCGGTGACAGCGCGTCGATCAACGCGTCCATCGACGGGAATCGCGCCTCCCGATCGACAGCCAGACCTCGCACCAACGCATGGCGAAGCCGCCGAGGGACGCGTGCACCGCGGACGGGCTCGAGCTTGCCTGCGGCGATGGTCTCTGCGAGCTCTGCAACCGTGTCACCGTGAAACGGGCGGCGGCCGTAGATCGCCTCGTAGAGCGAGACGCAGAATGCAAACTGATCCGCGCGAGCGTCGACAGGAGCCGTCGCGAGCTGCTCGGGCGCCATGTACGCCGGCGTACCCGCGAACGAGCCGGTTTGCGCGAGCGCAGTGCTCTGCAGCTGCTCGGTCGGCGTGTGCTCGATCGCGTGCGGATCGTTCGCGAGCCGTGCAAGGCCGAAGTCGGTCACCTTCGCGACGTTGTCGCCCTCGACGAGCACGTTCTCCGGCTTGAAGTCGCGATGCACGATGCCCGCGGCGTGCGCTGCCGCGAGACCACGCCCTGCTTGGGTGAAGACCCCCAGGATCTCTTTCGCGCTCCGCGGCGTGCGCAACCATTCTCGCAGCGTTTGGCCCGCCACGTATTCCATCGCGATGAATACGTCCGCACCATGCAATCCGACGTCGTGAACCGCAACGACGCTCGGATGGCGGAGCCGAGCCATCGCCTTCGCCTCGTCCAGGCTGCCGCCGCGCTGGGGCATCACCTTGAGTGCGACCTCGCGGTCGAGCTCCGGATCACGAGCAGCGTAGACGACCCCCATCGCGCCGGCGCCGATCACGCGCTCGATCCGGTAACGGCCGACCGTCTCGCCCGCGGACAGCATCAACCGCGTTCGAGGTGACAGCTCCGAGACGGTCACGGCATCGCTCGCGACTGCCAGCTGCGAAGATGCGGCCATCAAGCCCACGAGCCGGCGGCAATTCGTGCAACCTGCGAGATGCGCTTCGAGCTCGGAACGCAACTCGGGGGCAACTCGCCCCGTGACGAGCGCTGCGATCGTATTGGCGTCTGGACACGTCATCGAGGAACACGCGAAGCGGCGCGGCGGTTCTGTATCACGCAGTCGGACGCGGAGCCGGTCGATTCAGCCGGCCGCACAAATCGAGCTAGTCAGGGTTCAAACTGCGCACGAAAAAACATCGCGACTTCCTCCGCGACGTTCCGTCTCCCGCTCGACGCTCGCACGCTCTGGAAAATCCACGCGGTTGTCGAGTGCACTGGAGAAGTTCCATGCGTCTCGTTTCGATTATCTCGCTCGTCGTCTCGCTCGCGCTCGTGTCTGGTTGCGGAGAGGACAAGAAACCCAAGCCATCCGGCGGCAAAGCCAAACAGATGATGAACCAGGGCACGAATCAAGGCTCTGAACAGAACGGCGAGGTGTGCGGTCCCGACCTCGAAGGTGCCGCGTTCTGCGCCGACGATTACAGCATCGTGCTCTGCTCGGACGGCGACTGGTGGCTCATCGACTGCGGCGAGTTTGGCATGTACTGCGCGGACGACGGTGAATACGTCGACTGTTACGAGGACGAGGAGGACTGGGACGAGGAGGAGTGGTGAACGATCCGGTCACGCAAGCAACCGGCGTACGCTCACCTCGAGCTGGCTCTGCACGAGCCTCACGATGCTGTGCAGCTCGGATGCGGTCACGCCGGTGCGCGCGATCAACAGCCGGTGCGCGCGATCGGCGAGTGCCTCGCGCGCCGCTGTGAGCCAGCGGGCCGCGGTCGCGCGATGGATTCCGTAGATGGCGCCGAGTCGATCGATACTGAATCCGTCGACGAAGTGATACTTCAGCAACAATCGTTCACGCGGTTGCAAGCGTGCGATCGCCTCTCGGATCGCGTCGGCGAGCTCGCTGCGATATCGATCCTTCAAGTGGGCTAGCTCCGGATCGTCTACGATCGCGGGCAACGCTCCGATATCGTCGTCATCGGCGGGATCTTCGCGGCGCCGGCGAATCGCGTCGATCGCGGCGCGAGTCGCGATGGTGCGGACCCAGAGCCGCAGCTCCGCGCGCCCCGAGTACTCGGCGATGCGCGGCACGCCACCGTCGGCGACGAGTAACTTGCGCCGCAGCTCTTGTTTCACGTCTTCGATCTGGTCGACGGACAATCCGGTCGGCGCGAGGATGCGAGCAAGCGGTGCGACGTACTGGACATCGAAGGCCGCAAGCGCGACCCGATTACCGTGCGCACACGCGATCGCGAGCCACAGATCTGCCACATGAAGCGTCGACGCCGGGTGTTGGTTTGCGTTCGCGGCAATGCGCGAGCAGACCTCGGCGATGAAGGTGTTTTGGTCGAGGACGATGTCGGGCCACGCGGCCTGTGCGGTGGTCACCCAATCTCGGCTGTCGGCCGCATCCACCGCACGTATCGCCAGCACGCGCGCACTCTAGGAGTTGGCCCCGATGAAGACAAGCGCGGTGATCTGGACCAACGTCAGCGTTCCTGCGCGAATCGCGCAGCCATCGGCGCACCGAGCGCGAGCTTGGCGACGTGGACCGGTGCATCGCCGTGGTCTACCCCACGTCAGGCGTGCTCTTCGACCCACTTGCGCGCCGCCGCGAGCGCTGCCGGCACTTGCGTCGCGTCTTCGCCACCGCTGCCCTGCGCCATGTCGGGCTTACCGCCGCCCCTGCCGCCGAGCGCCGCCGCGACTTCGCCGAGTAGCTTGCCCGCCTGTACCTTGCCGACGAGATCCTTCGTCACCATCGCGAGCAACTGCACCTTCGGTCCACCGGTGCCGGCGAGCACGACAACACCCGAGCCGAGCTTGTCGCGCAGTTGATCGCCGGTATCGCGCAGCACCTTCGCGTCGTCGACATCGACCTGGGCCGCGAGCACGCGGATGCCTTTGATCGTGACCGTCTCGGCCATCAGGTCGCGACCGCCGCCGCCGCCCGAGGCAATCCGCTGTTTCAACTTGTCGATCTCGCGATCGCGTTCCTTCTGATCGGCGAGCAGCTTGTCGACGCGCTGCGCGACCTCGAACGGCGATGCCTTGAGCCGGCTGCCGGTCTTCATCAGCTCGTCTTCGAGCTTGCGCAGGTACTCGAGCGCGCCGGCGCCGGTCACCGCCTCGATGCGGCGTACGCCCTGCGCGATGCCCGCCTCGCTGAGGATCTTCATCATGCCGATGTCGCCCGCGCGCCGCACGTGCGTGCCGCCGCAGAACTCGATCGACTCGCCGCCGATCGACACGACACGAACTTGATCGCCGTACTTCTCGCCGAACATCGCGACCGCACCCTTTTGCTTCGCCTGCTCGAGCGGCAGCACCTCGACGACCGAGTCGCGGTTCGCGCGGATCTCGGTGTTGACGAGGTCCTCGACCTCGCGAATTTGCTCGGGCGTCATCGGCGAGAAGTGCGTGAAGTCGAAGCGCAGCCGATCGGGCGCGACGAGCGAGCCCTTCTGGCCGACGTGATCGCCGAGCACCTTCTTGAGCGCGTGATGCAGGAGGTGAGTCGCCGAATGGTTCGCACGAATGCGCTCGCGGCGGTCGTCCTCGACCGTGAACTTTGCGGTATCGCCGACCTTGATCGATCCGATCTCGACCTCGCCGGCGAGCACGTTCATGTCGCCGGCGGGCTTCTGTGTGTCGTCGATGCGGATCTTCGCCGTGCTCGTGATCACCCAGCCGGTGTCGCCGATCTGACCGCCCGAGTTGCCGTAGAACGGCGTCTGATCGAACACGAGGGCGACCTTCGCGCCCTGCTCCGCCGAGGTGACGCGCTTGCCATCGACGATGATCGCCTTCAGCGTGCCTTCGCCGGTCGTGCCACGGCCTTCATAGCCGGTGAACTTCGTCGGACCGAGCTCACTCGCGAGCTCCTTGAACACGCGCTCGATCGCCGGATCGTCGAGCTTGAAGGCGCTCTTCGCCTTCGCCGCCTTCATCTCCTCGTCGTAGCCCGCTTTGTCGATCGTGAGGCCACGCTCCTCCGCGATCACCTTCGTGAGGTCCCACGGAAAACCGAACGTGTCGTACAGCGTGAACACGGCCTTGCCGGGCAGCACCTTGTTGCCGCCGAGCCCCTTGAGCTCGCCGTCGAGGCGCGTGAGGCCGCGCGCGAGCGTCTCGCGGAACTTGGTCTCTTCGTTGCGAGTGGCCTGCTCGATCGTCGAGCGGCGCTCGCGCAGCTCGGGGAACTGATCGCTCATCAGCGCGATCACGCGCTCACACACCTTGTGCATGAACGGCTCTTTGATACCGAGGTGCTGCTGGCCGTGACGTACCGCGCGGCGGAAGATCCGGCGCAGCGTGTACTCGCGCTCTGTGTTGCCCGGCAGCACGCCGTCGGCGATCAGGAACGCCGAGCAGCGCGCGTGGTCCGCGATCACGCGCAGTGCGGTGTCACTCTCGTTGCCCGGGCCGCCCTTGCCGTACTCGACGCCGGCAATCGCCGCCGCCTCCGCGATGATCGGTTGGAACAGATCGGTGTCGTAGTTCGAGCGCACGTTCTGGACGACGCTCGTCACGCGCTCGAGACCCGCGCCGGTATCGACCGAGGGCGCAGGTAGCTTGTGCAGCACGCCATCCTTCTCGCGGCGCTCGAACTGCATGAACACGAGGTTCCAGATTTCGAGCCAGCCTTGCCACGAGTCCGGATCGCTCGTGGGCCAGCGGTCGCCCTTCGCGTCGAAGTTGAAGTGGATCTCGGTGCACGGCCCCATCGGGCCGGTGTCACCCATCTGCCAGAAGTTGTCTTTGCGGCCGAGGCCGATGATGCGGTCGTCGGAGAAGCCGGTGACCTTCTTCCACAGCGCGCGCGCCTCGTCGTCGGGCGACACGCCGGGCAGATCCTTGTCACCGCCGTACACGGTGACGACGAGCCGGTTCTTGTCGATGCCGTACACGTTCGTCAGCAAGTCCCACGCGAACGGAATCGCGTCGGCCTTGAAGTAATCGCCGAACGAGAAGTTGCCGAGCATCTCGAAGAACGTGTGATGGCGCGGCGTCTTGCCGACCTCGTCGAGGTCGTTGTGCTTGCCGCCCGCGCGCACGCACTTCTGCGATGACGTCGCGCGCTTATAGCCGCGCGTCTCCGCACCGGTGAACACGTCCTTGAACTGGTTCATCCCGGCGTTGGTGAACAACAGGGTCGGGTCATTGGCGGGCACGAGCGAGCTCGAAGCGACGATCTCGTGGTCGTGCTTCTTGAAGAACTCGAGGAACGTGCGGCGAACGTCAGCTGCCTTCATGACCGAAGGTTTGTACCGTGTAGTAGTCTGCCGCGCATGCGCCTGGTGCCGCTGATCGCTGTTCTCTCAGGGTGTTCGGGCGCATCCACGGCACAGAAACCGGTGGTCGAGCCGCCGGTCGTGCCCGCCGAAACCCTGTGGGACCGCGGCACGTTCATCACCGTCGACAAAGCGGCGATCCTCCCCGACACCGAGGAGAACTTCGAGATTTACCGAACCGGCGAGGGCTACAAGTTCGTCGTCAAATACAAGCGCCCCGCTCCGACCGGTGAGCTCTCCGACGGCGAGGTGACGCTGTTCACCGACGCGAAGCTCTCGCCGCTCCAGGGCAACATGATCTCGACGATCCACATGCCCGGCCGCGACGAGATCACGAAGTCGTCGATCCAGCGCGAGCCCGACGGCAGGCTCACCACGCAGATCGTTGCGGCCGACGGCAAGACCGAGACAGCCGCCTCGAAGCAGCCCAATGACTGGTACATCGGCGGCACGATCACGACGTTCCTCGTCGCGCTCTGCCAAGCCGACGCCGGCATCAGCGCGCCAGTCGTCTATCCCGACAAGGCAACCAGCCTCGGCCCGCACAAGCCGCTACCGATCGAGGGCAGCGATCGCGAAGTGACGTCGCGCATCCTCGTCTACGAGCAGTCGCGCCGCCAGGTGATCGCGGCGTGCGAGGCGGGCAAGCTCGCCGGCGAGGTCGCGCGCGGCACCACGATCGTGCGCACCGGCGACCTCGCGCTCGCTCGCGTGCTCGAGCAGTGGTACCGCTGAGCTTCGAACGCGTCGATCAGAATCCGGCGGCGGCGATGCACTTCAAGCAAATTGCACTGCACTGCAAGTTCCGGCCATGACGAATCGCAACACGTAGGGTCTGTCGACCACGGCAACTTCAGCTTCGAGCGCGTCACGCATCGAATGATGTCGCTCGCGTGTGCACGCGCGGTCGCGGCACGGAACATGAAATGCGTAACGAGCTCGCATGCACGAATCGCGCAATCAACCCTCTCTCAGGTTCTCCCCATGACCACCGCTTCCGGTCACGACGTTCAAGCATTACGCAGTGCCGCCGCGCGCATGGTCGAGCGGCTCGGGCTCGCTGGCTACGACAACAAGTCGATCTTGCAGGTCGACGCCTGGATCGACAGCCCGGAGTTTCGCGCCGAGTGGTCGCACGGCAATCACGAGCTGGCCGGCGACGCTGGTGCGTACCTCGGCGAGGCGATCATCAAGCGGCACGGTGGCAAGTGGTCGTTCCTGCCAGACGGCCCACGCGTCACGATCAATCGCAACGGTCAGCACCTCATCGATCCGTTCGGCAAGGTACAGAAGCGGGCCACGAACGGCGAGGTCGATCAGCTGCTGGCGCTGGTGAATCTCGTCGAGCACGCCGCCAGCCAACCGAAGCTCGATGCGACGGCCGTCAAGAACGCGGCCTATGCGGCGCTTGCGGACTCGGTGAGCGGCCGCGGTGGTGTGAGCGTCGGCGTGTTCCTGTTCGTGGTGACGGTGGTCCCGCTGGCCGTGTTCATCGCGCTACTGTTCGTCACCGATCTGGTCTACGCCGCGATCGGTGGCGTGTGCGGCATCGCGCTCGGAGTCGTTCTCCTCCGACTCGTCTCCGGTGGTCCGAAGGCGCCGGCATTCCCGGTCCGCTCGCTCGCGTTCGAAGCGCAGCTCTCGATCGAGCCGCTGCTGGCCAGGCTGGCCGAGAGGCTCGAGGCGCTCGGCGATCGACCGACGGCGGCCAAGCTCGAGGAGGTTGCGTTCTACACGGCGCAGCTCCGCGAGCTGCTCGCGATCGTCGCGCGACGCGACACGTCGCCGGGCCGCGGCTACGTCGGCTTCGACGTTTATGGCGCCCCTGACTCGTGGCGCCGCTGATTAGAGCGTGCCATCGACGAGCTTCTGCGCGAGCTCGGGGTTCTGCATCAGGCGCGACACGGCCTTGTCGAGGTTCTTCTTCGCGTGCTTGACGAGCCATGCATCGGTCGACGCGTAGACGCCGCGTAGCCGGTTGTCCTCGACGGTCCAGTCAGGCTGCGGCTGTCGAAAGTCTTCCTGACCGAAGCCCGGCACCTGGATGCGATCGATCTCTTCGATCGTGAAACCCGACGTCAGCATCCAATCCAGTAGCGCGCCTTCGGTGACGTTGAGCAGCCGGATGAAGTTATCGGTCTTGCCGATGTCGTCGACGAGCGCGCGCTTGCCGTCCTTCGCGATCATCGTCGCGGCCGCGCACAGGTGGCCGTCCTGATCGATCCACACGTTGAGCGGACCGGAGCGGACGAAGTTGTGCGGATAGACGCCGGCCTTGCGATACGCGCGGAACGCGGCGAGGTTTTTCGCGCGGCGCTTCTCGAGTGCCTTGCGCACTTCAGCGCGATCAGGCGCGACGCGAATCGGCATCGCGACGCTGATCTCTTCTTGATGTGGGGGCTGAGCGAAGCTATGCGCGCCAGCGACGTTGCCAAGCAAACCAAAGGAAACGAAACATGCAGCTAAGCGAGTCAACATTGGGAATCTCCTTGCGAAGACCTCAAACGCGCTCGCCCGGGACTCGGTTTGTAAGGCTTGTGTATCGCTCCCCGCCAACTCGAGGAGACGCATCGTCTCCTCATCGTGACGGCGGCTTGACCGGCCAACCCATGGCGATTCGCATGGCCGCTCGTCGGTACACGCTGAGCTAGCTCCGTGATCACAATGGGCTCGTGTGTGGCATCGCAGTTGCTGTTCAACGGGGCATGCGGATCATCTTCGTTGGCTGTGTTGTCCTGGCAACCACAGCGGCTCACGCCGAGCGCGCGAGCGACACCAAGCTCGTGGTCGCAATCGCCGAGTGCGAGCGCGGCGAGCCCGCGAGGTGCATGCAAGCGGCCGCCGAGATGAAGCAGCTGCGCATCGGACGTCATCGCGAGTACACGCAGCACGCGCTGCGCGACCGCGGGTTCATGCTGTTCGAACAGCAGTGCGACGATGGCGTTGCCGCCGCGTGCCTCGAATACGGCAGGAAGCTGCTCCGCGACGACGACACCGAGCGCGGCTTCGAGGAGATCGAACGCGCCTGCAAGCTCGGCAGTGCAGACGCATGCCTCCTCCTCGGCAATCGCCGCAGCACAGGTGATCGCGCGCTCGTGCTGTTTGACCGCGCCTGCACGAACGGTAGTGCGCGCGCATGCGAGCGACTCGCCGAGCAGCTCGAGCTGGGCAAGCAGAGTCGGAGCGCTTCGTATCGACGCCGCATCGCGGAGCTGCACCGCAAGGCGTGCGACGGCGACGATGCCGTCGGATGTATGCGCAGTGGCGAGGTTCGGCTTGCGGCGGGCGATCGCGTCGGGGCACTGGTGGATCTCGGCAAGTCGTGCGATCTCGGCGAGGCGCGCAGCTGCGACCGGGCCGGCCTGCTGGCGCCGCCCGAGGGCGCGCGCGTGCTGTTCATGCGCGCGTGCGACGCCGACATCGCCAGCGGCTGCAAACACCTGTCACAGATGTATGCCCGCGGTCGCGGTGGCCAGCGCAACTGGAGCAAGGCGATCGCATTCGCCGAAACCGCCTGCAACGTCGATCGGGTCGCGCCGTGCACTGCCGCGAACCAGCTCCGGCAACACCCGCCCGACTGGCGTTGCCACGACGAACAGACGTGCGCGCAGCTGTGCGACGAAGGCATCGGCCGATCGTGCAGGCGTCTCGCCGAGCTGCACCACGGCGCGCTCGCCGATTACGAGCGTGGTTGTGCGGCCGATGATCGTGCGAGTTGTACGCTGCGTGGTCACGGCGCCGAGACGTTCGACGACGCCGCGACGTGGTACAAGCTCGGTTGCAGAGCAGGCGACCGCTCCGCGTGCCAGTACGTGCAGTTCGCGAAAGCGCTCGACGGCTCGGTAGCGGCACGCGATGCGCTGCGTAAGCAGTGCAGCGCGGATCCGACGGCGTGTGTCCTCGTCGGGCTCGCGGTCGTCGACCGTCAACCGCGCGAGGCCGAGCAGCGATGGCGCGCGGCGTGCGCCCGTGATCAAGGCGTTGGATGCCGGCTGGTGGCGGATCAGCTGGCGCGGAATCGCCGCCGGTCGCGCAGCACTCGCTTGGAAGCCGAAAAGCTCATGGAGCTCGCCTGCAAGCGCGGCGACCCGGTGGCGTGCAAACAACAGTCGGCGTTCGCGCCGGCG